>DAHVPC010000045.1 GCA_027318475.1 Candidatus Cloacimonadota bacterium | reverse complement strand
GATGTAGTCCCGGTGGGTTTCCAAAGCCGCGCGGATCTCGGCGTCGCCATGCCAGATTACCCTGATGCGGTCCATGATCTCGAAGCCCTTTTCCTTGCGGGTGAATTGGATCTTGTTGACCAGTTCGCGGGCGTAGCCTTCGCGCAGCAGTTTCGGCGTCAAATGGATATCCAGCGCCACGAAGAGGTCTTGGGCGCTTTCGAAGACGAGGCCTTCCCGGGGAACGATCTGCACTGACACGTCCTCAGGAACCAGGTCGATGCCCAGGGCGTCCAGATGGTAGGTTCCGGCGCTGTTGAAGGCTTTCAACACATCGGCGCCCTTGACTGAGGATAGCGCTTGCGCGATGGACTTCATCCGGTTGCCGTATTTGGGGCCCATGACCTTGAACTGCGGCTTCAGGTCGTAATGGACGAAGTCTTCATCCTCGGCCACATAATTGATGCGGTGGATGTTCACTTCTTCCTGGATCAGGTCGAACATGCGTTCCACGGTCGCCTGGTATTTGGCGGGTACGTACATCTGTTCCAGAGGCTGGCGGATCTTGATCTGGCAAGCGTTGCGGGCGGAACGTCCCAAGCCGACCAGATCGATGATGACCTGCATTTCGCGCTCCAGGCCGGGATCGATCCACTGCTCGTCCGGTACCGGAAAGTCCTCCAGATGTACGCTTTCGCCGGCTCCGAGGCTTTGGAAGATCTCTTCGGCCAGATAGGGTGCGAAGGGCGCGATCAGTTTGGACACGGACAGCAGCACCTGATAGAGGGTGCGGTAGGCTTCCACCTTGTCCGCGGTGAGTTCCATCGCCCAAAACCTTCTGCGGCTGCGGCGCACATACCAGTTCGAAACTTCGTCGATCACGAAATCCTGCAGGGCGCGCACCACACGGGTGAACTCGTAGTCCTGCATCCAGATGCGTACATCCCGGACCAGGGTTTGCAGCCGCGACACGATCCAGCGGTCGATTTCCGCTTCCCGTTTCCAGTCTGTGGGATAAGCGGTGGCGTCGAAGCCGTCGATGTTGGCATAGGTCGCGAAGAAGGAATAGACGTTCTTGAGCGTGCCGACGAACTTGCCCAGGATTTCCCGGACCCCGTCCACATCGAAGCGGGTGGGCACCCAGGGCGGGCTAACTTCCAGAAGGTACCAGCGGATGGCGTCCGCGCCGTAATCCTGCATCAACTGGATGGGATCGGCCGCGTTGCCTTTGGATTTGCTCATCTTCTGGCCGTTTTTATCCAGGATCATGTCGTTCACAAGGCAGCTCTTGTAGCTGGAAACGCCCTTGAACAGGGTGGATATGGTGAGCATGGAATAGAACCAACCGCGCGTTTGGTCGATGCCTTCGGAGATGAAGTCGGCGGGGAAGAGTTCAGTTTCAAAGCGGTCGGCGTTTTCAAAGGGATAGTGCCATTGGGCGAACGGCATTGAACCGCTGTCAAACCAGCAGTCGATCACTTCCGGAGTGCGGACCATTTGGCCGCCGCAGGCGCAATCCAACACCACTTCGTCGATATAGGGACGGTGCAATTCGATGTCCGCCGGTACGGATTTTCCGTCCGCCAGTTTACCCAGTTCGCGGAGTGACTTCAGCGAGCCGAGTGAGCGCTGGGCGCCGCAATCCGGACACACCCAGATGTTCAGCGGCGTGCCCCAAAAACGGTCCCGGGAAAGAGCCCAGTCCACGTTGTTTTCCAGCCATTCGCCGAAGCGTTTCTTGCCCACGAAGTCCGGGTACCACTTGATGCCGGCGTTGTTGGCCAGCAGTTGTTCTTTGAAAGCGGTGGTGCGGATATACCAGCTTTCCCGGGCGTAATAGATCAGCATGTTGTCGCAGCGCCAGCAGTGCGGGTAACTGTGTTTGACCTGTTCGCGCCGGTAGAGCCTGCCGTTTTCCTTCAGGTGGCGGATGATGTCTTTATCCGCTGTTTTGACGAAGATCCCTTTCCAGGGTTCGATCGCGGAAGTGAATTTCCCTTCGCCGTCCACTGGCTGGATGAAGGGCAGATCGTATTTGCGGCCCAGGGCATAGTCGTCCGCGCCAAAAGCCGGCGCTGTGTGGACGATCCCGGTGCCGTCCTCCATGCTCACGTAATCCGCCAAACCCACGTACCAGGCGGGTTTGTCCACCGGCACGAAGTGAAAGAGCGGTTCGTAGGGGCGGCGTTCCAAACTGCTGCCCGCGAACTCGGATTCGAGCTCGTAATCCCCATCCAGAACCTCGAGGCGGGCTTTGGCCAGGATGTAATGCTGGCCCTGGTGCTTCACCTGCACGTAGGTTTCGTCCGGATGCACCGCCAGGGCGACGTTGGAAATCAGGGTCCAGGGCGTGGTCGTCCAGGCCAGATACCAGGTGTCTTCTGCGTCGAGGGCCTTGAAGCGCACGAACACGGAGGGGTCTTCGACGTCCTTGTAGCCTTGGGCGACCTCATGCGAGGAAAGCGGAGTGCCGCAGCTGGGGCAATAAGGCACGATCTTGTGGGCCTTGTAGATCAGGCCGCGCTGGAAAAAGTCGTTCAGGATATACCACACGGACTCGATGTAGTCGTTGGTCAGCGTGATGTAGGGATGGTCGAGGTCGATCCAGTAGCCCATCAATTCCGTCATTTCGCGCCAGAGTTTCTCGTAGCTGAAGACGGAATTGCGGCAGGCGGAGCAAAACATCTCGATGCCGTAATCTTCGATGCCTTTCTTGTCGGCGAGGCCCAAATGCTTTTCCACTTCGATCTCCACGGGCAGGCCATGCGTGTCCCATCCCGCCTTGCGTTTCACCTGGAAACCGGTCATGGTCTTGTAGCGGCAAACGATGTCCTTCAAAGTGCGCGCCATCATGTGGTGGATGCCGGGCTGGCCATTGGCTGTGGGCGGCCCTTCGTAAAAGATGAATTGCGGCGCTCCGGCCCGGAAATCCACGCTTTTCTTCGCCAGTTCGTGCTTCCGCCAGTAGGCGCGGATGCTTTCTTCCAGCAGTTGGGGGCTTTCCTTGAGATCGATGGTTTTATACATATTCAGGTGGCTAGAATCCTTCTTCGCGTGGTCAAAGCTGCTGTTTATCCGATCTTTTTGGAGTGACCCATGCGTCTTTGGCCGGGCACAAAGGACTGGTTGGAGCGGGGATTGCTCTTCGTGTGCTCGTGGAGGCTCGGTTTGGCATGTTCGCTGCCGCTTTCCTCCACCGGCTTTTCTTCAAAGAGTTCGCTGAAATGCTCTTTCAGGTCCTCATGTCCGGACACATATTCCTTCCATTCGGCAAGCGCGCTTTCCATATCCACGCAGCGGGTGCAGAGGACCAGCAGGTTTTGCTCCGTGATCCCGATCCAACCGCGGTCGTAGCATTCGTCGCATCTTTTTTTGCGCCTGTGTTTGGCGGCTATGTTTTGGGCCGCCTCCAGATGGGCGTCATCAAGTTTGTACATAAGTTCTCCTTTCCTAAGGGTTTGGCCTCCGGCAACCAGGTCCGGCGGCCTTAAGGGTCTCCATTTCAGACCGTTGTGCCATTAAATTCCATGGCGCAATTCTGAAAAGGTTTTTTTTCGCTCGGGGCGGAGCTGCTACCTTTTCTTCCGCGTTTTGGGTGCCGTTGAGGGCAGCGGGTCTTTGGTAACCTCGACTATCGGTTGCGGCGCGGCGACTGGCTTGGGGCCAAAATGCTGGGCTTGGCTGATGGCGGATTTACGGAGTTCCACGCGCACTATGGGTTCCAGGCGGTGGGTGACGACAAACAGGTTCTTGTTGCGGGAAAGCTCCAGCTTTTCCTCGGGGGTCAGGGCTTCGATCTCGCGCAGGTTGACGATCTTTTCGATCGCGCCTGTGGCGAGGTCCACGACCTGGACGAAGGTTTGTTTCTCGGGCATGAAGGATACCTCCAGGGTATATTTATCAGGGAATTTTCGGCAGATGTCGGTGACAAAATCCAGGTACTCATCACGGTTCAGCCGGTACCAGATGCGGAAGGACCGGCATTTCAGCACCCGCGGGCAAACTGCGCACAGAGGCGGCGCGATCTGCCGATGGCGCTTGAGTTCACAGGAGTGGAGCCGGGATTTTTCCATGCCTATCCCCGTCTCTGGCATGCCTGAATGTGTCAAGGAATATCCTGCCCAAGCCCCAGGAGAAGCCGTTCCCGGTGAAAAACATTGACCGGAATCGGGCGGAGTAAAAGATGCCTCAAAAAAACACTCTAAACGAGGTAAAGATGCTATTAGCCGACTTCTTGAACGCCAAAACCATCGCTTTTGAGCAGCGAATCCTCACCCGGGAGCAGGCCTATGAGGACTGCATAAACCGGATCTGCCAGCAGTACCGCCATTCCACACCCAAGTGCGGCAGCTCTTTTCTGGAGGCCATCCTGGCTCGCGAACAGGAATCGACCATGGCCTACGCCTCGGGCATCGCGATCCCGCATATCCGTGTGGAAGGCCTTTCCGATACTCTCATTGGCATGACGTATCTGCAAACCCCGCTTGATATTGCTGGCATCCCGGTCGATTGGGTAGTACTCATCTTTACAGATAAATCCTCCTCTAAAATCTACCTAAACATCGTGGCTGCCTTGCTCAAACTCTCCCAGGATCCCGCCGCCAAAGCCCGCATGCACGCCCTGGCTGACGGCCACGCCGTTATTACCTATCTGCGCCAGCAAGGCATTGAGGTTGGCCGGGACGTTACCATAGCAGACATCATGGTTTCCAACCCCTTCTGCATCGGACCGGATGCCCCGCTGAGCGAATTGAACAGCCAGATCAACGAACACAAACTGGCCATGTTGCCGGTGGTGGATGAGCAGATGCGCTATCTGGGCGAGGCGCATATCCTGGACGTTCTCAAAGTAGGCGTTCCGGATTACCTGATGATGATGGACGATCTGGCCTTCCTGAAATCCTACGAACCCTTGGAAACCCTGTTTGAAAGGCAAAACGAGATCAAGGTCCGGGACATCATGCAAACCGGGATGAAAGTCCTGACCCCGGATGCTTCCATCGTGGAGGCGGTTTACAACATGATCCAGCAGCACCGGCGCTATTTCAGCGTGGTCGAAAAAGGCGTCCTGGTGGGCGTCGTGACCGCCATGGACATCTTCCGCAAGGTGATCAAGGCATGAGCCCCGCCCTCACCATGCTCGCCGCCCTGGCAGTCTTTGTAATCACCTATTTGCTGATCATCACAGAGTGGATCAACAAGATGCTCGCCGCTCTGATGGGCGGCTTTATCCTGATCTTGATGGGCATCCTGAGCCAGGAAGTGGCTTTCCGGGCGATCGACTGGAACGTCATCTTCTTCCTGATCGGAATGATGCTGGTGATCTCGGTGCTGCGTGAGACCGGGGTCTTTATGTATGTGGCGATCAAGACCGCCAAACAAGCCCGCGGCAATCCCCTCATCATCATGCTGATGATGTTCGTGTTTACCGCCGTCGCCTCTGCATTTTTAGGCAGCGTGACCACCATCATGATCCTGGTGCCCATCGCCATGCTGATCTGCCACGAATTGAGCATCAGCGCCCTGCCGTTCATCATCACCATGGTTGTGGCCTCCAATATGGGAGGAGCCGCCACCATGATCGGCGACCCGCCCAACATCATCATCGGCAGCGCCACCAAATACAACTTCCTGGATTTCATTTTCAACCTCACGCCGGCCATCGTTTTCACCACTTTGGCCAGCTTGGGCCTGATTGTGGTGATGTACCGCAAGAAGCTCCGGGTCAGCATGCAAAACCGAGCCAAACTGATGAGTTTCAAGGAAGAGAACCTGATCCGGAACAAGAGGCTGCTGATCATTTCCGGCCTCACGGTGGGGGTCATGCTGGTGCTGCTGGCTCTGGAAAGCGTTCTGCACCTGGGCACCGCCACGGTTTCCATGTCTGCGGGGCTGCTGCTCGTCATGGTCGGAAACCGGAAGAAAGTGGAACAAATCCTGATCAATGAAGTGGATTGGGTGACCCTGTTTTTCTTCATCGGCCTCTTCATGATTGTGGAAAGCCTAGTGGAAACCGGGTTTATCGATAAACTTGCCCATCAGGTGCTCTCCGCCACGCATGATCAGCCCAAGCCGACCGCCATGGCCATTCTATGGCTCTCGGGAGTCCTTTCCGCCTTTATCGACAACGTGCCCTTCGTGGCCACAATGATTCCCATGCTGGAGCGGATCGGCCTGGTGATCACCCAGGCCAGCCAGATCGATCCCATCTGGTGGGCGATGTCTCTGGGAACCTGCCTGGGCGGCAACGGAACCCTGATCGGCGCTTCGGCCAACGTCGTCGCCGCCGGTATCGCCAAACGCAACGGCATCCATGTGTCCTTCTGGGAATTCACCAAGGTCAGCGCGATCTACACTGTTCTCTCTCTGCTCATCAGCACAGCCTACATCCTGCTGCGCTATTTCTGATCCGCTTAACTGCTTTGATCCCGCTCTCCCCAGCACCAAACAGAGGTAACTATGACAACACCGATCGATAAACAGCAAGGCCTGAACGCGCAAGAAGTGCAGGAACGCCTGAAGCAGCACGGCTACAACGAACTTCCTTCTTCCGGAAAGCGCAAGCTCTGGAAACTGCTGTGGGACGTGGTGAGCGAGCCGATGTTCCTGCTGCTGGTGGCTTGCGCGGTGCTCTACCTGATCCTGGGCGACCTGCAGGAAGCGCTGGTGCTTTCGGCTTCCGTAGTGATCGTCATGGCCATCGAGCTGGTGCAAGAACGCAAGACCGAACATGCCCTGGAAGCCCTGAAAAACCTTTCCAGTCCACGCGCTCTGGTGATCCGCGAAGGTGTGCGGACCAGGATTCCGGGACGCGAGGTCGTGGTGGACGATCTGGTGGTGCTGGCTGAAGGCGACCGCGTTCCAGCCGATGCCCTGGTGCTGCAAAACAACCTTTTGAACGTGGATGAATCGCTGCTTACGGGGGAATCCGTGCCGGTGCGCAAACAATTGTGGGCTGGCGAGGAAGAGTTGCCTGCTCCAGGCGGAGACGATCTGCCCTGCGTGTATTCGGGCACCCTCATCGTGAGCGGAACCGGCATTGCCAGGGTCTTCGCCACGGGCTCCAGCACCGAATTGGGCAAGATCGGGAAATCCCTGCAAGGCGTTAAGGAAGAGGAAACCAAGCTTAGCCGGGACACTGGAAAACTGGTGCGGAACTTCGCGCTTTTCGCCCTGTTCCTCTGCGTCCTTGTGATCGTGGTTTATTATGTTTCGCGGGGAAACCTGCTGGATTCGCTGCTGGTGGGCATCACGCTGGCGATGTCCGTGCTGCCGGAAGAATTCCCGGTGGTGCTGACGGTGTTTATGGCCCTGGGAGCCTGGCGCATGTCCAAAAAGAACGTGCTGACGCGGCGGACCCAGGCGATCGAAAATCTGGGCTCGGCTACCGTTCTCTGCACCGACAAGACCGGCACGCTCACCTACAACCGCATGACGGTCCAAAAAGTCTGGAGCCAGTCTGGCAGCGCCGACCTGACCCAGAAACAACCCGCACCCCTTCCGGAAAGCAGCCGCGAGATCCTGCTGCACGGGGTTCTGGCCTGTTTGCCCCAACCCTTCGACCCCATGGAAAAAGCCATCCATACAGCTTTGGAACAGGCTGACGACGCTGCCCACACGAGTATCCAGGACCTGCAATTGGTGCGGGAATACCCCCTCACCGACGAACTGCGCGCCATGACCAACGTGTGGCAAAACGCCGAGGGATCCCAATGGCTGGCTGCCGTGAAAGGCGCGCCGGAAGCCGTGCTCGGCCTGTGCAAACTGGATCCCGGGACCTACGAGGATCTGATGCGGCAAGTTTCCGCCATGGCCGACGCCGGTTTGCGTGTGCTTGGAGTGGCCTCCGCTGAAGCCGATCCAGCAGCTTTGCCCGCTGCCCAATCAGGCTTCGGCTTTCATTTCCTGGGTTTCCTGGCGCTCGCCGATCCCATCCGGGAAACCGTTCCCGCCGCGGTCAAAGAATGTTATCGCGCCGGAATCCGCGTCATCATGATCACCGGCGACTATGTGGGTACCGCCAGAGCCATCGGACAGCAGATCGGCCTGCGCAACCTGGATAAGGTGATCACCGGCGCCGAACTCGCATCCATGAGTGATGAGGAATTGCGGGAACGCTCCCGCGACGTTTCCATTTTCGCCCGCGTGGTTCCCGAACAGAAGCTGCGCATCGTCCAGGCCCTCAAAGCCAACAACGAGGTGGTGGCGATGACCGGCGACGGAGTCAACGACGCGCCCGCCCTCAAAGCCGCCAACATCGGCATTTCCATGGGGCAGAGGGGCACGGACGTCGCCCGCGAAGCCTCCGCCATCGTGCTCACCGACGACGATTTTTCCTCCATCATCAGCGCCATCCGCATGGGGCGCCGCATCTTCGACAACCTGCGCAAGTCCTTCGTCTATGTGTTTTCCCTGCACGTGCCCATCGCCGGGATGTCGCTGATTCCAGCGATGCTGGCGGATTACCCCCTGATCTTCTTCCCCGTGCACATCGCCTTTCTGGAACTGATCATCGACCCCTCCTGCTCTATCGTATTCGAGATGGAAGGCGAGGAAGATGACGTGATGAACCGGCCGCCCCGATCACCCAAAGAATCGGTGTTTGGCAAAAGGATGGTGGGCATCGGGCTGGCCCAGGGCTTCGGCGTGCTGCTCGTGCTGGCCGCGCTTTATTTCATCGGGCACTTTAGAGGTTTGCCGGAAGAACATCTGCGTTCCTGGGTGTTTACCACCCTGGTGTTCACCAATATCACCCTGATCAGCACCAACCGCTCCTGGAACAAAAACCTGCTGCGGATCTTCCAAACCCCGAACAAAGCCATGACCTACCTGATCGCGGGGGTCTTTGCTCTGGTGATCCTGGTCAACCGGGTGCCAGCCCTCACCAATATCTTCCACCTGCATCAGCTGAATTTCGCCGAGTTGCTACTCTGCCTGGCAGTGGGCACCCTCAGCGTCCTCTGGTTCGAGATCTACAAGCTGCTTCACCGCCCTTCCCCAGCCCAATCCTGAACCGGGAAGAAGAACTCGCCAGATATAATAAACAGGCCTGCATGAGACCAGTTTCTCTCCCGTTATCACTACGGGATCATTGCGCGCTCATTGCGGGCTTACCCCGTAATGAGCGCGCAATGACGGCGCAATGATCGCGGGAACGCAGCGAGTTTGTGGGGTGGGGAGCCGTTTCGAGGGGCTGCACACCCTCGCTATGTTCTGACGCACCCTCCGGGGCTTACCCACCCCAATTGCAAGAGAGTCAAAAAAATCCTTGGTTTGGCTCCTGTTTCGCTTAACCTATAGATACCCCCATGGGGTATTAAGAATTAAGGAGACGCCATGCCAGAGTGCAAATGTGAAACTCGCCGGGCCCATCATGCCCCGGAGCAAAAGACCCGCCTGGCCAACCGTTTGAGCCGGATCGAGGGACAGGTTCGCGGGATTCGCAAGATGGTGGAGGAAGACGTGTATTGCGACGACATCCTCACCCAGATCGCGGCCATAAAAAGCGCACTCAACGCCGTGGCGCAAAACCTGTTTGCCGCCCACCTCAATTCCTGCATCGTGGAACAGATCCGTTCCGGTTCGGATGAGGTGATGGCAGAGCTGCAACAAACCGTGAAACGCATGTTGAAATAATACAAGGAGACAATCATGAAAACCATCCTGGCCCTTATCGCCCTGGCCCTGCTGCTGCCTCTGGCAGCCAACGCCCAATGCGCGGATTGCCAGAAACACCTGACTGTGGGAAACACCCTTGCCAGCGCCGAATCCCAAAACGCCACCAAATACATCTTTTCCTCCCCCAAGAAAACCTACTGGATCAGCAGCGACCGCTATATATCCTACCAATGGCAGTCCAAGCCCAAGATCGGGCCGAATGTTCTGCTCGTGACCGTGTATGCCAAGGGCAAGGTGGTCGATAACCAGCTGGCTGTCACCGCCAATACCTATATGCCTTCCATGCGCGGAGCCCACGACACCGGCCACCAACCCCTCCAGATCAACAAGAAAAAGGTCTATGCCATCCCGGTGAATTTCGTGATGGGCGGGGATTGGGAAGTGGAGCTCAAGTTCTCCCAAGACGGCAAGCCGGTCTACACCGGCTACATTGACCTGAAGATCTGAACCCGGCACAATCCCACAGGAGACACATCTTGCTGAAAAGCCTTGGAAAACTGGCTCTGGGCATAGTTATGGCCTGGCTGGGAACGCCTCTGCAGGCCACGGAACAGCTGCTGTCTGTGGAGGCTCAACTGGTGGGTGGTTACGACGGCCTGACGAACGAAGCGGTCCTATATTCCTTCCATCCGCATGAAGCCATGCAGAAACCCTCGCTGGGATTCGACTATATCCGCAAGTTCAACAACGGTTTCCGCGATTTCGGCACCCTGGCCGTGCAATACCGCGTCGCCTACAACGAAAAGATCAAGCCGCGCTTCGAAAATCAGATCTATAACCTCTACTACAAGCACAAGTTCCCCGGCTTCGACGTCTGGCTGGGCAGCAACAAGCCCGCCACGGGACTTTCCTCCTATGACGACAACCACGCCGCATTGCTTCCGGACATGACCATGAAGGTCTTCACCTATGACCGGGATTGGGGTCTCGGCGCGGAACTGGACCGGGACTGGATCAAGTTCTCCGCATCCGCCACCAATGGAGCGGGCATGAACCTCTACAACAAGGAAGGAAACTACCTGCTGGCCGGAAGGCTCGGCTTCGGGAATTTCAACAGAAGCAACTACACCGTGGGCATTTCCGGGGTGCATGGCAGAGTCCTCGAAGCGATGGGTTACCGACTCGGACATCTGGACAGCGCTTCCGGAGAATATATCGTCCATCCGGAGAACTACGTCGGTGTGGATGGTTCCGCCCGCTATCTGAACTTCAGCCTGAAGTTCGATGCCCTCACCGGCGATTTCTACAATCAGCCCGCCCGGGCCTTGCTGGTCCGGGGCGGAATCCATCTGCTGGAGGAAGACAGGCTGACCTTCGAGGGTCAATACCTCTATTCCAAGCATGCCGTCTTTGAAAAACAAGACCTGTCCGCCGGCCTGGCTTTCCGCGCCACTCCGGACCTCACTTTCCGGACCATGTACAATTACGATCTGGAGCAGGATAACTACAAACTTGTCGGCCAGATCTATTACTACCATGGATTGAACTTCTAAGGACGCCTTCCCATGCTCAAACATCTTCTGTTATCCTTGTTGTTGCTCCTGCCTCTGCTGCTCAGTGCCGCCACAGGCTGCGATCTGAACGACCCCGACAACGACGTCAAACGCCTGTTTCCCGCATCCACAGGATATACTACGCTATACGCCTCATTACAGAAAAGCGGTGGTAAAACGGCCCTCGCCAACGTCGAAAAAGCCCTGGGGGACAAGTTTACGGGACTCTACGAGACCATCGACGTATCCTATACCATCTACAAGATCTACAGCAGGAAGACCCTCATCGGCTACATACACGGAGTGAATCAAAAGGGCGAATACGGCGGATTGCAGGTCTTTCTCGCCCTGGATACCAAGGGCAGGATCCTCAAACTCTACTACCAGAAACTCTCTTCGAAGAACGCCGCCAAGTTCAAAGCCACCTCTTTTACCAGCCAGTTCACTGGCTTGACCAGGACGGATTTTGCCACCTTCGACATCAAAACCGGCAAGGGCAGCGGCAAGGTCGCAGCGATCAAAAACCCCGCTCCCGCCACTGATAAGGACTTCCTCTACACGCTGCGCGGAGTGAAGAAAAACCTCATCCTGATGAACACCTTCATCTTCAAGCAATAGGAACACGATCATGCCAACAATCACCGGCATTGCCTACAAAAACCTGCGCCGCAAACGCGTCCGCAGCATACTCACCGTTTTCGGGATTGCCCTTTCCACCTGGGTGCTGGTTTCCCTCTTCGGTTTCAACGAGGGCTACCAATCCTCGCTGAACAAGGACATCGACAACCTCGGCTTCCAGGTCCTGCTCACCGCCAAAGGCTGTCCCTACGAAGCCGCGACCCTGATGCTGCAAGGCGGCAAGGGCCTGCGTTACATGCCCGAAAACACTCTGGACAGCCTGCGCGCCAATCCCGAAGTGGAAGAGCTCACCCCGATGCTGATGCAGACGGTCTTTGACGTCAACAAAGGCGAGGACGGCGGAGTCGTCGGGTATCTGGGCATCGACCCCGTCACCTATCCCAAAATGAAGACCTACCTCACTTTCAGGCAGGGTGGCTGGTTTCAGGACGCCAACGCGCTGGAAGCCGTGCTGGGTTATGAGGCGGGCGAACTCGAGCAACGCGAGGTCGGCGACAAGATCCTCATCCCGGAAAAGAATGTCGAGGTCATGGTCGTGGGCATCCTCAACCGCAGCGGAACCCAGGACGATGGAACTATCTTTATGCCTTTCAAAACCATGCAGAACATCTTCGGTGTCCAGGACCAACTCACGAGCATCGGCATCAAACTAAAGAAGGACACAGATATCGCCGCTTACGAGGAAAAACTCTATGAACTGGAGGACGTGCAGGTGGTCTCCATGGCGCAGGTCAAAAATACCATCTCCAGCCTGGTTTCCACGGCCCGGGTGATGGTGATGTCCATCGCCATCATCGCCATCCTCATCGCCATGGTCGGGGTGATGAATACCATCCTGATGTCCGTGCTCGAACGCTATCAGGAAATCGGCATCATGAAATCCCTCGGTGCCGCCACAGCGCACATTTTCAGGTTGATCTGGCTGGAAACCGCCATCCTCTGTTTCATCGGTGGGATCATCGGTTCCGGCCTGTCCATCGCGCTTTCCAAAGCGACGGATGCCCTCATCCGCTACGTGCTGCCCTATTCGCCCACCGGTTCGCTGATCCGCATCGACGCGCCTTTGGTGCTCCGTTCCATCGGCATCATCGTCCTGATCGGCCTGGTCAGTGGAATTTATCCGGCGTGGAGAGCCGCCCGGATCAAGCCCATCGAGGCGATCCGCAGCAGCGAGGGGGAATTATGAGCCAGGTCCTGATCCAAACCCACGGCCTGAGCAAGGTCTATGACCGCGGCTCGGAGCAGATCGTCGCGGTGGACAAGGTTGATTTCGAATTGCGTGCGGGCGATTTTGTGTCCTTCGTGGGGCCCTCCGGCTCGGGCAAAACCACGCTCCTGCATCTGCTCGGATGCCTGGATACGCCTTCATCGGGAGACCTGAACGTGGCCGGGACGCCCATCTTCCAGAACGGCAAATCCCTCTCCGAACGCCAATTGACCGGCATCCGCAGGGACCTCTTCGGATACGTCTTTCAGAAGTTCTACCTCATCCCCACCCTCACCGTGAAAGAAAACATCCTGCTGCCCTTCGCTTTTCACAAACGGGCGGAGAACGCGCTGGACGTGCTGGAACTCGCGCAACGGCTGGGACTTTCCCACCGCCTGACCCATCTACCCAAGGAACTTTCGGGCGGCGAAATGCAGCGCGTGGCCATCGCCCGGGCCATGATCAACCAACCCAAGATCATCCTCGCCGACGAACCCACGGGCAACCTGGACAGCAAGCGCAGCACCGAAATCGCGGACATTCTGGCTGACCTGAACAAGTCCGCCGGCCTGACCATCATTCTGGTCACCCACAATCCCCAATTGGCCGCAAAGGCCGGCCGGATCATCGAATTAAGGGACGGGCGGATAGTCTGAACAAATCTGAGCCCGGTTCAACTCACGCAGAACGCTTCTCCAGACCCTATCTGCAGTATTGATCGTTATTCGTGTATCCATCATAAGGTTATAGTCTTCCAGGCACGATGCATTCGTCGTTGCGATGTAACCATCTCTAATGTAAGACCAATCCTGTTACGCCCTTGCGGCTTGCAGTCAATCACTTCTTAATCAAGCCTTAATCAAGCGTTAATAATTGAGGCTTGATTGAGGCTTGATTAAGACTTGATTAAGGCTTTCAGGCCAGGGCGACAACAGCAAAGAGTTGAGGTTTAGGCAATTGCTGGTTTCGTCAAAACAGGTGGATAATCAGGCGGCGATTTCACTTGACAGAATAAAGACCTGCAAATCAAAGGATAACACACAGGTGGGGCCTATAGCTCAGCTGGTAGAGCTTCCGGCTCATAACCGGATGGTCGGGGGTTCGACTCCCTCTGGGCCCACCATTTTTTCCTCATTTATGCATTCCATCCCCAAGCGCCATGTAGGGCAGGATTCCAATCCTACCTCTTCCTGTGTAGCACTGGAATGCTACACCAGCAGGGCGTGCCGCAAGCCGTAGGTGGAAACCGTTACTTCCGCGAGGTTAAAATGCCTCAGGATCTCCTGTAGCAGCACCGCGCCTGCTAAAATGATGTCGGCGCGATCCTTGCGCAGGCCGATGATATCCTGCCGCGCGGCATTGTCCAGGCTGGCGTATAGTTCCACCTGACGGGCTATTTCGCTCTCCGCGAGCTGCAATCCGTGGATGCGCAGGGCATCGAACGCAGGCAGGGCCAGGCTTACGGAAGCCAGGCTGGTCGCGCTGCCACCGCAGGCAATGGCGAAAGCCTGTTCCGGAGCGGGGAAAGCAGCCTGCAATGCTGCTCCGATATGACGCTTGAGTTCTGCCCGATCGTCTGGGGAAGCGGGATCGGAATGGATGAATCTGCTTGTGAGGACCATTGCTCCCAAAGGCAAACTGTGTTTTTCCCGGATCTTGCCGCCCGTTCCGAAAGTGAATTCCGTGCTGCCTCCACCTGAATCGATGACCAGCGCCAGGGCATCATCCGGCGCCATGGAAGCCGAGGCCTGGAAGCTCAGGCGCGCTTCCTCGTCGGAGCTCAAAATGCGCAGTTCCCAGCCCAGTTCGTTGTGCACCCGGTCTTGGAAAATCGCGGCGTCGCCTGCTTTGCGCAAGGTTTCCGCGCCCACGCAGAGCACTTCCTCCACCTGATGCCTGGCGCAGCTGGCCTGGATTTCCCGCAGCGCCTGGATGTTGCGGTCCATGGAGGCGGTTCCGATGTTGCCGCTGACAGCCAGTTCCGCGCCCAGTTTGGTGACCAGGTTGAGGTCGTCCAGGATGGTGATCTTGCCCTGCTCCAGTCTGGCGATGGAGCATTTGAGGGAACTGGAACCGATGTCGATGACGGCTTTGACCATGTTATCGCTCCTTGTTTGAGTTCAGACTCAGCAGAACCGCCTCCGGAGTGGCGGGAAAAGCCAACCGGGCCTGGGGATTGACCGCCAGGACCGCGTTTTGGATGGCCAGCCACACGGAGAGGCCGTAGATGAAGGGCGGCTCGCCGGTCGCCTTACTGCCGAAAACGCTGGCGTATTCAGCACCGGATGGTACTATCTGCACGTCCAGCAATTCCGGGATTTCGCGCACCGTGGGAATCTTATAGGTGGAGGGGTTGACCGCCAGGCAGCGTCCTTGGGCGTCGTAAGGCAGTTCCTCTATGGTGCACCAGCCCGCGCTTTGCACGAAAGCGCCTATGATCTGGCCGCGGTCGATGTCCTCGTGCAAGCTGTTGCCGTTCTCGTGCACGATGAAAGTCTTGAGCAGGCGATGTTCGCCGCTGAGGAGGTCGATCTGCACCTGGGACAGCGCACAGCCACAAACGTAGTAATGGAAAGGGTTGCCCACTCCTTTATCGCGATCGAAATGCACGCCCGGGGTTTTGTAGTAGCCATATGCGGCCAGGGGTATCCGGGAATTATAGGCCTGGCGGGCAAGATCGGCGAAAGCGACGCTTTTTTCCGGATTGGAGGCTGCAAAAACGCGGCCGTCCTCGAAGCGGATATCCTCTTCCGGGCACTCCACGCCTTGCTGCGCCAGCAGATCCAGCGCCACGGGCAGCAATTGCGCGCGGATCTTTTCGGCGGCGATCCGGGCGGCGCTGCCATTGAGGTCGCTGCCGGTGGAAGCCGCTGTGGGAGAGGCGTTTCCCACTCTCTGGGAGTTGCTGCTTTCCACGCGGATGCTCTCCAGAGGCAAGCCCAACACGCGCGCCACCACGATCGCGCACTTCGTGCTCACCTCCTGGCCCATTTCCACGCCTCCGGTGGTCAAGGAAGCGCTGCCGTCGAGGTAGATCCAAAGCAGCGCGGAGGCTTGGTTGAGCAGCGCGGTGGTAAACGATATTCCGAACTTGACCGGCACAATCCCCAAGCCCTGTTTGGTGTCCGCATGGGCGGCATTGAAAGCGCTTACTTCTTCTTTCAGAATGTCGTAAGAGCTATTTTCCGACAGGGTTTCGAGCAACGCAGCGACGTTGCATTCCTGCACGGTTTGGCCGTAGGGAGCGCGGTCTCCGGAACGGTACGCGTTGATCTGGCGGACTTGCAGGGGATTGAGGCCCAACTGCGCGGCGATCCGTTCGATGACGGTTTCGATCACAAAAATGCCCTGCGGCGCTCCAAAACCGCGGAACGCCGTGTTAGGAGGCAGGTTGGTGCGGCAGGCTCGGCCTCTGATGCGGGCATGGGGAATGTGGTAGGCGTTTTCGGCGTGGAACATGGCGCGTTCCAAAATGGCGATGGAGAGGTCGGCATAAGCGCCGCCGTTGCTCATAAGCTCGATGTCGAACGCGCTGATCCTGCCAGAGGCGTCGTAGCCCGCTTTCCACCTGCTTTTGAAGGGATGGCGTTTGCCAGTGGAACGCATGTCTTCGTCACGACTGAGTAAGATCTGCACGGGATGCCGGGTCAGGTGCGCCGCCAAGCCTGCCAGGCAAGCCCAGAGGGTGCCGGCGCGTTCCTTGCCGCCGAAAGCCCCGCCCAGCCTGGGCACGTCGACGATGATGTTATGCGCGGCGACACCCAACACGTGGGCCAGCACTTCCTGTACTTCCTGCGTGCTTTGCGTGGCGGTGTACAGCGTCAGCTGCAGGCCTTCGCCAGGCACTGCGCGGCAACGCTGGCCCTCCATGTAAAAGTGTTCCTGTCCCGCTGATTCCGTGCTTCCCTGCAGTGTGAAAGGCGCTTCCCGCAAGGCCTTGTCCACATCACCGCATTCGATCTTGCGTTCGGGGATGTACCATTCGGCGGCAGCGTCCGCAGCGTCGATTTCCAGAATGGGAGGCAGTTCCTCGTATTCCAGTTCGATCAAGCGCGCCGCGTCTTCAGCAAGCAGTTCGTCTTCCGCCAGCACCAAAGCAAGAGGCTGGCCGGCATACATGATCGTGGTGGCGGGAAAGAGCGGCTCGTCCTTGATCACATGGCCGATCTGGTTTATTCCGGGAATGTCGGCCGCGGTGATGATCCGCGCGATTCCGGGGATGGATGCTGCGCGTGACATATCCAGACGCAGGATGCGGGCATGCGCAACGGGCGCGAACAGGCATTTCGCGTGCAGCATTCCCGGCAGCGGAGCCTCGTCGCCGATAAAGTGCGATGTCCCTGTCAGATGCAATTTTCCGCTGATGTGAGGAGGAAGTTTGCTCATGCGCGCCTCCCGTCCAGAAACTCGGTCAGATACTTCAGGACGTGGTTGCGGATTAGTTGCGCGCGGTAGTTTGCGGAGCCGCGGACATCGGAAATGGGGCTAAATTCAGCCGCCACGAAGTCCGCGATCTGGGGCGGATGCAGCCCTTGCAGTTCCATATTGGCCAGGGCGTTGTGGAATTTGCGCGAAATGGCGGGGATTGGCGCCACGCCTCCCAAGGCAAGCTCCGCCAGGCTTACACGGCCGTCCCAGAT
>DAHVPC010000044.1 GCA_027318475.1 Candidatus Cloacimonadota bacterium | reverse complement strand
ACCAAAGTGGCGATCCTGCCCCTCAAAGCCCTGGACAGTTCCAGCCGTTACATCACCAAGATCCTCACTGTCCGCGATCTGGAACTTACTTTTGACAAACATGCCAACTATGTGCTTCTGGATCTGGCAGAAACCGCCGCCGAGTTCAAACAGACTGGCTACAACGATGTGGAAGATCTGGAAATCGAAGAGATGAAGGAAATCTCCAAGAACCTGGCTGCGGACGTTATTACGATGGGCAGCGTGAGCGAGAGCCGCACCAATCTATACAACATTTCCATGCGCTTCTACAGTACCCGGTCGGAAGAACTCAAGCAGGTCAGTTTCAATGTGGGCAAAGACAAATTCTCCCGCTGGACCGCCCTCGAAGACAACATGATGGGCGAATTGGACGCTTTTATCTCCAACGAGATGGACAAGATCTTCAACATCGCCACCAACTACTTCAACAACGGCAACTATACCGAAGCCGAAAAATCCCTGCGCCAGGTGGTGGCCCTCAAGCCGGACAAAGTGGACGCCTACTACTACCTCGGCAATACTTACGTGAAGACCAACAAGAACGACCTCGCCGAGCAGAACTTCCTCAAGGCCGACCAACTGGATCCCGCGGACCAACGCAGCGCCAAGGCTTTGATCGACCTTTACGATAAGACCAACCAGGTCTCCAAGCGAATCGTCCTGATGGAGAAAATGGCCACCGCCAACAACGACGAAGAACTCTGGCTGGCCGTCGGCAACCTTTACGACCAGCAAGGAAACCAGACCAAAGCCAAGGAAGCCTTCCGCAAGGCTCTCGTTGCCAATCCCGATTATTCCACTGCTAATGTCCGCCTGGCTTTGATGCTCTTCGACGAAGGCAGCTACACTGAATCCATCCCCTTGCTGGAAAAAGCCTTCGACCAAGCCCCGGATAACGACGTCATCAGCCGCCGCCTCGCCACTGCCTACCAAAGGAGCGGACGCACCCAGGACGCCATCGCCAAATATGAAGGCCTCATCAAGAACGATCCCAACAACGTCAACGCTTATCTGAACGTGATTGGCCTCTATCGCAACATCGCCAGCGAAGCCACCGACCCCAAGGTGGCAGCCGAAATGAACCAGAAGGCGATCGACTCCTGCCAGGCACTCAAAGCCGTGGATCCGGAAAATCCCTTTGTATACCTGAACCTGGCCGCCATCTACCTTTCCCAAAACAAGTACAACGACGCGGAAACCAATGCCAACCTCACCCTGGCCAAGAATTCCTCGCTCTACCAGCCCTACGTGATCCTCTCCGTGGTGCTGCAAACGAGGGGAACCGAAGCCTACAACAACTATATCGACCTCGATAAACAGGCCTCCAAAGCGGTGGGCTCGGCCCTCAACAGGATCAAGAATCAGCGCGACGCTGCCAAAGCGAACGCCAATGGCTTGTTCCGCCGGGCTGAAGACAACCTGAAACTCGCGCGCAATTTCGCCACTGAGCAGGAAGCCCTCACCGATATCAACAACCGCTTGGCCAACATCGCCCGCCTGATCGGCCAGACCTTATAGAATTGACACTTCCAAGAAAAAGAAGCGCCTGATGACCTCAGGCGCTTTTGTTTCGGCTGTGCAACCTGTAGACATTCGCCGCAGGGGATTGTGTAAGTTTCGGACCGGATCGGGCATGTTCCCTTTCCGTGCTCCTGCCAGGTCATCCGCCAACCCCATCCGGATCTTTCGCGGGCGCAGCGCAATTATCGCTTGACAGGCGTCCGTAAATCCTGATTTTTGGTAATGTTAAATCACAGGTAGGAGCCAAGTCATGAAAAAAACATGTTTGCTCTGGTTCTTGATGTTTTCTTTGTTGTTATCCGCTTGCAGCCGTTTGGTGACATACTCAGCCCAGGAATGGACACAGCCAGTGTGCCTGGGTAGTCGGAGCGGCCTGGCTGATTCCCTGAGCTTGGTTAAGGAGGGCGAATTCACCGCCGAAACGAGCCGATCCCTGTTTCAGTTGTTCTTGTTCCTCCCGCCAATGTTGGTGCCCTTGGGCGGCAATTTCCTAAGAAAAGACGATCTGGCTGAGAAGTATGAAGCTGCCTTGGCCGCCGACCCGGCTAAGGCGATCACGGGACTGCGCATTGACACGGATAGCCGGATGTTCTTCCTCAGCGCTATCCTGCTTAACGCCTACGGTGAATACGAGCGGGCAGCGGGCAGGGGATTCATCAAGCGTGTGCCGGATATTCCAGGCCAGCCGGAGGCGGATCATGAATAAAGCGCTCATTGTACTTGCAGCCATCGTGACCCTGGCGCTTTCCGCCTGCGTGGGAGGCAGGCTGCTGCTCAGCGCCGACCGGGCCCAATTCCCCGTCAGCCTTAGTCCGGGCATACATTCACCCCAGGGAAAGCTGCTCTCTTCTGCCGATTATGATAGCGTGGGAGTTTTTTCCAGGAACTACGAGAGCTGGAGCTTGGGCTGGTCTTTGATACCGCTAACTCCACTGCAAAAGGACATCTCGGACGACCTCAACGCCGCTATCCGCGAAGCCGGAGGCGATGCGGCGGTTAACTTGAAGGTCAGCGTGGGGATCGGTAACTTGAACCGTCTGCTGGCGTTTTCCATGCTGGCTTTGCTGCCCGTAACGCCATCCGTGCACAGAGTCAGAGTAACTGCGGATATCGTGAGGATCCGGGAATGAACCTCAGGTTCGTGATGGTGTTTCAGCCCCTGTAGCCAAACCCTCAAGGCTGGCTCTTTAGCCTTTTTATCGCCCCCCTACGACATCCCCAATAAACAAGGGGGAGTATTGGGGGAGTATAACGGAGGCTAAGGAGCCAGCCTCAAGGACGACGCGGAAAACGGATCAAATCGAACTCACGGCTTATTTGAAGGCTTCCATGCCGCTGAATTCACGTTCCGGAGCGAAGCTTCGCAGCACGCGCAGGTCGCTTTCGGTCAGTTCTTCCAGGCAGATCCGGGTGAGTAACTCGCCCAGTCCGGGTCCCAGCATGAATCCCTGTCCGCACATCCCCACGGCGTTGATGAGGTTGTCTCCGGCCTTGCCCACGATGGGGAAGCCGTCCGGGGTCATCGGGTACTGGCCGCGCCAGGTGCGGCGGACCTTCAGGTAGCGCAGGCGGGGATACACTTCCAGCATGCGTTTGCTGCACAAGGGCAGGAATTCCGAGCTGCTGCGGCTGTCGATGCCCAGGATGGGGGGGTCGGGCGTGACGCAAAAAACCACCTGGCCCTCGTGGTTCTGATAAAAATAGAAGTTCGCCGAGCCTGGGCGCTTGCGCATGTCCACCACCATCGGACCCATGAAACGGGCCACCGGTTCGGTGATCCCGGCTTCGTGGTTGTCTGGAAACACGGGCAGATCAAGGCCCGCCATGGCGCCAATCTCGCGGGCTTGGTTGCCGGCGGCGTTGATCACCGTTCCCGCGCTGTAGCTATCTTTATCCGTGATGACCGCTTCAATGCGGTTGCCAGCCATCTCGAAGCCGATCGCCTGTTCCCGGAAGTGGATTTCCACACCGCTGCGCAAAGCGTGGCGCAGATAGGCGGAGTTCATCAGCAGGGGCGAGCAGCTGCCATCTTCAGGCGAATAAGTGGAACCGAGCAAGCCGTCCATGTTGATGCCGGGTACCAGTTCGTTGTATTCATCCGCGCTCAACCACTTGATGTTCAGCCCGAAACCGAGCTGCACCTGCATCAAGTCCTGCAGGTTCCTGGCGATCTCGGGATCCCAGGCCGGATAACTGTATCCGTTGCTTAGCCAGCCGATATCGTCGCCCCAGGTTTCGCGCCAGTTTTGCATGATCTCGATGGAGCGCTGGCACACGCTGATCTTGCCGAAATCGCTGTGCGTGGCGCGCACTCCGCCAATGGCTTTCTTGTTGTTTTGCTGGCCAGGCGCGCTTTCGGAATCGATCACGAGGACTTTCTGACCCCGCCTTGCCAGTTCCAGGGCCGCGGGCAGGCCGATCGAGCCGGCTCCGATGACTACGACGTCGTAAACCTTACTCATTGCCGCCTCCACTGGAATTCCCATCCGCGAATTTATCCAGAGGCACCTCCACAAACACTGGCCGCTTGGTGTTCGGCACCACGTTTTCCACGGGGATGCCTTCTTCACGCAGCACGCCTTTGATCAGCGTCTCGCAGGTTTTGGCGCCGCAAGGCCCCATTCCAGCCCGGGTGATCGATTTCAGCTGGTTCAGGTTCGTGATCCCGCCTTTGATCAATTCACGCACTTCGCCCACGCTGACGCGCTCGCAGAGGCAGATCATCGCCTCGTCGGCAAGTTTTTGCGGAATGACCGGCTGCGTCAGGGGCTCGCTCACAGAGGCAGGCTGGACGCGGAAGGAAGCCACTTGTTTGGCGATGGCTCGCGGGACGCTGGTCTTCACCAGTTGCGTGTGCCGTTCCTTCATCTCCAGGACCGCCGTGACGGGATACCTGCCCAGATCAGCGCCGCCGATATCCACCAGTTCGAGCTCGTCGCCGGTTTTAACTGGATAATTGAATACTTCGTAGGGTATGGTGACTGTAGGATGATTCGCGTCCTTGCGGAAATCCACCAGCGTGATCGCCAGCCCTGGACAGATCAGCAGGCATTTGTTGCAGCCGATGCACGAGCCCGTGTAGAGCGGAACCGCCATCAAGCCGCCGTCTTCGGTGTGGATGGAATTGGTGGGGCAGACCGTGGTGCAGGGATTGCAGGGTATTTCCTGCAGGCAATGGATGACGGGGAAAACTCCCTCTTCGGGCAGGCCGTGCTGATAACCTTTGATCGCCCCGGGATGGGCTTTGAGCACTTCCGCCTTGGCGTACCATTCGCTGGGAACCGCTCCGGCCTCAGCATGGCCGCAATCGCGAACGATGGTCAGGCCGGCGATCTTGCCGTTGAACATCGCGCTGGAGGCTTCTGCGATTTCCAAAGCGTCGCCGGCGGCATAAACCGGAATGCCCGCTTCGGTGGCTTCCAGAGTGAATTCGGAGAGGGAATCCAAACCCACGGCGATCAGGATGGTATCGCAGGAAAAACTCTTTTCCGTGCCGGGGATGAACTGGAATCGCTCGTCAACTTGAGCGATGGTGATGCCTTCCACGGTCTCGCCACCTGTCGCGCACAGGATCGAATGCGAGGTATGGATCGGCACGCCCAGCCTGTGCAGTTTGTCCGCATGAACCTTGTAGCCTCCGCACTGGGGCATTGCTTCAGCCAGGCCGACGACTTCGATTCCAGCCTGCAGCGCGTGATATCCGGCGATCAGGCCCACATTGCCGCCGCCGATGATGAACAGCCTTGCGGTGGGGCGGATGAGGTCGCGGTTGACCAGGGTCTGAAACGCTCCGGCGCCGTAGATGCGGGCCAGATGGTTACCCGTGAAGCGCAGGAATTTTTCCCTGGCTCCCGCGGCGTTCAGGATCCGCTTGGGAGTAACGATCTTGTATACGCCGTCCTTGAGGACTCCGGCTTTCCTGTCGCTGAAAACAAAGAGCGCGGTGCTATTCAGCCAGACTTTCACGGAGGGGTATTGCGCCACTTCTTTGGCCAGAAGTTTGCCGATGTCGTGGCCGCGCACTCCGGCATTGCTGTCCTCTTCGCTGCCGAAGAATTTATGGGTCTGCAGGACGAGTTTTCCGCCCAGAGCGTGCTTGTCGTCGATCAGCAGGGTGTCGATGTTGTGTTTGCCGAGTTCGATCGCGGCCGCCAGTCCGGAAGGGCCTCCGCCGATGATCAACACTTCCGTCTCCAGATGCTCGATCGCGGGGCGGTCCGCTACAAATACGCTGTCCGGCAATTCCGGCAAACCGTCCGCGCTGCGCGCTTCCAGGCCCGCCGTGACCGGCGTCATACAGGATTTGACTGCCACGCCATTCGCGATGACCGTGCATTTGGCGCACTGTCCGTTGGCGCAAAAGATGCCCTGGGCGCTGCCGTCCTTGTGATGGTGGCCGAAAACGTTGATCCCGTTGGCGATCAACGCCGAGGATATCATTTCGCCCTTCTTCGCGGTCAAAGCCACGCCATTCCAAGTGAAGAGGACGTCTTCCCGTTCCTCGACCGCCAGGATCGGATGCTTGGCTATACGATGATTCTCCATGCGGGGAATTTCTCCTGTTGGGGATTGTTTTTTTTGGGGCTCAAGAACTTTCAGAGCCTTTTCGTGTCAAGGAAAAGCTGGGAGTAGCAGAACGGAATGTGTAGCGAGGATGGGGAGTTTGTTCAGATCGCCTGTAGCACAGTATTACATTACTGCAGCCATGTAGGATCCGAATTCCACCCTACATGGCAAAAAAAACCGCCATCCCAAGGGACGGCGGCATCGCGTATGGTTCTGCTTTTAATTAATAAGAGCGGTCATATCTGTTGCGATTGAACTGCTGCTTCTTGGCCTTGCGGCACGCGGGGCAGCGCAGAGGCTCATTGGTCAGGCCTTTCTCTTTGTAGAAATCCTGTTCGCCTTCGGTGAACACGAATTCCTGTGAGCAGTCTTTGCAAACCAAAGTTTTGTCTGGCATGGCTTTCTCCTTGTGTTCGGGACATCTGACATTCGGGTTTGAGGCAATCCCAGAACAAAGGAAAAGGCTCATGGAATGTTTGGATCCCAGTATTTGAGTGACCGTCTTTTCTGCGCCCGTAATCTGTCAACCTAAATTTTCGGAAACGCATTGCTTTGCCGCTCTGGATGGCTTTCAGGCCTAGCTGTGCCGGTTTGCAGGGCTGGCCACAATGATCTGGAACAGGATCAAAAACTCAGGTAAGGCCGCACCACTCCAGCCCGGATACGCGTATGGGGATTGAGATAGCAGTTTACGCGATTGGCCATCTGGTTGGCGACAGAAGCAGGCAGCGCATCGGTTCCGAAACCGCCCAGCAGCAGGATCGCCAGGGACAGAGACTCGTTGCCAGTGTTGATTACGCCCGGTTCGAAACCGAGAAACTCTACCAGCTCCGAAGCGTCCATGGCATAAGCAACGACTCCTTTGGCGCCTGATGCGGCCAGGGTTTTCAGGTTTGGGGCAGAGGGCGGAAAAACGAGCGCGGCGATTTTGCCGTTTACATCCGCCGACGCCAGTTCAGCCTGATTTTGTATCAGGATAAAGGGTCCGTGGCATTCCCTGCCAAAAGCGATCCGGCCCTCGATCCGCAGTCCCGAATAGCTGATCTGAACGCTGCGCGAGGGGACCACGGACTCGATCCTGCCGTTTACGTGGGCTTGAAATTCCAAAGGCTGGTGCCGGTAAACGATGGTCAATACCCCATTTTCGGTGTCTATTTCTGTGATCGTACCCGTGCCCGGAGCTTTGACGAATACAGGCGGGTCGCCGTCGGAGGTCTTTTCCAGCCTGCGGGCCAGCATTTCGCCATGGTACACGAAGTCGCCTTGTTGGCGCAGCAGATAGCGCCTGGCCTGTTTTGGCTTCAGCAACAGCAATTCGGCATAGTTGACCCGGAGCGGTCGTGAGGAATAATCCTGGATCTCGGAAAGCACCATGATGCCGGTGTTGGGGTCGATCATCTCGACAACCCCGCGGACTGGCGAAATCAAGCGTCTGGACGCGCGGTTGTAATGGGGGACCTCTACTGTGGCGGGCAGTTGGGCGTAGTGTTGGTCGAAATCCAGGCGGTCGCCGCGGTGTACCAGCAAAGCGTCCTGGATCTGTTGGGGAGTGATGGCGGGGAAGTTTTGGAAACCGTTGACGATGTAGAGGCGGGGCGGATTGAAACGGTTGACCGCCACCACGTCATCGGGTTTGACTTGTTCGCCAACGCGATAATTGATGTCACCGGAATACGGCAGTTCCACGTTCCGGAGCCACATTCCGCTTTTACTTTCCGGCGGCGACATCGCGGTGAAGGCCCGTCCGGCAGCTTGCCCATCCTGCGGATAGAGCTGCAGGAGTTGTTCCACTTCGTTCATGCGGACGGAAGGTTCCAGCCGGGTGTCGATGAGGACGGGGAGGGCGGTCTGGAGTTCTTGCAGGTTCAAGGCTGTATTGAGCCTGGCGGAACCGAGCAGAGTAACGCGCAGCGTTTTCTCACCTGCGGGCAAATGGTAAAACGCGTCAGGAGCTATCTCCAGTAACTGCTTTCCCCTTGTGGTGGCGACCTCCACCTGCATTACGGTTTTTTTACTTTTGGGAGCGAAGCTTGGGGCGATATGCAGGGCCAGCTTTTCGATGCCCTCGGATTGCAGCAGGAAGCTGGATGCTTGAAGGGCGGAATCGCTGAGTACGCCAAGATGCGGGCAAATGAAGCGGGGGTCGATCCAGATCTCAGTGATCCCTTTCGGACGCAAGGCATCGATCAGGATTTGGGCGCACTGGGCGTGGTTTTGGGCGTGGGCGAAGATACCTCCGGCTCCGATCAGGACGTCGATCTCGCTCTCGGAAAAGGAGTATTTGCGCTCTTCCCTTTGGTATTCGAAGATCTGCTCATATTTATCGATGTCGCCTTGCTTGAGTTTGTCCAGATAGCCCATTTTGCTGCCATTGTAATGCATCTGCCGGTGCTGTTCGAGGGCCAGGGACAGCGCTTCCCTGGCGAGCGCATGCTCGATGCGGAAATCGAGGGTGGAAACAGGGTTGGCGGTGGGGTGGAGGCATTTGTTGGCGATGTAATTCCGGACAGTTGGTTCCTCGATTCCTCCGGGGAGCCAGCGCATGATCCGCTCCGGACCGCTTTCCTTCAGGACGTTCCAGGCGCTGTAACTCATACCCAGGTTGGCGCTCACCGTCCTCTGGAAATGGCTGTTGATGTAGCTGAAAACATCGGTGGTCGCTCCGCCGATATCGAAGGCGAAGATGTTGCGCTTGTCCTCTCCGGCGAGGATGGCCAGGGCTTTCTGGACACCGACCGGCGTTGGAATGATGGGGGCGTGGACGACCGGCTTCACTTCCGAGTAGCCAGGCGCGTGCTCCATCACGTTTTCCATGAAGAGCTGCTGGATCTTATCCTGGGTGGGTTGGAGGTTTTCCACGGTCAAAGAGGGCCGCAGATTGGGCAAAATATAGAGGTCGAAGGCCTCAGAGATGAGTTTCTTTATGATGGGGGCGGCATCCACGTTTCCAGCGTAGAGCGCCGGAATCTTGTCGCTGGTGGCGAATTTGGGCGCAGGATCGGCGATGCGGACTATCTCGGCCATGCGCAGAACGCCTGAGATCGCGCCGCCGTCGGTTCCTCCACAGAGCAGGATCATATCCGGATGCAGGTTGCGCATCGCCAGCATTTGCTCCATCGCCTGGCGTTTATCATCTATTGCGAAAGTATCCAGAATCACCCCTCCGGCTCCATAGGCACAGCGTTTGCCGCTGCTGGCGGAATCGAACAGGGTGAGCCCGATCACCAATATCTGTAAACCGCCGCCCGCGCTGCTGGTGCTGAAATAGGCCACTTTCTCCTGCCAGCTGAGCTGCACTGGGTCGGTGGATTTGAACAAAAGGGGAATCTGATGCAGTCTTTCCAGTTCTTCCACGGAAGCCCGGATGCCGTGGCGGACGTCGTTCAAGGGCGCTTCCACGGTGGTGGGGGCGTGTGTGATTCCCAGCAAATACGGGATTTCGGACCTGTTGTCCAGCAACACTGCTTTGGTCGTGGTGCTGCCGATATCGGTGATGACGATATAGTCTTGGTTCAGGCGCATGTTCGCTCCCTGGGCTGGCTGCTACGGGCCATAAACGTGCGTCCGAACCGGCCCGCAGAACGCAGCGATGTTTTGGGAGGATGGTTTTCGCACGACTGCAGCCTGTCAACATAAATGTCATGCTCCACTTATCATTGCGGGATCATTGCGCGGTCATTGCGCGCTTCACCCGTAATGACCGCGCAATGACCGCGTATTGGTAACGGGAGCGGAACAGTATGCTCTTGCGGCTGGATCTCTGGCCTTACGTAATCTCGCCGAACACAAACCTTACCTTGTTGGGGATGTCTTGGGCGAGCTATTGCAGTGCAGCGGGGACTGGCGCAAGAGAGCTCTGGACGCAGGATAACAGCGACGTTTTCTTGTCTCCAATGGTGATTTCCATTGACAAGGGCGGCGTTTCTGGCAGGCAGGAAACAGGAGAGTCCATGAAAAAATACGTTTTGAGCCTGATACTGGCAGCAGCCGCTCTGCTGATTTACAATTTTCTATCCGCCAAAGAGATAAGAGGGAGGGTGATTTCCATCCAGGACGGCGATACGATTACGATCCTGCAAGGGAAAACCCATTATCGCATCAGGTTGGATGGGATCGACTGCCCGGAAAAAGGCCAGGCTTATGGCAATGTAGCGCGCAAATTCACCTCGGACCAGGTGTTTGGCAAGACGGTCAGAGTCACCTGGAAGGAAAAAGACCGCTACAAGAGATATTTGGGTATTGTGATCACCCCGGAGGGAATGAACCTGAACCAGGAACTGCTCAAAGCTGGCCTGGCCTGGCAATACAGGGATAACGACAGCGTGGTCCTGGCGGCGCTGGAATTGAAGGCGCGCCAGGCACAAAAGGGTTTGTGGGCTGATCCGCATGCCATCGCGCCCTGGGATTTCCGACGGGGCCAGCGAGAAAAATCTTGACGTAATCTGAGGTTTCGGTAAACTTAAACAAAACGCCTGTTTGAAACAGCAAGTCTTCAACTGGGCGCGTAACGGCATACAATAAATGAGAATAGATAGGAGACATGAATCATGAGCACCCTTCCCAGCTTTCTGGACGCCGACCTGCACGGAAAGACGGTCCTGGTCCGCATGGACCACAACGTGGTCAAAAACGGCAAGATCAAAGACCCCATGCGCATAGACGCCACCATCCCCACCCTGCTGCATATCTACAAAAAGGGCGGCAAGCCCATCCTGATGACCCATGTGGGACGTCCCTTCGATAAAAAAACAGGCGTGATCACTATCGACGCCGCAGACGGAGTGGAACCCATTGTCAAATACATAGAAGAGAAACTGCAGCTGAAAGGCGCGATTCCTGACTGCACGGGCAACGGCGCTGAGGGGATCACTGATCTTGCGCCCCTCGGAAAGGCCGTCCAGGCGTTGAAGGACCGCCAGGTGGATTTCGTCTATCTGCCCAACACACGCTGGTTCAAAGGCGAAGAGGCGAAAGATGAAGCGGCGGACACGCTGGCGAAGGGTCTGGCAGCTCTGGCGGACGTTTATGTCAACGATGCCTTCGGATCCTGGCAGGCGCACGCTTCCACATACAATGTGACCAAGTTTTTGCCTTCCTACGGCGGCCTTTTGATGCTGAAGGAGATCGCCAACCTGCAAAAGGTCTTCGAACCCCAGCGCCCACTGGTTTCCGTGGTTGCCGGCGCTAAGTTCGACACCAAGATCGGTCCACTCTCTTCTCTGATCAAACTAAGCGACAAACTGGTTTTGGGCGGAGTGCTCTACAACGCTTATCTGTGCGTAAAGTACCAGATTCAGATAAAGGGTGTGGGTGAGGACGACCTGGCTCTGGCCCAGCAGTTTTTGCGTGACGTGGAGCCTTATCAGGGCAGGATCGTGGAACTGCCCGCCATCATCGAATCGGACAGTTTTGAGAATGCGGATACGTGGAGGGTGCACAAAGTCCGGGACCTTAAACCCGGAACCGTGCTGAACTACGTGCTGGATATCGCTCCGGAGTCTTTCGCCGACGAGGCTGTAAAGGGCGTTTTTACTTCCGCGCAGACAATCTTCGTCAACGCCGTGATGGGCTACACAGCCCTATTCACAGAAGGCACCAAGGCGATGTACGCACTGATCGATTCCTGCAGCCAAGCGGAAAAACTCTTTGGCGGTGGTGATACAATCCAGGACTTCCGCGACCTCTTGCCCGGGATCTTCGCCAAAGCGGCCAACAACCCCCATTACTACTTCTTCACAGGCGGCGGCGCAATCCTGGACGCGATCGTTAGCGGCTCGCCCTATGGCATGAAACCGGTCCGGGCATTGATGCCCCAAGCCTGATTGCGAAAGGAGATGTGGAAAGTGCAAAGCGACAAAGACCTGAACCTGAGAGAGGAATTTCCCCCACCGAGTTTTACGGAATGGAAAGCTGCCGTCGTGGAAACGCTGAAAGGCGTGGATTTCGACAAGGTGATGAAAACCAGGACTGACGAGGGCATCACGCTGGAACCGATCTACCGGAATGAGGATATCGCGGAGCTGCCCTTCCTGCATAATATCCCCGGAACCAGCCCCTATCTGCGCGGCTCGGATCCCCAGCGGTTCCTGGCTGAAGGCTGGCTGATCGCGCAAAGCCACAGCGAAGCGGATCCAGCCAAACTCAACGCGGAGATTTTACGCGAATTGCAGCTGGGAGTGACGGCCGTGAATCTGCGCTTGGAGCACCATGACAGCGCAGCTGGCGTAAAGATATCTTCCTTGGCAGACCTGCGCACGATCCTGAACGGGCTGGACCTGCATGCCGCGCCGCTGTTCATGCAGCTGGATGTCTGTGAAAGCGGGATCCTGGCTTGGCTGGAACAATACGCGGCAGAAAAAGGATTGGACCTGGCATCGCTGGAAGCCGGCATCGGATTCGATCCCACCGGCGAATTCGCCCGCAAGGGGTATCTGGAAGATCCTCTCGACGCTTTGTGGAAAAAGGTGTTGGCAGGCGTCCAATGGAATCTTGCCAAAGCGCCCCGGAACAGGCTGCTATCCATTGACGCGACCGTTTATGGAGCCGCTGGGGCTTCCTCGGTGCAGGAACTCGGTTTTGCGCTCTCCACGGCGATCGGCTACATCCAGGGTCTGCAGCAATCGGGCCTGGAGATCGATACTATCGCGCCCCTGTTCCAGGTCACATTATCGCTGGGCTCGAACTTCTTCATGGAAATAGCCAAGATCCGCGCATTCAGGCTGGTGTGGGCGGAAATGATCCGGGCTTTCGGCGGTTCGGAAAAGTCGCAAAAGATCTGGATCCACGGTAAAACCGCCAGTTTCAACAAGAGCATCTACGATGCCTACGTAAACGTCCTGCGCACGAGTACCGAGGGCTTCGCGGGCGTTATCGGCGGAGTGGACAGCCTGGAGATCGGCTGTTTCGACGAGTTAACATCACCAGAAAGCGAATTCTCGCGCCGCATCGCCCGCAACCAGCAGATCATCCTCAAAGAGGAAGCGCATTTCGGCAAAGTGATCGATCCCGCCGGAGGATGCTATTACATCGAGCGCCTGAGCAGCGAACTGGCCGGCAAAGCCTGGTCGCTGATGCAGGAAATCGAAAGCGCCGGTGGAATGATCCGCTCTCTGCGTGCCGGCAAGATCCACGAGTTGGTGGACTCCATAGCACGGAACCGCATGGAAGCCGTCCACAAACGCAAGAGCGTGTGCGTGGGCGTGAACATGTTCGCCAATCCCGATGAAAAACCTCAGGCCAAACCGGCTCAAAAACAGGAAAGACAAATAGTCAAAGCCGTGGAACTCGAGCATGGCGCCCTACCCCAACTGCGGGCTGTGCAAGAGCTGGAGCAGCTGCGCCGCCAGATCGAAGCCAGTGGCAAGAACACCAGGATCATGCTTCTGAACATGGGCGAAGTGGCGGAGCATAAAGCCCGGGCGGATTTCTCGCTGGGCTTCTTCCAGACCGGCGGTTTCGAAGTGCTCAATCCATCCGGATTCGCTACAGTTGATGAAGCGGCACAAGCTGCCCGGGATTCAGGCGCCGCCGCTTTCTGCATCTGCTCCACCGATGAAAACTACCAGAACCTGGTCCCGGAGATATGCAGGCTACTCACCGGCAAAACAATCATCCTGGCAGGCTATCCGGCTGATATGGTGGAATCCTACAAACAGGCTGGGATCAAACTCTTTATCCATTTGAGGGCGGATCTGCATGCTTCTTTGCGGGAACTAGCTGATCTGATGGGGGTGACAGCATGAAAAACCCTGATTTCACCAAGTTGAAACCATCTTTCGCAGCCGAATCGGGAACAATCCAAGAGCTCAAACATTCCTGGAAAACCAACGAACAGATAGAGGTCAAACCACTCTTCACGCACGAGGATCTGGCAGGCTTGGAACACCTGGACTACCTTTCCGGATTGCCTCCCTTCCTGCGCGGACCATATCCCTCGATGTTCATCCAGAGGCCCTGGACGATCCGCCAATACGCTGGATTCTCCACCGCCGAGGAAAGCAATGCCTTTTACCGCCGCAACCTGGCCATGGGCCAGAAAGGCCTCTCCATCGCTTTCGACCTCGCCACACACCGGGGCTACGATTCCGACCATCCCCGCGTCATAGGCGATGTGGGAAAAGCTGGCGTGGCGGTGGACAGCATTCTGGACATGAAGATCTTGTTCGATCAGATCCCCCTGGACCAGATGAGCGTTTCCATGACCATGAACGGCGCCGTGATCCCCATCCTGGCTTTCTACATTGTGGCCGCGGAGGAACAAGGCGTAGCGCCGGAACTGCTCAACGGCACCATCCAAAACGACATCCTCAAGGAATACATGGTGCGCAACACCTATATTTATCCGCCGGAAGCCTCGATGCGCATCATTGCCGACATCTTCAAATACACGTCCCGGCATATGCCCAAGTTCAACAGCATCAGCATCTCCGGCTACCACATGCACGAAGCGGGCGCTACTGCCGACCTGGAAATGGCCTATACGCTGGCTGACGGATGGGAATACGTGCGCACGGCGATAGCCGCGGGCATCGACATCGACCTGATCGCTCCGCGCCTGTCCTTTTTCTGGGCGGAAGGGATGAACTACTTCATGGAAGTAGCCAAACTGCGCGCCGCGCGTGTCCTTTGGGCGAAGATCATCAAGGGTTTTCAGCCGAAAAATCCCAAGAGCCTGGCCTTGCGCACCCACTCCCAAACCTCGGGCTGGAGCCTCACGGAGCAGGATCCCTTCAACAACATCACCCGCACCTGCATCGAAGCGCTGGCCGCCACCTTGGGCCACACCCAATCCCTTCACACCAATTCCCTGGACGAAGCGATCGCCCTGCCCACGGATTTCAGCGCCCGCATCGCCCGCAACACACAGCTCTATCTGCAGCATGAAACCGGCATCACCAAGGTAATCGACCCCTGGGCCGGCTCCTATTACCTGGAATACCTCACGAATGCCCTGATGCACAAAGCCTGGGCGCATATCAGGGAAGTGGAGGAACTGGGCGGTATGGCCAAGGCCATCGAGACCGGTCTGCCCAAACTGCGCATCGAAGAAGCGGCAGCGCGCCGCCAGGCTCACATCGATTCCGGCGAGGACACCATCGTGGGCGTTAATAAATTCCGCCTCGAGCAGGAAGACGCCATGGAGTTTCTGGAAGTGGACAATACGGCGGTTCGCGAAGCCCAGGTCGCCAGATTGCGCGAACTGCGCGCGGAACGCGATTCCGCCAGGGTCGCGGCCTGTCTGGCTGCGCTCACCAAAGCCGCGGAAACCAAGACCGGCAACCTTCTCGAACTGGCGATCGACGCGGCGCGGGCCAGAGCCTCTCTGGGCGAGATCTCCGCCGCCCTGGAAACCGTTTTCGGACGCCACCAGGCCAGCATCAAACTAATCAACAACGTTTACAGCAGCGAGTATGCCAAAATGGATGAAATCGAGAAAGTACGGGCACTCACCGACCGCTTTGCCGACCGGGAAGGCCGCCGTCCCCGCATCCTGATCGCCAAAATGGGCCAGGATGGGCACGACCGCGGAGCCAAAGTGGTTGCCACAGCCTACGCGGACATGGGTTTTGACGTGGATATGGGGCCGCTGTTCCAGACTCCGGAAGAGACTGCCCGCCAGGCTGTGGAAAATGACGTCCACATCGTCGGAATGAGTTCCCTGGCGGCGGGTCACAAGACCTTGCTGCCTCAACTGGCGGATGAACTGGCCAAGCTAGGCAGGAGCGACATCATGCTCGTGGTTGGGGGCGTGATCCCCGCCCAGGACTACGAATTCCTGCTCTCGCACGGAGCTGCGGCGATCTTCGGTCCGGGTACCAAACTCCCCGAAGCCGCCACAATCCTGCTCAACAAACTCCTGCAGGACTAAACTCCATGGCCAAACCCCGCAAGCCTGAATGGACTCCACCAGACGGAGGAGTTGAGTACGCTTCCCGCGTGATGTCGGCCAAAGCGGCTGACAGCAACGTCAGCGACGCATCCCCTGTGGTTTCACGCGGTTCCATGCCGCCGGTGGAAGAACTTCTAACGGGCATTCGGGCTGGCAACCGAACCCTGCTGGGTAGGGCGATCACGCTGATCGAGAGTAATTCCCCCCGGCACTTCAACGCCGGCCAGGAATTGATCCGCCAGCTTCTGCCGGGATCCGCGGAATCTATCCGGATCGGGATAACCGGAGTGCCCGGAGCGGGAAAAAGCACTTTCATCGAGAGTTTCGGGCTGTGGCTGATAGCTCGCGGACACCGGGTCGCTGTTTTGGCGGTCGATCCCAGCAGCAGCCTGTCCAAAGGCAGCATTTTGGGCGATAAAACCCGGATGGAAGAATTGAGCCGGAATCCCGGCAGTTTCATCCGCCCTTCGCCAAGCGGCGGGACTTTGGGCGGTGTGGCGCGGAAAACACGGGAATCCATCATTCTCTGCGAAGCCGCCGGCTACGACGTGATCCTCATCGAAACCGTGGGCGTAGGCCAATCCGAGATCACGGTGCGCTCGATGGTCGATTTCTTTCTGCTGATGCAGATCGCCGGTGCTGGCGACGAGTTGCAGGGCATCAAAAAAGGGATCATGGAATTGGCGGACCTCGTGGCGGTAAACAAAGCCGATGGCGACAACGTCCAAGCCGCCGAGTTGGCAGCCCGTGAACTGAACAACGCCCTGCATTACCTGCGCCATTCCACAGCTGGCTGGATTTCCAAAGCCATCACTTGCTCGGCGGTCCAGAAGACTGGCCTGGCAGAGATCTGGAGTGCCATTGAGAGATTCGTGGAACACGGCAAGACCAGCGGAGTGTTTGAACGGAGGAGGCAGGAGCAGGTGGCACAATGGTTCGAATCCTTGCTCACGGAAGCGGTGCTCAACCGTTTCTTCTCCGATCCTGGGGTCAGGGAGCGGCTGCCGCAAATCAGGCAGGAAGTTGAATCTGGCGTCCTGCCAGTGGTCCTGGCTGTGCAGAAAATTCTCGGCTGACTCCCACGAGCATTGCGCCATCATTGCGCCCTCATTACGCGTTTTGCCTGCAATGGGCGCGCATTGATCCCGCAATGGTTATGGCAGCCTGGGCGGCAATGTCCACTATATCGAAGCGGCCATGCAATCTATCTTCATCCAGCGGTTTGGGCATCCATATTGCCCAGGCATCAGGCCGATTGTTTTTTCTCTTGACATTTTTTGATAACGCTGGAGTCTGTTACAGCAACATTTCAGAATCCCTGCCTCGCAAGGATGTGTATGTTTTTCAAAGGATTAGATATTTAAAGAACTTAGAAAAGGAGTTATTATGTACAAGCTCAAAACGTCTTGTCTCCTTCTGCTCCTGTCGATGACCGTGATTGGCGCTTGGGGGGCTGTGAATGAGTATTCGTTTGCCTCCACGGCCGGAACGTTCGTGGAAATCAGCGGCGGGACTGTCCTGGGGACGGTTGCCAATGATAACGAAAGTTTCAACGCCATCCCCCTGGGCTTCACTTTCACCTACAATGGAGTAGCCTACACCACTGTCAGCATTCAAACCAACGGCTTCCTGGCCATGGGCAACGTTGTGCT
>DAHVPC010000043.1:4653-18482 GCA_027318475.1 Candidatus Cloacimonadota bacterium | reverse complement strand
ATGGCGCGCGTGATGGCCTGGCGGATCCACCAGGTGGCGTAGGTGCTGAATTTGTAGCCCTTGCGATAGTCGTATTTCTCCACGGCGCGCATCAAGCCGGTATTGCCTTCCTGGATGAGGTCGAGGAACTCCAAACCGCGGTTGTTGTAGCGCTTGGCGATGGAGATCACGAGGCGGACGTTGGCCTCGATCATTTCGTTCTGCGCCTTTTCCTTGTTGCGTTCGGCGCGGTCGATCTCACGCAGGAGGAAGACAAGGTCGGTGCCGGTCATCTTGGTTTCCAGTTCCACGCGGCGGATCTTGCGGCGGGCGTTCTTGATCTTGCGCAGGGTTTCCACAAAGATGTTGGGATCGAGGTTGGTTTCGGACTGGACCTCCGCGAAGTCCTCGTCGGACTTTTTGGCGCGGCGCCCATAGGTGCAGATTTCGTCAATGGTGAAGCGTTTGATGCGGGTGAGGTCGGTGATGCTGGAATAGCTTTCCTCGATGCGTTCCACCAGGCTGCGGATGCGGTACACCATACGTTTGATGAGTTTGTCGTTGTAGTTGAGGGAAGCGAAAGTGACGTTGATATCGGCGCGGAGGGCGTCGATTTCCTCCTGGCGGTTGGCATTGCCGCTGTCATCGAAGTCGCAGCTGTCCAGAATGCTGCCGATCTTGTCGAAGGTGATCTCGTTCTTTTTCAGGATCTCGCGGAACTGGTCGATGATCATGACGTCCTGTTTCTTATCGATCCAGGTGCCGATATCCACGCGAAAGATCTGGTCGAGGCGGACGCGGCGTTCGCGGTAACGGTGCAGGAAGTTGTACATTTCGCGCAGAGTGGAGCCGGATTTGAACACGTTCTGGTTGATCATCTTTTGATAGGTCTCGATCTTCTGCGCCACGCGGACTTCGCCTTCGCGGTCCAGAAGCGGGACGCGGCCCATTTCGCGCAGATACATGCGGACGGGATCGTCGTAGAAACGCTTGGCCTTGAATTTCTTGGGCGCGGCTGTCTTGCGCAGGGCCAGGCCGTCCTTGGTGAGGCGCTTTTCGGTCTCGTCGATGATCTCGATGCCGTCCTGGCGCAAATCGAAGATGATGTCGTCCACTTTGTCCAGGAAAAACGCGCTGCTGGGCAGGATTTCGTTGATTTGTTTAAAGGTGATGTAGCCCGACTCTTTTCCGAGGTCGACCAATTTTTTTAGGCACTCGTTGTATGTGATCATCAATGCTCCTTACGATCTTGGACGCGTTAATACAAGATTCTATGGACGACCTTGCGGGTCATCCGGCGATAAGTGTCGGAGAGTTTTTTCTTTTCTTCCAAAAGTGACAGGTTCTGCGGGTCCGCGCTTATCCGGCGGTCCAATTCCGCGAGGTCGCGCTGGGTCTTGCGGATTTTGACCTGCTTGAGGATGGCGCTGAAATCCAGCTCCTGTAGGTCGGCAAACAGGAAGTCTGCCAAAAGATCCCGTAGTTCCTTATTTTCCATGTTTCCCAGTAATGCGGCGGGCTCCCGGATATCCGTGGCCGTGGCATTGGCCACGAGATATTTATACAAATCCCGATATGGCCTATTGTTAAAATAATCCGGAGTCAGGCTGGTGGCAAGTTCGTTGAACGATTCTTCGTCCTTGAGTGCCAGGATGAGCAGATAGCGTTCTTCGGAGTGTTCCTCCAAGGCTGGAAGAGACACGGCGGCAGGCTGTTCTGTGCGTTCCGGGGCGGGTCCGGAAGTGCGGCGCAGTTTGCTGAACAGCGCGTTGGTGGAAACGCCGAAGGTTTCGGACACTTCCTTGACGATGAGTTCGCGCTTGATGGCGTCGCGCAGGCCCCGGATGGCATCCAGGATCTGATCGATACGTTCGTTGGGCGGGGTTTTGCCCTCATCTTCTGCCAGGAAACGGACAACGCCACGAGCTGCGTCGATGCGTTCCTGCAGGGCGTCCTGGCCTTTTTCCAAGAGGAAGGTGTCCGGGTCGTGCTTGCCCGGCAGTTCGATGATGAAGGCTTCCAGCCCCTTGGAAAGGCACATCAGGGCGCCGCGCAAAGCGCTGCGAATGCCGGCAGGATCGCCGTCGTAGAGCATGTAAACCCGGTGGGTGTAGCGCGAAAGCAGGAAGATCTGGTCCTCGGTGAGCGATGTGCCCAGGGATGCCACCGAATTGCGGAATCCGCCTTCATAGAGGCGCAGAAAGTCGAAGTAGCCTTCGCAGACGAGCGCGAATCCGGCTTTGGAGATCTCGTACTTGGTTTTGAACAGGCCGTAGAGTTCCTTGCCTTTGGTGTAGAGTTCCGTACCGGAAGAGTTCACGTATTTGCCCAGATTGCTTTCGGGATCGAGCACGCGGCCACCGAAGGCGATCACTTCTCCGATGTTGTTGTGGATGGGGAACATCAGGCGGTTGCGGAAGAAATCCACCAGATTGCCGGAGTAGTTGCCGAAGAGGCCGGAATCCCTGAGCAGGGAAACGGAGTGGCCTTCCTTGAGCAGGTGGTTGAGCAGGGCTTTTTCGCTGTTCAGGGCGTAGCCGAGTTCCAGTGTTCTAGCGGTTTCCGGGCTGAGCGAACGGCCTTTCAGGTAGTCCAGCACTGGCTTGCCGTGTTCGAAGAGGTTGGCGGTGAAGAAATCGCGGGCCGTGGTGTAGATCTGCAGCAGTTGGTCGCGTTTGGTGGAAATAGTTTTGGTGCGGTCACTGTCTGGAATGGCGATGCCGGCGCGTTGGGCGAGTTTTTTCAGCGCTTCGAAGAAGGTGAGTTTTTCGTAGTCTTGCACGAAGGTGAAGACGTTGCCGGCCTTGCCGCAGGCGAAGCATTTGAACATCTGCTTGGGCTGGCTCACATAGAGCGAAGGGTTGGTGTCGTTGTGGAAGGGGCAAATCCCGCGCCAGTTGCTGCCGACGTGTTTGAGAGGCAAATAGGATTGCACGACCTCCACGATGTCGTTGCTCTGTTTGACCTGCTCGATGATATTCCTGTCCATCTAGATCTTCACGATCGTAACCCCGCTGCCGCCTTCATTCATGGGAGGCGTTTCCAGCGAAGCCACCTGTTTCTTCCTTTGCAAATATTCGCGCACCTTGCTGCGCAGAGCCCCAGTGCCTTTACCATGCACGATGCGCAGGGTATGCAGGCCGGCCAGGACCGCCTCGTCCAGAAATTCGTCGATCTGGGGCCGCGCCTCGTCGAAAGTGAGGCCCAACAGCTTGAGTTCAAAGCGCGCTTTGGCCGCTGTCGAGGTTCGAGCCGCCACAAGAGCGCCAGATTCCGGGCTGGCTTTGGCTGAAGCCGCGTACAAGCTGTCCAGAGGGGTCTTGAAGCTGATACCGTTCATGTCCACGGTGGCGGTCTGGTCGCGGATTTCCAGCACTGTGGCCTCCGCGTCGAAATTCGCCAGCCAGACACGGTCGCCCGGTTGGGGATCAACCAAGGGCCGATGGCCATCCGCGCCAGATTCCGCGAGTTCCATCCGGATGCTCTGCAGTTTATCGCCCAGCTCATGCAATTTTCTTTCCGAATGGCTCTTACGTTCTTCGCGATCCAGCTTGCGGAGGCTGTCCTGCTCGTTCTGATACAGCTTCTGTTGGGCGATCAGTTCGCTTTGCAGTTCTTTGATGAACTTCCGCTTGCGTTCCTTAAGTTCCGTTTCCAGGCTGCTTTCCTTGCTTTCCAATTCCTGTAGCTTGGCTTCCAGGTTGCGGGTCTTGAGTTGATACTCGTAGGAAGCGCGGCCCAGGGCTTTCTTTTCCGCCTGCATCTTCTTCAGCAGTTCGGTGAATTCCAGGTTTTGCGAGCCGCTAAGGCTGCGCGCACGCTCGATCAGAACAGAATCCAAACCCAAGGAGGAAGCGACTTCGATGGCAAAGCTGTCGCCGGGAATTCCTGTGGAGAGGCGGTAGGTGGGGGTCAAACTCTTCAGGTCGAACTGCATGGAGGCGTTAAGGCAGTCCGGATGGGTCTCGGCGAAGATCTTCAACGCCGTGTAATGCGTGGTGACCACCGCCTTGCATCCAATCCGCGTGAAGCTTTCCAGGATCGCCTGCGCCAAAGCGGAACCCTGCTGGGGATCTGTAGCGGCGCCAATCTCGTCGATCAGCACCAGGCTTTGATTGTCGGCTGAAGCCAGCATGCGCTGGATCTTCTGGATATGCGAGGAGAAGGTGGACAGCGCGCTTTCGATGGACTGGTCGTCGCCAATGTCCGCGAACACCTGGCTGAACATGCCGATTTCGCTCTGGGCAGCAGCTGGAATGGGCAAGCCGGAAAGCGCCATCAGCGTGAGCAGTCCCACGCTTTTCATCAACACGGTCTTGCCGCCTGTATTGGGACCGCTGAGCAAGACAATGCTGGCCTGTGTACCCAGGTTAAGGTCAAAAGGCACAACCAGCGCCGGTTTACCCAGTTTTAGGATCAGGAGCGGATGCCGCGCGGAATCGAGTTTGAGCACAGGCTGGGGTACGATCTGCGGCACACGGGCCTCCAGTTGGCGGCACAAACGGCCCGCAGCGAACCGGAAATCCAGTTCGCCCAGCACCTGCTGGTTGCGCAGCAGAACGCTTTCCCGCGCTTTAATCTGGGCGGTGAACGCGGTGAAGATATTGAAGATCTCGCGCTTTTCTTCCTGTTTGAGCAACTGGAGTTCGTTGTTCAGCGGAACCACGCTCTGCGGCTCGATGAACAGCGTCGCCTTGCTTCCGGAATGGCTCTGCACGATCCCGGGCACGTAAGCGCCGGCGTTTTCTTTGATGGGCAGCACATAGCGTTCGTCGCGCCGGGTGATGAATTTATCCTGCAGAAAGCCTTCCAGGCGGGGATCGCCCAGCATTCCCTGCATGGTTTTGAGGATGTTGCGCTGCAGGGAGTTGCTGCGTTTGCGCAGGCGTGCCAATTCCGGCGAAGCGGTGTCCAGAACCTCACCTTCGGCATCAAAGATCTCGCCGAATCTCTGGCAGATTTCCGGCAGAGCCTCGACTTTCTTCCACAGACTGTTCAGGGGCGCCAGTTCAGCCACGCTTTCCCAAGCCGCGGCCACAGAACCGGCCAAGCGGGCATTGGCCGCGACACGCTGGAACTCCTCATAACCCAACAGCGAGAACAGCGGATCGGTAAAGAGTTCCGTGAGGTCGGCCAGGTCCGTAAAATCGATATCCAGACCCCTTTCCAAGCATTCCTGCACCTGTGCCACCAGCTGCAGGCTGCCTTCGATCGCAGTCTTCTCCTCCAAGGGCCGCAAAGCCGCGGCCCAAGCCCTTCCCAGGCCGCTATGGCAGCGTTGCTCGATCTGGCCGGCCAGCCTGCCGTATTCCAGGTCGGCATAGAGCTCGAATGTGCTCATTTAGCGGTTTTATCAGCGTCTTTGTCTTTTTTCAATTTGTCCAGGATCTGGTGGTATTTGTCCCGCTGGGTGAGTTTGAGTTGGTTGAACAGGTCTTCCTTGAGCGTGTCCACCGCGGCGTAGACCCTGTGATTGGAGGAATCCTTGAGCGGGGTGGAAAGCTTGGGAATGTAATCCAGCAAGGTCATGAAGATGATCACGCACAAGAGGCCCATGACAAAACCCGCTACCATGCCCAGGAATTTGTTGATGAAGGAAAGCTGCGCCGCTTTCAGCAACGTGTTCAGCAGATAGATCAACAGCCGGATGACCACCAGAATCAGGATGCCGATCAGCACCACAGCCACCAGAGTGGCCAGAATGCCGCCCAACTTGTAGTTCAGGATCAGGCTGTTGCGCACCAGCGGATAGAACTGACCCACCAGCAGGAACGCGGCGACAGCCCCTGCGATCTTGACCAGTGTGGCGGCCAGCCCTTTACGGAAGCCCTGCACTAGAAATGCCAGCAGGACGATCAGGATGATCCAGTCGATGATTCCCATAATGTTACTCCCTTTTTGTGCTGTAGAAAAAGCAAACAGGGACGAATCCCTGTTGCAAATGGTTCAAGCGAAATGAGAGCGCGGGGAGGCTACCTCATGTAGCGCTGCATCCTGCGTTGGACCTTGAGCATCTTGCGATACGCAGCGTTGGCCTCGCGTTTTTTTCTGACGCTGGGCTTTTCGTAAGCTTGTTTCTTCTTTATGTCGGAAAGAATCGCGGCTTTCTCGCATTTCTTCTTGAAGCGTTTCAACAGGTAATCGAAGGACTCGTTATCTTTGGCTACGACTGTCGGCAAGCAAATCACCACCTTTGATTTTCATTTTAGAGAGGCAAGGTTTTCAGGGACCGCTTTATTGTCAAGGGCAAATTGGCGGAGTTCAGTTTGGCTGTTCTGCGCAGGCTCTGCCTTGCCTTATGCCGGGCTATCCCTGCGCACTGACTTTCCGCTTGACAGAATCCACAGACTTCCCGGGATACGCAATAAGTGAGGTTAATTATGAAACACAGCGTTATTCTCTTGTTTGTCATCTTATTCTCTGCTTTGTCCGCGGATATCGTTTCTTCTGGAGTCGGAGTAAACTGGTCCGATCCGGTTTCCTGGATCGGAGGAACCGTACCAGGACCCACCGACAATGTGACGATCAACAACCTGATCCAGGTTGATTATACGGCCAGCTGCCATAATCTGACCGTTACGGGTTCCGGAGCAGTTCAAAACTACCCATACTACGGCTTCACGCTAAACGTGCTGGGCAACCTGAACAATGCCGGCAGCATAACCAACCAACCCTACGGCGGCCAAATCTTCCTGCGTTTCAACGGTCATTTGACCAATACCGGCGTCCTGACGCCGCAAATGATCTATCTGGGCGGCAATGCCAACCAGCAGCTGGCCAGTTCCGGCACCCTTGCCTCGACATCCATAGTGGACGAAAACTCCGCCAGCCCAGTGACCTTGATGATGGATCTGGCGCTTAGCTCCGTCTCGATCGACATGAACTACGCCTGGCTGATACTCAACAGCGCCTTTGGCAGCTTCGATCTCAGCATGTCCGGCGGATATCTCCAAAACGTTAATGTAACCGGCGGCAACGGTTCCACCCTCACCATGTATGACGGCAGCTATCTGAACAACGCGAGCTGCGACGAACTCGTCACGGATGGCTCGGTGATTGTGTTATCCGCCACTTTTGGCACCCTCATCAATGCGGGAACGCTGATCAACTATGCCTACAACAACAGCAACCTGACTGTAAACCAGCGGCTGGAAAACCACGGCTCGATCAGCAACCATCCCTATGGCGGCAACCTGCAGTTATATTTAGCGGGCGACCTTTACGATCACGGAACGCTAGACAATTTCGCTGTCTATCTCACCAACTCAATCTCGCGCAACCTTTGGCAATCGCCGGAAGCCCCTCCCATTGGCTGCGGTAGCTTTCATTCCCTTGCGCAGGATGGCTACCAGGCGCTCACTGATCTGCGCTTCAGCAATTGCAGCCTCAACCTCAACGGCCAGTCGCTGTCGCTGCAGCAAGGCGGGCAGGACTTCGGCCTGGAACTCAACGGAGGCGTGTTCACCAATGCCGTTGTTCATGGCGGGAACACCAGTTTCATGAGTCTGGAAAACAATGCCTGGCTCTCCTATCTGGCCATCGACAGGATTGTCTGGCAGGGCACGGTGATCGTGGCCGAGGGAGTGGCCGTGGGCTGGCTGCGCAACCAGGGCTCACTCACAAACTACGGTTACAACAACTACTCTCTCACCATCATCCAGCGCCTGGAAAACCACGGGTCGATCAGCAACCATCCATACGGCGGCTACCTGTACGTTTATCTGGCCGGCGACCTCTTCAATTACGGGTATCTGGCCAATTATTCGATCTACCTGAATAACACCGTGCAAAGCTCGCTCTATCAGGATCCCGGCGCATATCCCATCGCGTGCCAGAATTTCCATTCCCAATACGCCCTTGCAGATTACCAGGCCTTGTCCGATCTGCATTTCAGCAATTCCGACCTCAACCTCGACGGCCGCATCCTAAGGTTAAGCCTGGCGGATCAGGATTTCGGCCTCCATCTTAACGGCGGCCGGTTCACCAATGCCGTTGTCGATGGCGGCGACGCCAGCTATATGTATCTTGAAGGCTCTGCCTGGATCTCGTATCTGACCATCGACCGGATCATCTGGCAGGGAACGGTTATCGTGGCCGAAGGCGTTGTGGTGGATGATCTCGTCAATCAGGGCGATGCCTGCAATTATGGCTACAGCAATTACTTCCTGACCGTAAACCAGCGTCTGGAGAACCAGGGATCAATCTACAACCACATATATGGCGGATACTTCTCCATTTATCTGGCCGGCGATCTCTATGATTACTGGAGTATTGCCAACCACGCCATCTATTTCACCAATACCCAGCTCTGCCACATCTATCAGGATCCATCGGCTGCGCCCATCAGTTGCCAGTACTTCCACTTCCAATCTGTCGCCGCCGATTACCAAGCCTTGTCCAATCTTAGCTTTACGGGCTGCAGCGTCAACTTGAACGGGCGCACGCTGATGCTCTACAATGGCAGAAGCAGTTACGGCCTGACTCTGGGGGGCGGACACCTGACCAATGGCATGCTGGACACGGACGGTTTCGGGTTCCTGAACCTATACGGAAACGCCTTTGTTTCCTACATCCAGGCCGGAGATATGATCCTGCATGGCGAAGTGATCTGTGCCGAGAACATTGTCATGGAGGATGTGGTGGTTTATGGAAACGTCTATAATTATGTTTACGGTAGTTACTCTCTTGTGGCTACCGGCGATTTGATCAACTACGGCGCCGTAAGCAACCACATCTACGGCGGAACTTTTTACCTGTATTGCCACCAGGATCTAACCAACTACGGATACTTCGGCAACCACCGGGTAGTGCTGAACGGTACGCAGAACCAGCATTTCCAAGATTCGGGCACATTTGCGGCAAGCGGACTGATCCTCGTCTCGGAAATCGGATCCGCCCTGTGGCATTTCAACGGCGGCCTGGCCAGCCCGAACTGGATGACAGAGATCGCCATCAATCCGGCGATTCTAGGCGTCTGGCAGCCGATCAATGCCGCCTATGGCAGGCTCATCACCATCGGAACGGGCGCCGCGACTCTGGCCGTTCCCGCTGATGTTCGGGCTTACGTGGCCAACGGTGAGGCCAAGATCCGCTGGAATCAGGTTCCGGGCGCTGTTTACTACAATCTTTACCGGTCGGCTGCTCCGGAAGGCCCGTTTTTCTTTCACAGCCATGTATTCGACACCGATGTCAACGACGGCCTGGTCAAAATCGAACTGCCCATAGATGATGCTTACGGCTTTTTCCAGGTGACAGCGGGGAATTGATATCGTCCATCCATATCAGTTGGGTGGCATATCGCTTCGCTACGGTTGCCGCTGAAACCATTCCAAGCGACGCCTGTTAGATTTCTTTCCGGGCTTGGGCTGAGTCTTGGTTGCCACATGCGCCAAAGCCACCCGGCATGCTCCGCATGGTAGGGGGCTAAATAAAGAGCCGCCCTACCCAGGATTCTGGTTGGGCTCCCGAGGCCATTGCGGGATCAATGCGCGCTCATTACGGGTGAAGCCCGCAATGAGCGCGCAATGACGGCGCAATGATAACGGGAGAGAATCGGGGGTCAGGCGGACACGCTGTTCCAGACAACGGAGCGTGCCCAACGGACGGGATTCCTGTCCAAGCCCGGGATGACCGGCCCTCCTCCAGGTATTTTTCCCGGCAGTTAGTATGGCAGCCATAAAAAACGTTGACAAATTTTGCGATACGCACTATTTGAAGATATTCTATTCACAAGGCGGTTATCATGAGAGTTCTTATCGCAGCTATCGTGGTTTTTGGCTTATGGGCGTCTCTGGATGCGATTCTCATCGAATCGACATCAGTAGGCGGAAACTGGACTCAGCCGTCAACTTGGGAGGGCGGTGTCGTTCCTTCCCCGATCGACGACGTTTTTGTGCATGGCCTGGTTTTTGTGAATGCCCACGTAACCGTTTCCAACCTGCTGGTCTCAGAAACCGGCTCGATCATGAATTCCCCCGGGGTAAACTGGACCTTGACCACCACCTTGAATTTGATCGTGGAAGGTTCCTGCGAGGATAATCCCAGTTCCGGGACATTGTCGACCTACGTGGGCAACAGCCTCTACGTTTACGGGATTTTGAACAATGGCACACTGGTCATGACCAATTCAACCGTGGGCACGATCTACCATGCCCCAGACGCAGGACCGATCGCCTGCGACAGTTTCAATTCCTGGTCCGGAACTGCGGAATACCAGCTCCTGTCCGATCTCCGCTTTTCCGGCTGCATGGTCGATTTTTACAGCCACACAGTCCACATGTCCTACTACGGCAGCGATTATGCCATCTCATTAAGCGGCGGCAGGCTTTACCGGGCCATTTTGGACACCGAAGGATTTGCCGCCCTGTCCCTCAGCAACGGAGCCTATCTCTACAACGTCGTGGCCGATAACATCAACCTTTTCGGAACGGCGCCCATTTATCAGGGGGTTTCCTTTGTGAACCTGAATAACACTGCTGTCGTCAATGCTTTCACCGGCGGCACCTACAACCTTACAGTGTACGAAAAGCTGGTCAATCATGGCACGATAACCAACTCCATAGGCAACGTGTATTTGAATCTCTATGGCGACCTGGAAAACTATGCCGCGATCAGCTGCTACAACTTGAATTTCCTCGGTACGGGGATCCAATACGTCTATCAGGACGCTGCCGCAGCGCCCTTTAACTGCCATAACTTCGGGAAACTCACGAGCAGCACGGGCGGCAGCATTGTCCTGAAATCCGATCTCCGCTTTTTGAATACGATCGTGGACACCTACTACTATGACCTGGTCCTGCACCATGAAGGCGTTTCCTACGGGCTGGATCTGAACGGCGGCCAACTCTACCGCACCAAACTGGTTACGGATGGTTTCAGCAATTTGCACACGTCCAACGGAGCCTACCTGTATTATGTCAATTCCGGCGGGGTTCCCGGAGCGGACCTGGTCCTGAGCGGCATAGTCCAATCCTACGGTTATGTCTATTTCGACGATGTGGTCAACACCGGAACCCTGCGCAGTTACCTGGGCAGCCAGTACACCTTCATCAACGGCAATTTCACCAACTGGGGTTCGGTTTCCAATGCCGCGAGCGCCAACACCTACCTGTGCCTTCGGAAAAATCTCTTCAATTACGGCACCATCAACTGCCAGCAGGTCTTGATTGACGGAACGCAGGACCAGTATTGCCAGATCGGGGGCAGCGTGTCACCCTCCCGGTTCACGCTCTATTCCAACATCGGACCTTCTACCTGGTATTTGGACGGCGCCTGGCAAGCCCAGGGCTCGGATTACCTGGACGTAAATCCTTACGTTTTCGGCGTCTGGCAACCCATGGCCGCGACGGCAGGACGCAACATAACCCTGACTGGAGCAGGATCCGCTCCCGGAGTTCCGCAAAACCTGGCCATCAGCGAAGTGAACGGCTTTGTTCTGCTCACGTGGAACCAAGTGCCCGGAGCCGCCTACTACAAACTGCAGAGCGCCATAACTCCCGGAGCTGGATATAACGACCTGCCGGAGCTATGCTATGACGGCGATTTGGCTGACGGGACAGTTCACAAGTTGTTGGTTCCAACAGCTGAGCGTGCCTTTTACCGGGTAAAGGCGGGTAATTAAGCGAAAACCGGTCACTGATACAGAAAGCGCTTGATCTTCTGGGTCGCGGTCTTTTCGAAGGGTTCCTTTTGCTCGCTGATCTTGTGGATGCGCGAAAACGAGGAGAGGTTCTGGTTGGCGTGGGCGCGGATGTCTTCCAGCAGTTTCAGGATCAGTTTTTCCGCCGGCACGCTGCCCATCTTGTCCAGATGGTAATGGTTTTCCAGATACTCGTAATTCAGGAAAACCCGCGCGGTGATCTGTCCGCCGCTTTCCAACACCAGCGATTCCAACACGGCTTCCTGCTCGTTTAGTTTGGCCTCGACCTCTTCCGGATAGATGTTTTCGCCCGAAGCAGCCACGATCACATTCTTGCTGCGGCCGATGATGTAAAGATACTGGCCTTTGCGCAGGATGCCCAGGTCGCCGGTCTTGAAAAAACCGTCCTCCGTAAAAGCTTCCGCGGTCCTCTGCGCGTCTTTGTAATAACCCTTCATCACGGTGTCGCCCTTCACCTGGATTTCGCCGATCCGGGTTTTGGGATTGGGATCGGCGATGCGCACCTGCAGCGTGTCCAGAACCTTGCCAGTGCCGCGGAACCGCACTTCCTGCGGGTTGCTGCCTGCAATCAGAGGCGAAGTTTCGGTGAGACCGTATCCGATGGCGTAAGGGAATCCGGCTTCGTAGAGGAAGCGCTCCACTTCGTAGGAAAGGAGCGCGCCGCCGATGCCGAAGAAGTGCAGTTGGCCACCGAAGGTCTTCATCAGTTTCCTGCCCGCCACCTTGTGCAGCAGTTTACGCGTGGGCGGCAGCTGATAGAGTTTCTTGAATGCCGGGTTGCCTGTCAACTGCGGATAGATCTGCATCTTGAAGATCTTTTCGATGATCAGGGGCACTGTGAGGATCATGGTGGGGCGGACCTTCTGCATCGCCGGCAACAGGACCCTGGCTGTGGGAGGTTTGTCCAGGTAATAGACGCAGGCGCCCTGCATCATCGGAATAATGAAGCCGATCGTGCATTCGTAGGTATGCGGCAAGGGCAGCACGGAAAGCAGGCGGTCGTACTCGTCCATCCTCTGGAACTGGGTGGTGATATAGGCATCCATGACCAGGTTCTTGTGGGTAAGCATCACGCCCTTGGAAGATCCGGTGGTTCCGGAAGTGTAGATAAGCGAGGCCAGATCGTCGGGATTGACCTTGCTGTCGATGGCGCCGAGGGCCTTCAGGGCCTTGTTTTTCAGCTTTTGCAGCTGCTTGCCCTGTTCGAAGATGAATTCGCTCAGTTTGTCCTTGGATGTACGGTGCTGCAGCAGTTCAAAGTTGTCAATCGCCACCAGCACGATGTTGGGGTCGAGGTCGGCATAGCCGATCTTGTCGTATTGCGCGGTTGAAACGAAGACCAGCTTGGCCTCCGAATGCTTCAGGATGTGCAGGATCTCGTTGACGTGAAAGTCAATCAGGATCGGCACCACGACCGCGCCCATGGAAGTGACAGCCAGATAGGCGATGCCCCAGTTCGGCATGTTCTGGCTTAAAAGCGCGACACGGTCGCCCTTGACGATGCCGTTCTCGCTCATCATCAGGATCAGGGCGTCGATCTCGGTGCGCAGATCTCCGTAAGTGATGGGATCTCCGTCAACGGCGGACAAGGCTGGACGCTTGGCGTAGATCTGGCAGGACCTGTCGATCATGCCTTTCAGGGTGGGTTCAAAAGGTGGTTTCAAACGGTCTCCTGTTATGCTTGTATTGAAGAATAATCTAAGCAGTTATGTCGTTAAAGCGAAGGCTACTTTGCCGGAGCCAAGGGTCTAGGATGGATCCCCAGCCCCGCTGCCTGAATTGCCGGCTGCATTTCGCCAGGCCAGTCCTGAAAATCTGGATGGCACTTTCCGCTTGACAGCAAAGCAGTTCCCTCAGGATGGTGAATCTGGCGCCGGACGCCGAATGAGGACTAGATGAAAGAAGGTTTCATACCTAAAAACGATTTTCAATCCATTTTCTTCACTGACAAAACCCAGGACGTCAGTGATGACATAAAAACCCTGTTCCTGAGGCACTTGGAATATTCGCTGGTTAAGGACACCACCACAGTGCAGCCTTGGGACGTATATTACGCGCTCAGCCTCAGCCTCAGGGACCGCCTGATCGAGCGTTGGCTGCGCACCCAGTATGAATACCGCAAACAGGACGTGAAGAAGGTCTTTTTCCTCTCCATGGAATTCCTGATCGGCAGGCTGCTGGGCAACACCCT
>DAHVPC010000043.1:0-4610 GCA_027318475.1 Candidatus Cloacimonadota bacterium | reverse complement strand
GAATTCGGCTACGCCATGGAAGACATCGCCGAACTGGAACCGGACATGGGCTTGGGCAACGGCGGTTTGGGCAGGCTGGCAGCCTGTTTCATGGATTCCCTGGCTACGCAGGCGTATCCTGCCTATGGCTACGGCATCCGCTACGAATTCGGCATCTTCAAGCAGGAGATCGTGCAGGGTTACCAGGTGGAAGAGCCGGACCACTGGCTGAAGAAAGGCTGCCCTTGGGAGATCCAGCGTCCGGAAATCACTTACAGGGTGCGTTTCGGCGGCAAGGTGGTTTCGGAGGAAATGCCGGACGGTCGCACCCAGCACCGTTGGGTGGACACCAACGATGTGATGGCGGTCGCCTGGGACATCCCGATTCCCGGCTACAAGGTGGATAACGTGAACAATCTCCGCCTGTGGCAAGCCACCGCGACCGATGAATTTGACTTCGACTATTTCAACAACGGCGACTATGTGCGCGCCGTGGAACAGAAGAACATCAGCGAGAACATCTCCAAGGTCCTGTATCCCAACGACAACATGCACCTGGGCAAGGTGCTGCGCCTGGAGCAGGAATACTTCTTTGTGAGCGCCACGCTGCAGGACATCTTCAGCGGCTGGATCCAGGATCACGATAGCTTCGCCGAACTGCCCCAAAAGGTGGCGATCCAGCTCAACGATACCCATCCCGCCCTGGCCATTCCGGAAATGCTGCGCATCCTGATCGACGAGGAAAGGCTGAGTTTCGAGGAAGCCTGGGATATCGCCAGGGGTTGTTTCAGCTACACCAACCACACCATCCTTACCGAAGCGCTGGAAAAGTGGAGCGTCCAGCTCTTCCAGGAACTGCTGCCGCGGCATCTGATGCTGATCTACCAGATCAACAACCACATTTTGGGCGAAGTCACGCGCCTGTATCCCGGCAACATCATCAAGATGCGCAACCTCAGCGTCATCGAGGAAGGCGCGGAAAAAGGCCTGCGCATGGCCCAGCTGTGCCTGCACGGATCCCACGCTGTGAACGGTGTGGCGGAGCTGCACACCCAGATACTGAAAGACCGCATCTTTCCTGATTTCTACGAAATGTACCCGCAACGCTTTCAAAACAAGACCAACGGCATCACACCACGGCTCTGGTTGCGCGTGTGCAACCACCAGCTGGCGTCTTTGATCACGGAACACATCGGCGAAAGCTGGGTGGGCAACCTGGACTACATCCGCGGGATCGAGAACTACAGCGACGACCAGGATTTCCGCGATGCATTTCTGGAGATCAAATCCATCAACAAGAAGGAACTCAGCAAGCACATCTACCGGATCACGGGCATCCGGACCCGCGCGGACAGCATCTTCGACGTCCAGATCAAACGTCTGCACGAGTACAAACGCCAGCTGCTCAACATCCTGGGCACCATCGCGCGCTACCAGAGCATCAAGGACAATCCTTCCGGCAATTTCGTTCCGCGCACGGTGATCTTTGCCGGCAAGGCCGCTCCAGGCTATTTCCTGGCCAAGCGGCTGATCAAACTCATCAACAGCCTGGGCGATGTCATCAACAAAGATCCCGCGGTCGCCGACCGCCTTAAAGTGGTGTTCCTGCCAAATTACACGGTCTCGCTGGCGGAAAAGATCATTCCGGCGGCAGACGTCTCCGAGCAGATATCCACCGCGGGTTTCGAAGCCAGCGGAACGGGCAACATGAAATTCGCGCTCAACGGCGCGCTCACCTTAGGCACCATGGACGGCGCGAACGTGGAAATGGCGGAAGAGATCGGCGCGGAAAACATGTTCATCTTCGGCCTGAACGCGCAGGAAGTGGGCGACCTGAAGCAAAACGGCTATAATCCCTGCGAGTTCTACCACAACGTTCCGGCGCTCCGACGGGCCATCGACGCCATCGCTGCGGACGAGTTTTCGCCGCGTGAACCGGGCATCTTTGAACCGATCGTCAAATCCCTGCTGGAAAACGGCGACCCTTACTGCATCATGGCGGATTTCGCCTCCTACATTGAGGCTTCGCAGCGGATCGACACTCTCTGGTTGGACCGCCAGGCTTGGGCTAAAAAGGCCATCCTGAACATCGCGCGGGTCGGTAAATTCTCCTCCGACCGAGCCATCCGGGAATACGCCAACGACATCTGGGGCATCAAACCCCTGCTCCTGGACCTGCATTAACGCGGCATTAGCGGATGAAACGCTCTGAGACCTGGCTGCTGCTGATGTTGTTCACGGCGTTGCTGGGCTTGGGCAATCCGGCTCTGCGGGCCGATCTGGCTCCGGTGGTGATCAACGAGGTCTGCTACGATCCCCTGGATATGGATTCCGGGTTCGAGTGGATCGAACTGTATAATTCAGGCAATGATGACATCGACTTGGAAGGGGCGATGATCCAGGCTGGGGGCAGCTCGTTCCAGCATGTGTTTACCATTCCGCACTACATCCTGCGATCACGGCGGTTCTTGCTTATCGGGGAAGCGTATATCCCCTACGCGGTCTTCACCACAGATCTGGAGTTTCAGAACGGAGGCGCGGAGACCGACGGCATCCGCTTCGTAGCGCCTGACGGCTCCTACACCGATACGGTGCTCTACGATTCACCCAACGCCAACGGATTGACGGACGACCATGGACTGGCGGGTGTTTCTTTCGCGTCGGACGTTGCGGAAGGACGTTCGCTGGCCCGTATTCTGGATGGCTGGGACAGTAACGCTTGCGCCGCGGATTTCATCAGCGAGGCCAGTTCCACGCCCGGCCTGCCCAACCACGTCTATGTGGATTACGCGCTGGTGAATCCTCAAACCTGGCAGGAACAGGGAGAGTGGCGGCTCAGTTTCTGGGTGCGGAACCTATCGCCGATTACGACCCTGGACGTGGCGGACCTGCGCGTGCAACTGGACGGGACGCAGATCGCCTCGGACCTGGTGCACACCATTGCAGCGGGTGATTCCGTGAGTTATTCCTATCAATTACCAGTCAACGACGAACTGAACCATCTGGTGGAGGTCAGCCTCGATCTTTATGACGATCCGGTCGAGGGCAACAACCACCTGAGTTTGCCGCTGCTCCAAGAGCAACTGCTGCCACCGTTAATCAACGAAGTGATGTACGATCCCGATACGGGCAAGCAGGAATGGATCGAGATCTGGATCCCCTCACTACCACTCCGCGGGGATTACATCATCGAGGACGCCGCGCAGCACAGCTTTGGCTTCACCATTCCTGATGCGGGCGGATACTTTGTGCTCTGCGCCAATTCCCTGCAGCTGCTCACGGAATACACATCCTGCCCGGCTCAGTCGGCAATCGATGTGGAAGGCTGGGCAGCCCTGAACAACGATGCCGACACGATCTTTCTATATGACGGGGAATTCAACCTGCTTGACCAGATGAGTTACGTGGGGCAAACCTCCCAGCAAGGCCGATCGTTGGAGCGCTACCTGGACGCCGACCAGCATCCAGCCTGGCGTTACAGCCTCGATCCCCAAGGCGCAACACCTGGAGAGGCAAACAGCACCGCAGCTCCGCCACCGGACTTCGACGGAATCCTGAAACTAACCGGCAGCCCCTGCAATCCCCGCAGCGGAGCCAGAATCAGCCTGCTCTACAATCTGGAAACTCCCAGCAACCATGTAAACTGCAACGTTTACGACCGGGCGGGCCGCAAAGTGCGAGTCCTAGCGGATAACCAAGCCATTGCCGCCCAAGGCTCCATCGTCTGGGACGGAAAGGACAACGGCGGCAAGTATGTACCCCGGGGCCTGTACTTCATCCTGTGGGAGTCCCGGGCTAGCAGTGGCGGAAAAATCCTGCGCAGGCAGTTTTCCGCCGCGGTTTACGACTAGTTTCAGAACCTAGGCTTTGTATTCCAGCCCGAATCCGTAGGGGAAGAGGGGATTGTAGCCGGGGTCGCCGACGTTCCAGTTTTCGTCGTCGAAATTGGGCCAGGAGAAGCTCAATTTACCGCTTATCGGATAATCGCCAAAGATCACGTCGGCCACTCCCTGGCCTTCCGAACCGGGGAACCAGGCAACCACGAAGGCTTGGGATTCCGCCAGTTCCTGATTGACGACGAGGGGGCGTCCGCAGATCATGACAGTGACCACCGGGATGCCTTTACTGGTGATGGTTCTAATGGTCGCGAGATCCTCGGGATGCAGTTCATGCAGATAGAGATGGGTTCCATAGGGGCCTTTCTTCATGATGGGAATGTCTTCGCCGGGCAGGGTCTCCTCGGATGTGGAGCCGGGTCCGGTCTTCAGCCCCTTGGCCAGGCCTTCCACGCGGATATCGCCCAGCATTTCCGCGTAGGGAACTTCACCGATGACGACTATGGCCAGGTCGTGCCTGGCTGGATCGGCATCGGAACCATCGTCGCTGAGGACGGCATTGGGCGCGACAGCCTGGATGCCCTCCCAGATTGAGGTTCCGCCCACAATGAGCGAACCCCAGGAAGGGGCTACGTTTTCGGCGGCGTCGCGCGGTTTTTCGTGATCCGCTTGATCGTAGGCGATTCCTTCAGGAGGTGTCTTATCGTTCACGCCCTGCCAGGCAACGGTGAATCCCCCGCACTGATGGCCGCGGTTATGCGCGTTCTTGCCGGTGACCAGGATCCTGGCGTTTTT
>DAHVPC010000042.1 GCA_027318475.1 Candidatus Cloacimonadota bacterium | reverse complement strand
TTGCAGGATATGTCTGGATCCAGGACGGCACACTGGAAGTGACTCAAATGCCTGTGAGCGTTGCTTCTTCCGGCAATGTCTATTTCTTTGGCGGTGGTGGAGGCAGCGGCGGCTGCATCAAGTGCCCGAGCTTCCAGGCTCTGACGCCGGGGACCTTTGTGCCCGACTGCGGCACCTTGGAACTGACAGGCACCGCGCCGACCTCGACGCACTATTTGAACATCGGCCCCGGGAATCACACCTACGACTTACTGATCAACGATTGGCTGGTGGTCCTGCAAAACGATTGCGATATCTATGGCGACCTGCACATCCAGCAAGGGATCCTGGATGTGTCGCCATCCAATTACGCCATCAACCTGCGCGGTTCCTGGACGAACGATGTGGCTCCCACCGGCTTTGAAGCCCGCAACGGCACGGTGAACATGCTGGGCGGCGGCAACGTATACATCAATGCTGGAGGATTACGCGAGGAATACTTCAACCTGAACATCGCCAAATCTGGCGGTGGCAGGGTTAGCACCAACTGCGAGCTGCAGATTAACGGCTCTCTTACAGATATGCCCGATAGTTTCTTCGACGTCTTTTTCGACATCGACATCATGCAGGACGCTGTGACGCAGGGATACATTGTCATCCATGGCAGCGCCACAGTGTTGGTCTTTGGCAGTTACGACACGACTCCGACCCATCATCTGACAGTCGTCAACGGTGGTCATCTGGTTCTGAATGCTGTTTCCGCGGCTGAGGTGGAGGAAGAAGGCGAAGTGGTGATGGAGCAGGGATCGCTTTGGGAATCCAATGCCCCCCTGTGCGTGACTAGCACTGGCAGTATTGCGTTTACTGACGGAGGAGGAGGGGGTTCCGGCGCTTGTATCGCCTGCCCCGGATTCACCGCCCTCACCCCGGGCAGCTTTGTCCCGGCTCAGGGAACTCTGGAAATCACCTCCACGCTGGGCGCTTGGCCCCAACACCTGAACATCGGTCCCGGGAATCATGCGTTCAATCTGGTGATCAATTCGACAGGCCCTGTAAACCTGGATAACGACTGTGACATCTATGGCGACCTGGACATCATGCCTGAAAGCTTCTTCGACGTGTTCTTCGACGTCTTCGTAGCCGGTGACCTGGATCTTTTGGGCGAGCTGGAGGTGGAACCCGGAGTGGAGGTGGTAATTGGCCATGATTTAACTGATGAACCCGGCAGCAGCCTGAACGTCGGTAACGGCGGCGGCGTCAGATACGGCTTTGGAAGCATGAACCAGATCATCACCCAAATCCGGGGTGAAATTTATATTGAAGGTTCAGGAACCTTGAGAACCAACCATGATCTTGTTGTGATGCCCACTGGAGAGATTATCATTGCCGGGGGCGGCGGTGGCGGAAGCGGAGGCGTAATCTGCCGCAGCTTCGAAGCGCTCACTCCCGGGACTTACATACCCACGACCGGTTTCCTGGAGATCGACGGCAGCAGCGCGGATTCCCCTCAATACGTGAATATCGCTCCCGGCAACAACGCCCATGATCTGATCATCAGCTCCACCGGGCCCGTATCCTGCCAGAATGACTGTGATATCCTCGGAGATCTGGATATCCTACCGGAAAGCTTCTTCGATGTCTTCTTCGATATCTCGATTGCCGGAGATTTGGATCTGGCGGGGGAGATGGAGCTCGAGAACAACGTCCACGCCTCGGTTTCGGGGCTTCCCATCCTGGGTGTTGCCAGTGTCCTGATCGTCAGAATGTCCGCCGATATCGTCACTAACGACCTTCTGCAGACCATGCCTCCACTCTACGCTCAGGGGCTCATCATCATCAGTGACGGAGTTTTAACCGCCAACCAAGCCCTGGTCGTCACATCCACTGGATCGATCCAGTTCACCGATGGCGGCGGCGGAGGCGGTTCGGGAAAGCTGAGTTGCCGCGGAATCGAAGCCCTTACACCCGGCAGTTTTGCTCCCCAGATGGGAACACTGGAGATAAACGGCACACCCACCGCTTCGGCCGTACACATCAACCTGGGAATCGGCAACAAGGCTTTCAACCTGCTCGTAAATACCCCTAACACTGCGGTCCTGAGTAACGATCTGGTCGTAGATGGCGATCTGGATATCGACCAAGGTAACCTGGACGTCTCCACAGGCAACTACAACATTTATGTCTGGGGTTCTTGGGCTACCAACAATCCCACATCAGGATTCATCGCCCGGGACGCCAGCGTCCATTTTGTCGGCTCAGGTACTTGCGGGATCAGCACAGTTAAGGATCACGAGGAGTTCCACAACCTGATCATCAATCATGCCGGCACCGTAACTCTGTACGACAACGTCTCCACCATGGGCGACGGATATTGCGATGTCCTGCTTGGCACGTTGTACGTCAACAACGTCCTGCTATCGGTCAGCGGCGACTGCACCATCGGCAATGGCGGCATGCTCTTTCTGGATGGGGGAGAGTGCGCTCTGGGCGACGGCCGGGTACTCACCGTCAGTTCCGGCGGTACCTGCAAAGCCCACGGCAACAGGAACCGCGACTCCAAAATGAAAGGCAAAGATGAGAGTTATTGGAAGATGCACGTGGGCAGTGGCGGCCACGTCTCTGCCAAGCAAACCGAATTCAAGCACCTGCGCGAGGAGGGAGTCAAAGTCTATCCCGGCGGTAGCATCGATCCGGACGGCGATTTCGACGAATGCAAATTCAATTCCGGCGCCCCCGGCAGCACCTATCTGACCATCGACAACAGCCAGTCCCTGACCATCGACAACATCGAATTCGTTTCCAGCTCCGGAGAACTCCACAACATCGCCAAGACCGTCAATTCCGGCCATATCCTGGTCGCTAGTTCCAGCGGCAATTTCGCCGGGCCCGACCACGAATACGACCCCTACAACCTCGTCGATTGGACAGGCTTCTATCCCAATCTGGTCATTACCCAGTTCTACGCCTCCAACTACGATCCCTACGTCTGCGATCCCGTCACTTACCACGTTCAGGTAACCAATCAATCCGCAGTGGTGATTATCACCGCCATCAACCTCCGGCTGATCAACCCTGCCACCGGCGAATACGAAGACCATTGGATCTATGGAATGCTGGGCTGGGGCGTCGTGGAGGTCGATTTCACCGACAGTTCGAATGAACCCGGGTACGAGGTCAAAGAGGTCTGGGTCGATCCGGACAACCTTATCCTGGAATCCAACGAGGCCGACAACACCGCCTATCTGCCGGAGCCGGTGGAATGGCATTCACTGCCCGCAGTGGGGAATATCGACATCACAAGGCTTACGGATTCACAGGGCCGGTTGACCTGGGACTATCCCATCTGGGCTTCCCGTTACAAGATTTATACCTGCGGCAGTCCTGATGGAACATACAGCTACCTGGGCCACACAGTCGATTCCTTCTTCGATGTGTTTTTGGATGATCCGATGCTCTTCTATAAAGTTACTGCCGAAAGGGACGATCCTCCAGCCAAGTGATGTATTGAACAACCAGTATCAGAACCCGGGCTGCGGCTAACGGCCCGGGTTCTTTATGCCGGCGAATCCACACTGCCTCATTAACTGGTGAACCTGGACCTGTTTGGCCCTCAGGGCTGTCTTGCCTGCCCCCCTATCCCTACACTAACACATCCCCAAGAATCTTCGGGATGTATTGGGGCAGTTAGCTCCGGATTTGAGGGCCAGCCTCAAGGACGTGGTTACTGAAATGGCTAAGTTTCAGATTGGAGAAGGGGAAGGCTGGCTGGGCTTCGGCCTTTCCGGCCGGGGTAGTTCCCTGCCCAACCAACAAATGCGTCTGGCAGGCTGCAAATGTACTTTGGGAAAGAATCCCCGGAAAACTGGGTTCATTTCTTTCTGGAGGGAAACGCTGGATTACAACCGAAACGCTTCGCTGTTTTGGATGAGGCTTATGATCTGAGCTGTGCTTTCGGAGCGGTTGATCGCCTGGCGCAGTTCGGCGGCGCCCACCAAGCCTTTGGTGTAGAAGCAGATCTGGGAGCGCATTTCCTTGTTCACCACGCGTTCCGGTTTGTATTTCAGCGCCAGTTGGATATGCAGTTCGATCGTTTCCAACAGGCGGGAACGGGTAACCGGAGAGTAATCCCCGCTTTCCATCAACTGCCGTATCTGCTTGAATATCCATGGTTTGCCCATTGCGCCGCGTCCGATCATGATTGAATCGCAGCCTGTGGATTGGAACATTTCCTGCGCGTCTTCCGGGCTCTTGATATCGCCGTTGCCGATAAGGGGAATGCCGATTCGCTGTTTTAAGGCGGCGATGTGCGGCCAGTCCGCGGTTCCGGAAAACATCTGCGTCTGTGTGCGCGGATGCAGGCAGAGGAAATCAGCCCCGGCATCTTCCAGGGCGAGGCCGAAATCCAGATAGTTCAGGCTCCCCTCGTTCCAACCGCTGCGGAATTTTGCGCCCAGCAGACATTCCCCCGCCAACACCGATTTCACTGCGGCCACGATTCGCGCTGCCCCAGCAGGATTCTTCATGAGGGCGCTGCCAGCTCCGCGTTTGACGACTTTTTTCACCGGACAGCCCATGTTCAGGTCGATGAAATCGGGAGAGTAGGGCAGGCAGGCTTCCGCGCCGCGAGCCATTGTTTCGGGATCGGAGCCGAAGATCTGCACTCCGAACGGACGCTCGAGCGCATCGAACAGAACGAATTGGATAGTCTTTTTCTGATCGCGGACCAGACCGTCGGCGCTCACCATTTCGCTGACCAGGACGTCCGCGCCGCAGGATTTGCATAGCTGCCGGTAAGCCCGGTCGGTATAGCCTGCCAGGGGAGCCAGCCAGAGTTTGTGGTCGGTTAACGCGCGAATGTCCAGCAAGAGAGACGGTCCGATCTTCTCCGGAGCGGAGTTCAGATTCTTTTAAAGAGCATGTAGTTAGGCGCGTAGCCCATCCGGCGCTGTTCCGTTTCATACCAGGTGCTGACGTGGTCCTGGATGCTGGGGCTGGCCTGGATTAGAGGTTCCTGCAGCGATACGAAGCGCGGATTGCGCACAAACTCCTCGGCAATCCAGTTGGCGTATTCTTCGTGGTCAGTGGAGACGTGTACTTCGGCGTCCAGGAGCATCACTTCAGCCAGCGCGTTCAGAAAGTCCTGCTGAAACAAACGGCGCTTGTGATGGCGCTTCTTGGGCCAGGGATCCGGATGCTGGATAAAGACACCGCTCACAGATTCAGAAGGCAAGACCGCGGCGAGGTTGGCGTCCACCATCAATCGCACGATGCGCACGTTGGGCTGGCGCTGGGGCGAAAGTTTCTTCAGGATGTTGCGGACGCGTTTTTCCCGGCCTTCAAAACCCAGGAAGTTCCATTCCGGATGCTGGAGCGGGTATTGGGAGATGAATTCGCCTTTGCCGGAGCCGATCTCTATATAGAGTGGCTGGACGCTGGCAAAGAGGGCGGCGGGCTCTACAAACCCCTCCACGTTCTCCAAAACGAAGAAATCCCGGTCTTCAAGCATCCTCGTCGTCCCCGTTGTCAGGCTCTGCCGCGTTCCGCTTTTTGTATTCCAGGCGCAGGACCACCATGTCGGCCAGGGAAAGCCCGAAAGTGGCAAAGATAAAGATGATCAGGCTCGGGACGTAGATCTGCGACCACTGGCTGCCAGTGAAAGGGGTGGCGGTGAGTAGATAGAGTCCGCGCAGGTACACGGTGAGTAAAGCCGCGCCCAGCAAGGAGCAAATGATCATGCGCCAGCGCAGGATCGCCCGCAGAAAAAACATCCTTCCGATCAATTGCTCCAGAATGACCGCGAATGCCAGGTTGGCCAGGTAAAACGAGGTCAGGCTCAGGCTGAATTTGTTCAGCGAGAGGAGAGAATACCCCAGGGGCAGCAAGATCACGCAGATCCACACCCAAATGCTTTTCAGGTAATGGCCCAGGAGCGCGAGTAACCCCACCAGAAGCGCAATATAGAGCAAGAGCTCCTTGTACAGAATGGTGTTTATATCTCTCACCGGTGCAGCATCTGGGGATTTGTTGATCAGGACAGGCTGGCCTGGCGCAGCAGGCTGTTCAAAGGTTGCGGCTACTGGATCCGCAGGCTGCTGGCTGGAGGAGAGCAGCAGATAACCCATGTAAGACACGAGCAGGGGAAGCGCGACCACCAGCAGCAGCAATGGCTTGAAATGCAGTCTTTCCATCATTGTCTTCCCTTTATTTTTCTTGACGTTTCCATGATATTACATTTCGTGGCAAGGCGTTTGGATGTCAATGATTATTGTGGCGTTCAGCGTCTTTCTCACGGAAATACCATCAGGAGGATGAATGCTTAGTATCGTCCGCGGACTGAAGAAAAAACTAGCCCAAACCAAGAGCGGCTTCATCGGCAGGATCAACGCCGCCATAAGCCTGCGCGGTAAGGTCGATGACGAACTGATGGAGCAGATCGAGGAGATCCTGCTCAAATGCGATACCGGCGTGGAAATGACGGAATTAATCATGGACCGCCTGACCCGTAAGATCAAGGCGGACCGCATAGCTGACGCCGCTGAGGTGCAAAATGCCGTGAGTCAGATCATGCAGGAGCTGCTGCTCAACGATTATGCCGATTCCCAAAACATGTGGGAAGAGATCGATGCCCGGCCTTACGTGATCGTGTTCGTAGGCGTGAACGGAGTGGGGAAGACCACCAGCATCGGCAAGGTCGCGCATCACCTCAGCAGAGCTGGCAAGAAAGTGATGATCATTGCCGGGGATACCTTTCGTGCCGCGGCGATCGAACAACTGGCCATCTGGGCGGACCGCGCCGGAGCGGTCTTGATCCGCTCGCAGCAAGGCAGTGACCCTTCCGCCATTATCTATGACGGAATTACTTCATCGCTGGCGAAGGATTTCGACGTCGTGCTCATCGACACCGCAGGACGCCAGCACACCAAAGACAACCTGATGCAGGAACTCAGCAAGATCGACCGCACGATCAAGAAGCTCATACCCGCGGCACCCCACCAGGCCTTGCTGGTGGTGGACGCCACCACAGGACAGAACGCCATCTCGCAGGCGACCAATTTCGGCAAGGCCATGCCTCTAACGGGCTTGATCCTGAGCAAGTACGACGGCACCTCACGGGGCGGCATCATCTTTAACCTCAAGCACAAACTCGATCTGCCAGTAAAACTCATCGGCGTGGGCGAAGGTCTCGAAGACCTCGAAGTGTTCGATGTCCACGATTTCATAGACGCCTTTTTCACTACAACCAACGAGGAAACATCATGAAAAACAAAGCACTGAAATTCTTGAATCCCATCCTTCTGCTGCTGTTCCTGGTCACCATGGTCGCCATGGTCCTGTACAAGATTGGCCCGGGCAGTGAAACTCTGGGCGACATCCACCAGTTCGCCGGCATCCTGTTCGCCATCGTGGGCTTGATCCATCTCTACTACAACTGGGGTTGGGTGCGCAGCAATATCCTGAAGAAGAAAAAACGCTGACCATGCCCGGCAGTTCATCCGAACTGAGCGCGCCGCATTATGAGCGCCTCGGGGAGATCATTGCCGCAACCGCGGATCTTGGCACCAAGCTGCTGCAGCTGCGCCAACTCCTGGAATCCATTTACAAGCAGTTAAGCAGCGACAGCGGTATCAGCTTCAGCGGATTGTTTGCCCGCATGCAGTATGTCCATGCGCAAACAAACCCGCCGCAGGAACTGGTGAATCAGCTCAACCAGCTGCGCATCCTCTGCAACAAAGTGGCGCACGAAGGGGATAAACCCGGGCTGGAAGCCTATCTAAGCGGTATTCTGGCGCTCCGGGACACACTGCGCTGGCTGGATCCGGAAAGCGGCACCGGCGAGGTGGACGAGTATCTGCGCCAGAACCAAGCCAGGCCTTTTCCAGCGCTGGAACATATTCCGAAGCAGAGCTTCAATTGCGTGGTCCTGGACTGGGAGCTGCTGCGCCAGGCTGGAAAGGACTCCGGCATCGAGATCCGGGCTAGTGACGAAGAGGGAAATGTCCTTACGCTGATGCTGAACGACCGCGCCGGCGATGGCAGCCGCTGGAGCGCACTGGCGAAGGTTCTGTGGGAATATTGCACCCTGAATTGCCTTAACCTGACCCCGATCAAAGGCCGGGACCGCAGTTACTCCAGCAACCCCCTCACAATGATCGTGGTGGAGCCGGATTTCCTGATCGACGCCAGCTCCGTGGCGGAATGCTTCACCAACCAGGAAACCCATCCGGAATTCTATCTGCTCTCCCGGCTGCTGCGCGAACCTGGCTCTTCCAGCACCGTGAAGGGAAACATGGTGAACAACATCCTCGATGAATTGATCTCCGAACCGGATAACGGCTATCAAATCCTGTTCCAAAGGTCGCTGGCGAAGATGCCGATCTCCCTGGCTGCCATCGGGAAAGAAGCCGCTTTGGATCTTTATGCCGCCATTCGGGACGTCCATTTCCCCCCGCTGCAGTCTTTTGCGGCATCTGTGGGGCAGGACCCCATCCAGTTGGAGCCTTCCTACATCTGCCCGGAATACGGGTTGCAAGGGCGTTTGGACATCCTTTACACCAGCGCGGGCAAACAGCACATCGTGGAATTGAAAAGCGGCTCTGCCCCCCGTTACGACGTTTGGAAGCAGCATCAGATGCAGGTGGTGGCCTATAACATGATTCTGCGCAGATGCGTGGAAAAAGACGCTCTCGGCACCAGCAGCATCCTCTATTCCGCCGCTCCGGAAAATCATCTGCGCCACGTGGTGAATACCCTGGAGCTGGAGCTTGCCCTGTTGATGGCGCGCAACCGCATCGTGGGCATCATGCACGGCCTGGCCGTCGATCCCTCCGTTTTCTTCAATTGGCTGCTAGGGCGGCAAGCCAGTTCCGGAGCCGATTTCCGCCTCGCCCAGATCCAGACCATTGTCTCCACTCTGAAGGCTTTGCCGGAGCATGAATACGAGTGGTTTCTGGGCCAGCTGCGCTTGCTGGTGCGCGAGATCTGGTTTGCCAAGACCGGAGGCCTGGGCAGGGATTCCATCTACGGCCACAACGGCCTCTGGCAGGAAAGCACAGCCGTCAAACAAGAACGCTATCGCCTACTGGGTGAACTCCGGATCGCCAGCGTATCCTTCAACACGATCGTTTTCTCATTGTCCGGAGAAGAGAAAGTGACCGATTTCAGGGAGGACGACATCGTCGTTCTTTACCGGCAAAACCTGGCCGTAAGCCGCCAGCAGATCCTACGCGGGCAGATCGTCCGACTCAGCGGTGACAGCGTGGAAGTGCTGATCCGGGGAGGTTTGCGCCATTTTCCGGAGCCCTTCATGAAAGATCTCTGGGCGCTTGAACACGATATCCTGGAAACCTCGCTGTTCAATCCGTTGGCCGCCATCTTCAGTTTCCTCCGGGGCGATTCCAAGAAGCGCCAGCTCTGGCTGGGCCTGGCCAAACCGGGATACACGGCGGAAATCCCCGAGGGCGCTGAACTGGCAGACACCATCGCCCGCATGCAGTCCTCCGAAGATTACCACATCGTGCAGGGTCCTCCCGGTACGGGCAAAACCTCGGGTTTGCTGACAGCCTATATCAGCGCCCTGTATCGCGATACGTCCAAAAACATCCTCATCCTCAGTTTCACCAACCGCGCCGTGGACGAAATCTGCTTGAACCTGAAAAGAAACTCCATCCCTTTCATCCGCACCGGCCACTCCTCAGAGGTCACCGAGGAACTGCTGGACAAGCAGATCCAGGGCCAGAAGTATGATGTGATCTCCCGGATCGTCGCCTCCAATCGAGTCTGGGTCGCCACGGTTTCCAGCTGTAGCGCCTGGCTGCCTGATCTCGTAAAACTAGTCAAGTTCGACGAACTGGTGATCGATGAAGCCTCGCAGATAGTGGAAAACAGCATTCTGGGCATCATCGTCCAGGCGGATAAGACTATCCTGATCGGCGACCAGAACCAGTTGCCGCCAATCAGCCGGCAGGCCGACCAGGGGTTTGCCTACATGCATCCCCAATTGACGGGACTGTGTTACGATTCCTACAGCCAATCCCTGATGGAGCGGCTGAACCGCGTTTGCCGCTCCCAGGCCTGGAACCATGCTTCCACAATGCTGCGCCAGCATTACCGGATGCACGATGCGATCGCTGGACTCATCCAACCCTATTATCAGAACAGATTGATCTCCATGCAGCCCAGACAGCGCCTGGCCCTATCGCCCAACGTGGAGCCATTGCTGTCCTCACGGCTGGTCTGGATCGATTTTCCCCCTTCCCGCCACCATTTCTACGATCCTTTGCAGGTGCAGGGGATCCTCTATTTGCTGGAACTCTTGGCTAGTAAGGGGATCGTGGCAGATACGGCCTCGGAGGTTGGGATCGTAGCCCCGTTCCGCGCCATGATCCACGCCCTGCTGCACGAACTGCCCGCGGAACTCCAGTCCCTCACCATCGACACCGTGGAGCGATTCCAAGGTTCCGAACGCGGGATCATCATCATCACTCTGCCCTTGCATTCCGCCGGAGCCTTGCGCAATATCGAAGCCCTGGCAGCCGACGGCTCCGTGGACCGCAAACTAAACGTGGCAGTCAGCCGCGCCATGGAACGCGTCTTTGTGCTCGGCTGCGCTGAACTCTGCCAGGCTTCGGCGCATTACAAATTACTGGTGGACAAAATCCGCGCCTCTGGCAAGATGCTTCACTACAGCGATATTTTGAAGGAGTAATCATGAATAAACCCAATCAGCCCAATCAGATCAACATCAAGATCGACGAAAAGGTCGGCGAAGGCACTTATGCCAATTTCTTCGTGATCACCAACTCCCCCTCGGAGTTCATCATCGATTTCGGACGCATCCTTCCCGGGATCCCCGACGCCCGCATCTACACACGCGTGGTGTGCACGCCCCAACACGCCAAGCAGTTCCTAAATCTGCTGGAGAAGAACATTGAAGGCTACGAAACCCAATTTGGCGAGATTAAAGTCCAGGGCCTGCCAGAAAACAAGCCAGTGGGCTTCAAGACAGACTGAGAAGCAACGGATTCGGATCCGCCATATCGTGTTGCTGTGACCATTGTTGCCGCTTGGGAAGGCGGCATTGCATGGGCAGGACCTTTTCTGCTGGTCAGGCCCTGTCTGCTTCGAGCCGTTGGCGTGAATACATCATAGGACCCAACAGCCATAAATGGCTGGTGGGTGGGAGTAAGGTGGCCTGGCCCTCCGTTGTATTGACAAGGCCGCTTAGATCGTGGGGCCTGGCATTCAATACGTGCATGCTGTGGGGACACCTCGTAAGGAAAAACCTTGACGTTTTGAGGCGGATAAAATGTTTGGTTTGAAAAACCTGAAGAATTAGGAATAAAATAAAGTTGGGAGCATAAATCAATGCGCAAGTACTCCTGGTTAATCCCTGTATCCATACTGGTGTTTGTATTGGGTACCTTGATCTTCCTGTCTCCGCTGGTCATTCCGGATAGCGTGAGTTGGCCGATCAAGCAAAAACTGAATCTGGGTTTGGACCTTAAGGGCGGAACCCAGATCATATTGACCGTTAAAACGGATAAACTGCCCGCGGAGGATAAGGTCAACGCGGTGGAAAACAACATCAGGATCATACGCAACCGTATCGACCAGTATGGCATCGCCGAACCATCGATCCAAAGAATCGGCGAAAGCGACATCCTGGTTCAATTGCCTGGAGTCAAGGATCCCGCAGCAGCTGCCAAACTTGTACACCAAGCCGCGGAATTGAAGTTCCAGCTGGTCGCGAAGCCTGAAGACGCGGAGAAGTTCCTCAATCAGGTCGATGTCCTGGTGAACGCCAACCTCAGGATGTTCCCTGCATTGGCGGCGCTTGACGCAAAAGACAAAGCGCTGGACAAAGATTCCAAGGCTGCCGCGGATACTGCCAAAGCAGTCCCGGACACCACAAGTACGGAATCCGGCATCTTTAAATCCCTGATCTCCACTTCGGAGTCCGATTACATCGTCAGGAGAAGCGATTTGACCGTCGTCAGGGAGCTTCTTTTGGATTCTCTGTTCGTATCCCTGATCCCCAAGGGCTTCAATATCTATCTGGAAAGCGCTGACGAAACCATCAAATCTGGTTCGGAGCCGGTGAAACTGTACGTGCTCAAATCCAGCGTGGAAGTTGCCGGATCCGACGTCGAAGGCGCCAGCTGGGAGATCGGGTCCTCGGACAACCCCAATCCGCAAATGGCCAGCAAGCCCTATATCTCGCTAACGTTCACCAGGGAAGGAGCGCGGAAATTCGCCAATTGTACAGGCGACAACATCAACGAGCGGCTGGCGATCGTAGTGGATAACGCCGTGTATTCCGCCCCTTTGATCAAGGACCGCATCCCGGACGGCAAGGCCACCATATCAGGCCAGTTCACGAACGAAGAGGCAAAATCCCTGGCGATCCTCTTGGATAACGAGAGTTTAAGCGCGCCGATCGAGGAAAAATCTTCCAACCAGATCTCCGCCACCCTGGGAACCGACAGTATTAAAAGCGGACTTAGGGCTGGTTTGATCGGACTCATCGCGGTCTTCGCGTTCATGATACTCTTTTACAACCTCAGCGGCTTGGTAACGGACTTTGTGCTGATCTTCAACGTCGGCTTCATCCTTGCTGCCATGACGATCTTCGGCGGAACGCTCACCATGCCTGGTATCGCGGGTATCATCCTGTCCATCGGCATGTCGGTTGACGCCAATGTGCTGATCTTTGAGCGGATCCGGGAGGAACTGGCGGCCGGCAAATCGGTGCGGTCGGCAGTTGACGCAGGCTTCAAGCGGGCCTCCGTTACAATCTGGGATTCCAATATCACCACGGTCATCGCGGCTTTCGTGCTGTATCAATTCGGCACCGGACCTGTCCGCGGCTTTGCCCTGACCCTCACCATCGGTATCATCGGTTCCATGTTCTGCGCGATCATTTTCCTGCGCTACATCATGGAGAAAACCATGCTCGGACCGAATAAGACGACCATCAGCATCTAGGAGAATGAGATGAAAGTACTGCAACATGCCAACTTCCCCTTCGTCAAGTATCGTTATCTGTTCTACGCTATCGCTGGGGTCCTCTTTCTGGCCTCCATTGTCGGCCTCCTGTTCATAGGAGTCAACTGGAGCACAGACTTCACTGGCGGTGTGACCACCACCATCAACATGAAACCGGCGAATTCCGGCGTTGCCCCGCTAAACATAGATAAGCTGCGCAAAGTCGTCAACGACGGCGGATTCAAGGAAGCCGAGATCCAATACGTGGGTAATCCTGCTGATGCCACCTTCCAGATCAAAGTCGCCGGCAAGGACGCCGATAAATTCAGCCAGCAGCTTATCCAACTGATCTCTGAAAAACTGACTGATTACACTCAAGGCCGTGATCTGCAAAACGATGTCGTAAGAGAAAAAAGCACTGTGGGAGCGAAAGCCGGGTCAGAAATGCGGGCCAACGTTACTCTGGCAGTGGTGATCGCCCTTATCCTCATGATCATATATATCTGGATCCGCTTCGAAGTGGTGTTCGGATTCATGGCCATCGTTGCCCTGTTCTTCAACGTAATGGTCATCCTGGGCATCTTTGCCTTCACCGGCAAAGAGATCACGATGCAGATCATCGCCGCACTGTTGACCATCGTGGGTTACTCCATCAACGACACGATTGTGGTGTTCGACCGGATCCGCGAGGACCTGAAGGTCTATCGCAAAGATCCGGTCCCCCTGATCTTCAACCGGGCAATGAACTCAACTCTAAGCAGAACCATCATCACGGGCGGTTCGACCCTGCTGTGCGCGATTTCCCTGTACCTGTGGGGCGGAGCGGTGATCCACGATTTCTCTCTGGCCATCACCCTGGGTATCATCATCGGCACCCTGTCGTCGATATTCATCGCCAGCAACCTGGTTTTGGATGCGTTCAAAGTGACCCATCAGGAAAAGCAGGCTATCCAGCATCTGACCAAGAAGAAGTAATCGCCTGAATGGCATAAGGTTAAGAGAAAGCCGCTCCAACCGGGCGGCTTTCTTGTTTTATTGGAACTTGCTCAGCCAAAGCCAGTTATCGGTGGTAGCCAAGATTTGCATTGACAGACAATGCCCAGTCTGTTTAATGACTCCAAAAACAACTATGAGTGTATGAGTATGAAATACAAACTGATCTGCCTGCTCTTCCTGGCCTGCGTCACCATATTGCTATGGGGAGACGACGTTTCCGACAAGCAGCGCCAGCTGGAAAAGATCCAGCAGGATCTGAAGGACGCGGAGACCAGGGCCGCCAAGACCGAATCGCAGAAGAAGCAGAAGGAATCCGAACTCGCCACCACAAAACAGGTGAAACAGAAGACCGATGTGGAACTGCGGCGGACCCAAACCGAAGCCCGGGCCAAACTCTCCACTCTCCTAACGGTGAAGACCGAGCTGCGCACTGTGAGTGAACGCATTCAAGACCTCCGGAGCCTGCAGAACGCCCAGTTGCTCAGCCTCGTCAAGGCCAAGCGTGCGCACAGCGCACTCAAAAAGGTGGACAGAAACCAGCATTACCTGGCTGCCATGGCCGCCCAAACCAGACTGAAACTGAATGACCTGGGGGACGCCCAGCAATCACTTTCGGCTGAAGAGATCCTCAAGGACCGCGAATACAACGAAGTGGATAGGCAATACCGGCAGACATACAGCACCAGCCGTACCCTCGATTCCAAGGTCAGAAACCTGGAAAGCGAGAAGAATAAGCTTACCCGGGAGCAGCAACAACTGCAGAATCAGATCGCCAAACTGAAGAAAGACGCCTCCCAGTTGGAGGCCTTGATAGCCCAACTGACCACCCAATCAGATCAAGAATCGCCTTCCTACCGCTTCAGTTCACGCACCATTGCCTGGCCTCTGCGAGGTAAACTTATACGCCGCTTCGGCGAGGAAACCCGCTCTTATGGAACCTCGGTGGTGTGCAACGGGATCGATATCGCGGCAGATGAATGGACGCCGGTGGTGGCAGCGGATGCCGGCGAGGTGGTCTTTTCCGGCACCTATGGCGGACAGGGCAAACTCATCATCATCGACCACAAGAACGGATTTTTCACAGTTTACGCCTATAATAACGAGCTTCTGGCCTCTTTGGGCTCTTTCGTGAAGAAAAACCAGACCATCGCCAAGTCCGGCATGACCGGCTCTGCGAGCGTTCCCTCGTTGCACTTTGAGGTCCGCAAGGATGGCAAAGCTGTCAATCCCCTACTGTATCTGGAATAGAGGCGGAGACTAGTGGAACTGATCAGGCAGCCTTCCCTGAAGAAACTGGAGAAACTGGCCCGCAAGACTGACTGGCGGAACAAGACCGTCCTCCATTATACGGGCGGAATGTTCGGCATCGGCTGTACTTTGAGTTCCAGTGAGGCCATAACCCGTATCAGGCGATTGAAACAGCGCCAGGACCAACAGGGCTTCATTGTGCTGATCCCGGATCTGAAATGGCTGGATGAGCAGGAGATTTCCGTTCCGGAACGCTTGCGCCCTCTGCTGGAGCAGTATTGGCCGGGCAACCTGTCGGTGGTTTTTGCCTGCTCCGATCCCCGGTTCGAAGCGGTGGCGGTAAACGGTAAAGTGGCATTCCGCGTACCTGAAGACGCCATGTTGAGGGCTTTCATCGAGATGTTGGGCGAACCGCTTCTCAGCACCAGCGTCAACGTGACCAACCTGCCTCCGGAGAACGATCTGAAGAGGCTTACGGGGATCTACGCTTCCTGGTTCGACTACGGCTTGTTGCCAGCCGACGCCAGGGTGGAATACGATACCCAGCCTTCCACCATCGTGGAATTCGTCAGCAGCCGGGAAGCCACGAACCAGAGCGGTATGGACGAACTGAAGTGCCTGCGTGAGGGCTCCATCGCCTGGTATGGCGTAAAAAAATCGTTTACCATGCCCGTCATCATGTTCGTCTGCACCGCCAACATTTGCCGGAGCCCCATCGCGGAAAAGTTGTTCAACCATTACGCGCTGAAGGAGAAAATCCATCTGGCGGGCGATTCCTGCGGCCTGCTCAGCGGCGGGCAATCCATCTCCGCCAGTTCCATGCAGTTGCTGTTGGAACTGGGTATCTTGGAAGCCCGCGACCATATCTCCAAACAGGTCACTCCGGAAATGCTGACCGGCAGCAAACTGGTGCTGACCATGGAGGAGCGCCAACGGGATTACCTTCTGGAAATGGAACCCCGGCTGGCACACAAGATCATGACCTTAAACGAATATCTGGACGAACAGGGCGACATCATCGACCCCTATGGCTCAGACTTGGACTACTACCGCCAGATCTTCGAGATCATCGATGACCGGGTCAAGCGCCTGATCGAAAAACTCAAGAATCAGGAAGCTCCGGAGATACCGGAATCCAATTATGCGTGAGCCAGAGATCACTCCCGAACTGATCAAGGCTCACGGCCTCTCGGAGGATGAGTACAACAGCATCCTGGAGATCCTGAGGCGTGTGCCCACCTATGTGGAACTGGGCATTTTCAGCGTAATGTGGAGCGAGCACGCCAGCTACAAAAATTCCATCCGGCTGCTCAAAACCTTGCCCAGGGAAGGATCCGCCATCCTGGCCAAAGCCGGCGAGGAAAATGCCGGTGTTGTGGATATCGGCGACGGCCTGGCAATATGTTTCAAGATCGAAAGCCACAACCATCCCTCCGCTTTGGAACCCTATCATGGCGCAGCGACAGGAGTGGGCGGCATCCTGCGCGATATTTTCACCATGGGCGCGCGGCCCATCGCCGCTCTCAATTCGCTGCGTTTTGGAGAACCGGACAATCCCCGGGTGCGCCATTTGATGCACGGGGTCGTGCAGGGAATAGCCGATTACGGCAATTGCTTCGGCGTGCCCACTGTAGGCGGCGAAGTGTTTTTCGACGCATCCTACGAGGGTAATCCTCTGGTCAACGCCATGGCAGTGGGATTGTTGCGCCACGACCAGATCGCCAAATCCGCAGCCCAGGGTGTCGGCAACCTGGTGGTCTATGTGGGCGCGAAGACTGGCCGGGACGGGATCCATGGCGCCACATTCGCCTCAGTTGATCTCAGCGACGAATCCGCCGAAATGCGCACCGCGGTCCAGGTGGGCGATCCCTTTTACGAAAAACTCCTCCTCGAAGCCACTCTGGAAGTGATCCACGCAGGTTTGGTGGTGGGCATTCAGGATATGGGCGCGGCAGGCTTGACCTGTTCCGGATCTGAAATGGCAGGCAAAGGCGGTGTGGGCATTGAACTTAACATCGAGCAGGTCCCCATCCGGGAAACCGGTATCACGCCTTATGAGATCATGCTTTCGGAATCACAGGAGCGGATGCTGCTGATCGTGGAACCCCACAATCTGGAAGCGATCCAGCGAGTGTTCCACAAATGGGATCTGGATGCCGTGGTAATAGGCCGGGTAACTGATGACGGCATGTTCCACATCAGGCTGGAAGGCAAAACTCTGGCCCGGATTCCCGCTGAAGTCCTTGTCCTGGGCGGCAAAGCGCCGGTTTACACGCGGGAAACCTCTCAGCCGTCTCACATAGCACTCAACAGGTCTTTCGACACATCTTCCCTGCAGGAACCTAAAGATTTCGCCGAGGTTTTAATCAAACTTCTGAAAGACCCCAATATTGCCTCCAAACGCGCAATCTGGACGAACTACGACCACATGGTGCAGATCGGAACCATGGTAGAGCCAGGCAGCGATGCCGCTGTGGTGGCGATCAAGGGTACAAACTCCGCTGTGGCCTTATCCACCGACTGCAACGCGCGCCACTGTTGGCTGGATCCCTATGAAGGAGCCAAGGGCGCGGTTGCCGAGGCAGCCCGCAACGTCGCCAGCAGCGGAGCCCGGCCTCTGGCCATCACCAATTGCCTCAATTTCGGCAATCCTTATAAACCAGAGGTGTATTGGACCTTTGCCGAAACGATCCGCGGAATGGGCGAAGCCTGCCGGATGCTGGACACTCCAGTTACCGGAGGCAATGTTTCCTTTTACAACGAAAGCCCCTCCGGCGCTGTGTATCCCACACCCGTGATCGGCATGCTCGGTTTGATCGCCGACCGCTCCAAAGTCACCACCCAATGGTTCAAACGTACCGGTGATATCATCGCCCTGTTGGGGAAATCTTGCTCCGACACCGGCGGCTCGCAATACCTGAAAACCGTGTTCGGCAAGGTGTGTGGCCCGGCTCCGCAAGTGGATCTTGCTGAGGAAAAACGCTTGCTCGAGTTAATCCTGAACTTGACCGGCAATAATTTGGTATCTTCCGCGCACGACGTTTCCGAGGGCGGACTGCTGGTCGCCGTGGCGGAATGCTGTTTCCACCCGGATGGATTGTTCGGCGCTGAACTGGACTTCAATCTGCAGCATTCTCCGAGCGCGGAGTTTTTTGGCGAATCGAGCGGCAGGATCGTCATCAGTTTTGAACCTGGGCATTTGGAAGCGGTTACTGCTTTGGCAGAGGAATCCCATATTTCCTTCACGCGTCTGGGAATGGTTACCGATCAAGGTTCTTTCCGCGTGAATAAAGATTTCAATATCGCAGCGGAGGAGCTGTTCCACGCTTATAGGGATGGGTTGAACTTCAACTAAGGAGAAGGAGATGAAGATGAATTTCCTCTTTGGAAACGTGTTTTGGGGCGTGTTGCTTCTGCTTTGGGGCATATCGCTGATCCTCAAAGGCCTGAACATTGTGGACCTGCCGTTGGTGAAAATATTCATCGCGATCATCATCATTATGTTCGGCATCCGCTTGCTGGTAGGCGGATCGCACCACGTCAAGGTTTTCAGTGGTAAACAGGGCGTCTACACCAGCGGTGGAACGGAGTACACAGCCGTATTCAGCAACCAGACGGTCGACCTCACAGACATCAGCCCAAATTCCAAATCGCTGGATATCACCGCCGTGTTTGGCTC
>DAHVPC010000041.1 GCA_027318475.1 Candidatus Cloacimonadota bacterium | reverse complement strand
GACTTTCCGCTACGGCGAAGAACTACCGCTGGTTTTCAACGGCATCAGCACCAGCTGCGAAGCCGGCAAAACCCTGGCGGTGGTGGGTCCCACGGGTTGCGGCAAGACCACCCTGATCGAACTTTTGGTGCGCATTTACGAACCTCCGCGGGGCAGCATCCTCATCGACGGACACCCCGTGCACACCATTCCGCTCAACGTTCTGCGCCGTGATATGGTGCTGGTTCCGCAGGACATCTTCCTCTTTTCCGATTCCATCGCCAATAACATCCGCCTGGGCAATCCGGCCACCCAGCTCGAAGCGGTTTATGAGGCGGCCCGGGTGGCGCAGGTGTATGACGAGATCATGGACTTCGACCAGAAGTTCGACACCGTGGTGGGCGAACGCGGCATCACCCTTTCCGGAGGCCAGAAACAGCGCGTGGCGATAGCCCGGGCGCTGCTCACCAATCCCCAGATCCTGATCCTGGACGACGCGCTTTCCGCCGTGGACACCAAGACGGAACGCTTCATCCTGGAACGCCTGATCGAGATCCGCAAAGGCAAAACCACCGTGATCATCGCCCATCGCATATCCTCCATCCAACACGCCGACCGCATCATCGTCCTGAATGAGGGCAACATCGCCGAGACCGGATCGCATGAGGAGTTGCTGGCTTTGGGCGGGCTCTATTTCGGGCTGGATTCCAAGCAGCGGATCCGGGCACGCCTGGAAGGGGAGGACATATGAATTTTGGCGGCGGCGGCGGACACGGACGCGGCGGATTTGCCGAGGACGACCTCAAGGGCAAAGTTTACGATAAACGCCTCTACGGCAGGATGCTGCGGTATCTGAAGCCCTATCTGAAATGGGTGGTGATATCCTTCCTGATCCTGATGGTGGTGGCAGTGGCGGAATTGATCCAACCCCTGATCCAGCGGAGCGCCATCGACGATTACATCGTTTCAGACAAGCGCATCGCCATCTTCACCGACGCGCAGGACCTGAACTCCTTCCAGCAGAAATACAAGCTGCTCAAGATGAAGGCCTACACTGAAAACGGCCGTACCAGCCTCATCTTTTCCGCCAAGGAACTGAACAAGGTCGACCGCCGGGACGTGCAAGACCTGGAGCAGCGGGGCATCCTGGCATCCACTAAGGTCTTCCTGATCGAGGACAAGGCCGACAACCTAGCGATCCTGCAGAAATACCTGCCGGAAAATACTAATCCCAATGGCGGCAAAAACGGAGTGGGAGGCTGGTTCCGCGTGGGGAACGGCAAGCTCGCCGTGGTGCGCGAAAACCTGAACCGCATCCCGGGTTCGGAAAGGCTGGACGTGCGCAGCGAAGCCGCCCACAGCCTGATCTATCTGGCTCTGGCGTTCCTCTTCATCAGCATTTTACGCCTGGTGGCGGGCTATACGCAGAGCGTGATCACCACCACCTTTTCCCAGAAGGCGATGAACGACCTGCGCCACGACGTCTTTGCCCACATGCAGCGCATGCCGGTGCAATATTTCGACCAGAATCCGGTGGGGCGGCTGGTTACGCGGGTGACCAACGACATCCGTGCCATCGACGAAATGCTGGCCTCGGGGGTGATAACGCTGGTGCAGGACGTGATCCTGATCGTGGCGATCGTGATCCTGATGCTGGTGCTGGATTGGAAGCTGGCGCTGGTGAGTTTCATCATCCTGCCGGCCGTGGTTTGGGTGATCCGCGAATACCGCAAACGCACCCGCGTGATCTACCGCGAAGTGCGCAAATTCCTCGCTGCGCTCAATGCCACGCTGGCCGAGCATATCAGCGGGCAGAAGATCATCCAGCTTTTCAACCAGTATTTCCACAAACGGCAGGAATTCTCGGACATCAACCAGCAGTATTTCAGCACCTCGATCAAGCAATTGAAGCTATTCGCCTTTTTCCGGCCGATCATCCACGTCAGCTCCCAGATCGCCGTGGCTTTCATCATCTGGTACGGCGGTGGGCAGATCCTGCGCAACGCGATCACTATCGGCCTCCTGATGGCGTTCACACAATACATCTCCAAGCTCTTTGAGCCGATCAACGACTTCTCCGAAAAGTTCAACGTCCTGCAGGGCGCTCTGGCCGGAGCGGAACGCATCTTCGACCTCATGGACCAGGAACCGGACGACTATCGCGACGCCCTGACCAGCAAGCTCAAGCTGGAGGGCGAGATCGAGTTTGATCACGTCTGGCTTGCCTACAATCCCGGCGAATGGGTGCTCAAGGACGTGAGTTTCAAGATCAAGGCGGGGGAAAAGATCGCCCTGGTGGGCCACACCGGCAGCGGCAAAACCTCGATCGTCAACCTTATCCTGGGCATGTACCCCTTCCAGAAGGGCAACATCCTGCTGGACGGCAAACACCTGCGCCAGTATTCCCTGCAGGACCTGCGTTCCAACGTGGGCATCGTGCAGCAGGACGTGTTCATCTTCAGCGGCAACATCAAGGAAAACATCGCCCTGAACAACAAATCCCTCACGCCCGAGCAGATCGTGCAGGTGGCCAAATATGTGAACGCGGACAAGTTCATCTCCAAACTGCCCGCCGGCTACGACGAACCGGTGATGGAGCGCGGCGCAACCCTTTCCACCGGACAGCGCCAATTGCTTGCCTTCGCGAGGGTTCTGGCTTATGATCCCTCCATCTTCATCCTCGACGAGGCCACTTCCAACATCGACACCGAAACCGAGATCCTCATTCAGGACGCCCTGCAAAAGATCATCCGGAACCGCTCCTCGATCATCATCGCCCACCGCCTTTCCACCATCCAGCACGCCGACCGGATCATCGTCCTGCACAAGGGCGAGATAGTGGAGGAAGGCTCGCATTTCGACCTGCTGGATAGGAAAGGCCTCTATTACGACCTTTACCGGCTGCAATACACCTGACGGATTTTTGGCAATGCGGCATGAAACTTGCACTACGCAAGGCAGCAAAAAACTGGTTGACAAAAACTGGCAGCCAGCATATAAAGAAACAAAGCATACAAATCTCTTGATTCGCAAGGAGGATCAATGAAGCAAAGATGGTTAATCATATTAGCCCTGACCATTGTAACCGCCATTTTCGCCAATGGGCGCTACGAAGTGGTGGCCTGGCAGGAGACGTTCGAAACCGGCGCTCCTGGCTGGACCCACTATGACGGCGCTATGTCGCCGAACAACTGGCACATCTACAACAACAACGACACCCAAGGCAACGTCTGGTGGATGGGCGATCCCGCCCTTGCTTCCGGAACCAACATCGGCGGTTACTACGACCACCAATACCTGGTTTTGGACACTCCCGCCCAGACTCTGGCCGCGGGCAACGCCAACCTGACCTTCAAGCTGCGCTACAACGTGGAGAGCCCGGCTGGCGCCACGGCTCCCTACACTGGCTGGGATGCCTGCAATGTCCGCGTTTCCACCGATGGCGGCACCACCTGGACCCCCATCAGCGGGACCCCGGCTTACAACATCACTTCAGCCTATTCCTTCGGTTTTGAACACGGCGAAGGCCCCAACATTCCCGGCTGGGGCGGAGCCCAAACCGCTTGGGTCAATGCCACTTTCAGCCTTGCCGCCTATGTCGGCCAGAGCGTGAAAGTCCGCTTCGCCTTTGCCTCCGATCCCGCTTACAGCACTGGCGACGCCCCTGCCATGTTCGGCATGATGGTGGACGACATCGCTTTCGGCGGATATTCGAACAACGGCACCGACGACGGCCAGATGACCTGGTCCAGCCTGGTTCCCCTGGGTGGAGACATCTGGAACCTGGCCACCGACCCTTCCGCTCCGTCACCGACTCACATCATGAAATGCCAGAACGCCAGCGGTACATATAACATCAATATGATGAACTATCTGGTGAGCCCTCCCATCACCCTGCCCGCCGATGGCGACATCCGCGCGGACTTCATGATCATGGGCGGCTTCACCGATCCCAACACCTTCCCGGAAGTCGATTACTTCGGCTGGGAGATCTCGCCCAACAACGGCGTAACCTGGTATGCCATGAGCAATCCCGACGGCAGCGCCACCGGCACCAACTACGTCTATTCCGACGCTCCGGACGTCTGGTCCTCGATGACCGCCAGCTATTCCCTGGACGGTTTCATCAACATGTACGCCGGACAGACCGTTCAGCTGCGCTGGTACTTCAAATCTGACGCCGACACCCCTTCAGGCATCGGCATCATGATCGACGATGTGAAGATCTACAACGACATCTTCATCGCTCCCCCTGAAAACCTGGCTGCCACAGTCACCGGCAGTAACGTCACCCTGAACTGGGATGCCCCCGGTACAGGCGGCGGTGGCGAACCTGGCTGGCTCAACTATGACGGCGAAAACGCCGGCAACTCCATCGGCACCAACGGCGTCGCGGACTTTGACGTGGCCGCCAAATGGGATGCCGTAGGCGAACACGGGATCAGCCCCTGGGTGGGAATGAACATCACCAAGATCAAGTTCTTCCCCGCGGAGCCCACCACCCTGTGCACCTACGCCCTGCGCATCTGGACCGGCGCCACCGGCGTCATGGCCTACGAACAGGCTGTCACCCCCACTCCCGACCAATGGAATGAGATCATCCTCACCACGCCCTGGACCATTCCTCCCACCACGCAAGTGATGGCGGGTTACCGTTGCAACGCCACTGGCGGCTATCCCGCCGGATGCGATGCCGGTCCCCAGGTCGAAGGCTATGGCAACATGATCCGCTGGAACAACGCCTGGACCACCCTGTCCGCACTGGGTGCCACCCTCACCTACAACTGGAACATCCGCATCTATGTGGAAGACGCCGCTGGGCGCGAATATGAGATCACTCAGCTGCCCTCCAACGTCCAGCCCTACGTTGACTCTCCCATCCTCGAAAGCGGAATCGTCCAAACCCGTGAAGTCACCAACTACAAGGTCTATCGCGACAACGTCCAGATCGACCAGATCGCCGGAACCCTGCTTACCTACACCGACATGAACGTCCCCGGCGGAATCCACACCTATTACCTCACCGCCATGTACGGCGCCAACGAATCGGAAGCCTCGAACACCACCACCGCTTTCGTTCTGCCCACAATGCATGCCGAGCTGTTCCATGACGACGGCACCGCGGAGCAGGGCTTCAACGTCGGCTCCACCCGCCAAATGGCCGTGAAACACTCATATAACCAGGCTGTGACGGTTAAATACGCCAAGGTCTATGTGCATACACTGGGCACCGCGGGTATCATCCTGCGCGTGTTCGACAACGACGGCGCCAATGGCATGCCCGGAACCCAGCTGGCCCAGTATCAGTATCCCGCCGCCTCCGTGGTGGAAGGATGGAACTGGGTGAGCCTCCCGGCCGACATCAACGTTGCCGACGGCGAATTCTACCTCGCCATCCTGGAAACCACCAACGCTTCCGCGATCGGACTGGACACCTCCTCCAACGGCTACAGCTACCAGCGCCTGACCACCACCTGGGATCCTGTGACCACCGGCGAAATCATGCTCCGCGCCATCGTCCAGTATTACACTGCCAACGACGACGATGTCACACCGGCTTACACCCTCGCCGCCAACAACTATCCCAACCCGTTCAATCCGGAAACCACCATCGCCTTCAGCGTCCCCACCACCGGACCTGCCAGCCTGAAGATCTACAACCTCAAAGGCCAGCTCATCCGCACCCTGGTGGACGATGTCCGCGAAGCCGGAAACCACACCGTGGTCTGGAACGGCAAGGATAGCAACGACTCCAGCGTCTCCAGCGGACTGTATTTCTACCGCCTTACCAACGACGGCAAGACCATCACCCGCAAGATGCTGCTCTCCAAGTAAAGACCAGCCCTGAGCCTCACGCTCAGACGATAATGAAGGAGTGACCCCCGCGGCCACTCCTTTTTTTGCCCTCTTCAAACAGAGCGGATAATACCATTTCGGGAACAAGCCTCTCTACGGATGGACATGTATCATGGCCAGCGGAATGGCATAAGAAAGGAACTGGACGCACAAACAACGTGCACAGCTGCGTGATCTGCGCTGTCGATTTGCCGACATACCCTTGGGCTTGGAGTTTTTGCCTCCTTAACACATCCCCAACACTTCCCCAAGGTTATTAGGGAAGTATTGGGCAAGTAGTATTCAATCTCAAGAGCCAGCCCTTGGGAGGGAGTGGAATATCTGCCCGCTTGATGGAGGGCAGAAGGGAAAGAAAGCCCTCTGGGCCAGGCTGACTCTGGCTGGCAGATGTGTAATTAGGTCTGAACGTCAATCTTTGTAATACGTCAACAAACATGCGGCATTGCGCTATCCTGCAAGCGCGTGAGACCATCATCCTTCCATCCATTTGTGCATTTCTGGATAACCTGATAACAGGGGAACAGATAATTCTCTTGACAGCAGTTTACATTCTTTGTTTTATGACGCAGATACAAGAACGTATGAAGGAGAAGACCATGAAGACATTCATCGTACTGACCCTGGCCGCTTTTGCGGTGTTTTCACTTTCAGCCACCATCCGCAGGGTGGACAACAACAGCCCCTCCGCAGGTGATTATTCGAATATCGGCGCGGCCTACACGGCAGCAGCGGCCGGCGACACGCTTTACATCTATCCCAGCGCCACCAGCTACGGGAGCCTGACCATGGCCAAGCGCCTGATCATCATCGGGGGAGGGTTCAATCCCGGCAATTCGACGATGCTGACCTCGAAAGCCTCATTCACCCTGATCACAGGCTCGGCCAATTCCGCGTTCATCGGACTGGAATGCCAGCAACTGAACATGGATTATGCCACAGCTGGGAACAATACCGTGCGGAATTGCCTGCTGTCGAGCTCGTACAACACCTGGAACAGCTCCGGAAACCAGGCCACGGACTGCTGGATTAAAGGATATGTCAATCTGGGTGCCTCTACTGCGAGCAATGTATTTGTCGGCTGTTTCTTTTACCAAGCCAGCGGCAGTTCGCAAAACTTCTCAGTCGGTTCAGCCGCGTCCTTTGCCTGCAACAACTGCATCTTCCAATCCGGATGGCTGCACTTCTACCTGAATTCCAGCGACGCCACAGCGCTCATCACCAACTGCATCTTCGTTAATATCGGAGCTGGTACCCACACCCTTTCATATCCGAATTATCTCTACCTGGACGGCTTCATCTTCACGAACTGCATCTTTGAAAGCATGAGCAACTTCCAAAGTACCGCGCAGTATTATTACAACATACTGGAAAACAGTTTTGGCTACACCGGGAACGCAACCAACCTGCAGAATGTTAATATGGCGACCGTGATGGTGGATGTGAACAACGGCGATTACCACCTTTGCGCAGGATCGGTGGCGACTGGTGCCGGACAAGGCGGTGTGGATATTGGAATTTACGGCGGTCCCGCTCCTTTCGATGACCTTTACTTCCTGAATTTCCTGCCCACGATCACCGATTTCGACTGCCCGCCCATCACCAATTCCACCAACCAACTGAACGTCCATGTGGAAGCCCAGTGTGGTAATTGAGCCGGTACACCCGGTTTGACCACAAGGAGTTCGATATGCAGCGAATCGTTTTGACTCTTGCCCTGCTTGCCTTTCTGGGGTGCGGAGCGATGCTTTGGGGCGGCGTGACCCGCATCGAGTATTTCTTCGATACCGATCCGGGACCGGGCGGCGGTACCCAGCTCTATTCCCGGGATCCAGTCGAGGTTTCGCAACTGATCAGCGCGGCGTCGCTCAGCCCCGGGTTGCACCGCCTTTTCATCCGCGGTAAGAATGACCTTGGGAAATGGGGCCTGCCGCAATCCCGCTATTTCCTTGTGCCCGAACCTTTCAATCCGGTTTACGGAACGATTTCCCGCCTGGAGTACTTCTTCGATACCGATCCGGGATATGGGAACGGCACCCCGATATACACACGGAACCTGGTGGATGTCTCACCGTTAATAAGTGCCGCCGCGCTCAGTCCAGGCCTGCACAAATTGATGGTGCGGGGCAGAAATACCCTGGGGAAATGGGGCCTGCCCAGCGCGCGGTATTTCCTGTTGCCGTCCGCTCCGCCAGGACCGCATGGCACGATCTCACGCGTGGAATACTTCTTCGATACAGATCCGGGTAATGGAAATGGGATCCAGATCTATTCCCGTAACAGCGTGGACCTGACGCAGATCGTTTCCGCCTCGGCCCTCAGCATGGGTATCCACCGCCTCTTTGTGCGCGCCAAAAACTCAGGCGGAAAGTGGGGCATGCCCGTCTCCAGGTCCTTCCTCGTTCCACCGCAGACTCCGGGGAGTTTTAACGTCACACGTCTGGAATACTACGTGGACAGCGATCCCGGCTTCGGCAACGGCACGCAGGTCAGCCTTACTCCCGGAACGCCAGTCTCAGTAAGTGTCGGCCTGCCTTTTCCGGGGATCAGCGACGGCATCCACAAACTCTTCGTCCGCGGCAGGAACAACCAGGGCCAATGGGGATTTCCGGCCAGCTCGGTGTTTTCCAATGGAATCCCGGCAGACCTGGTCCTGACGGTCTCCGCGGGCACGCTGACCCTGAGCTGGACCGACCTGCCCGGTGTGGACGCCTACACCGTCTATTCCGCGGATCTGCCCGAAGGCCCCTTTCTGCCTGAGCCCAGCGGATCCCTGCCTGACAATGCCTGGATCTACAATGGTACTTTCCCGTTTCGCTTTTACCGGGTGACATCCACCTACGTGGAGCCTTGAATCCGGCTGGATTAAACTGAATATGGGCGTTCCAGATTGATTTCTGGATGTCCCCGCATCGATAGGCAAGCTGGTAATATATGCTGTAGCAAGGGATTCCAATCCGGCCATTATGGTTGCCGCATTGGAATGCTGCACTGCTTGGGATGCCCGACTTCAATTCTGCCGCATGCAGGTTCCAATATCCTGGATCTGTACGCGGGCCATTATTTCTATTGACGTTTTCGCCAGTAAAGATTTTTGGGGGACAGGCGGGGCTGGCAGGTATCAATAGAAAACACCGCCACCGCTTTACCAGGCGAACTAATCAGGAGCTGAAATGAAACTTTTTCCGCTAATACTTGCGCTGCTCGCGGCCTCGCTGCTCTGGGCCGAGAAAACCGATCCCAAGGCAGTTGTGGGCAAAATCGACGAGAAAACTTACACCTATTCGGAATACAACGGCATCCTCACGAACTACCTTGCCTACTACCAAAAGCAGCAGGCCACGCCCTTTACCGACGAGGACAAGTCCAAATACAACGACCGCTGCTGGGAAGAACTGGTGGGCCGCTATATCTACGACAAGGCGATCAAGGCCGGCAAGGTAACCATCACGACCCAGGAATTGCTGCGCGAGGCAAAGAAGAATCCTCCTGCCGCGGTGAAACAGATCAAGGACCTGATCGTGAACGGCAAATTTGACCAGAAATCCTACGAAAAAGCGCTCAACGAAGCGCCGGAATTCCGGGACGCGGTGTTGGACGAAGTTCGCTCGCTGTATCAGTACAACAAACTTCTGGAGGCCGTCCGCTCCGAGGTCGATGCCGATGAAGACAGCGTGCGGCTGGCCTGGATCCGCGACCACGAACTCCTGGACGCCCAGATCATCTTTTTCGACGCCAATAAAATGACCTCCATTTCCGCTTCCGATGAGGAGGCCCTGATGTTTTACAATGGCCGGAAAGAGGAATACCGCAAGGACGATGTCCGCCGTCTGCACTTCGTCCGCTTCACCAAAGCGGCCACACCTGCGGATTCCCTGGCGGCACATGAACGGGCCATGCATCTCTACCGGGAACTCGTTGCCGCGCCGGACAGCTTTGCCGTGCGGGCGATCGCGCTCAGCGAGGACAAGGGCTCCGGACAGAAGGGGGGTGACCTGGGATGGTTTGGACGCGGGCGGATGGTGAAACCCTTTGAGGATGTGGCGTTCAGCACGCCGGTCGGACAGATCGCCGAGCCGGTGCTCTCGCAATTTGGCTGGCACATCATCCAGACGCTGGACCGGCGGACCACAGATGCCGGAGAAGAAGTATCCGCCCGGCACATCCTGTTGCGCGTCGCGCCCAGCGAAGCCACGCTGCAGAACATGAAAGCGCGCGTCGCCGAACTATCTTCTGCCGCCAGGAAAATCGGTTTGGTGGCCGCGGCCGATTCCATGGGCCTGGTTTGGGAAGAAAGCCCGGCGTTTCAGCAAAAGGACGCTTTCATCCGCAACATCGGGCGGGACGCGAACCTGGTGGCCTTCGCGTTCGCCAATCCCGTGGGTTCCGTTGCCGATATCTACACGGCGCCCAACGGAGATATGTACGTCTGCGCCGTGTCCGCGGAATTGCCAGTTTACTACACGCCTTTCGAAGAAGAAAAAGCCAATATCCAGCAAGCCGCGACCCGCTCCAAACGCGGGTTCTACATGAACCAATACGTGCAGAACTTCATCAACACGCTCTCCCCGGACAAGTACTTATCGACCGCGACCAAGGACAGCGTGGTGATCATCAGCCTTAAAGACCACAAGAAAGGGGATCCGATCACCTCGTTGGGCAAGGTGGACACTCTGGACCAGCTGCTGTTCGACACGCCGGTAGGGAGCTTCACGCCTCTGGTCAGCGAACAGATGCGCTGGTTCATCGCTCAGGTGGATAGGCACGTACTGCCCGACTTGACGGTTTGGGAACAAGAGAAGGCCGGTTTGCTGCAAAAGGCGCGGGAAGATTTAAGACAGGCCCACCTCAACGATTGGTACCGCGCTGAGCGCCAGAAAGTGAGCATCATCGACAACCGGCGCGATTTCTACAACCTCTCCTCCGGAAAAATGCAGCTGCTGCAGCCCTGACCTAATCAGGAAGTGGCCGACAAAGCGTCGACCCGGGCGCGGATCTTCCGCATCTGGGCTTGGAACTCCGCCATGCGCGCAGGTTCCAGCTTCTCGGCGCCCACCATCCTGAGCTGGTTGGGATTGATGTAGCTGCCCCCGTTTAACAAGCCGAAATGCAAGTGCGCGCCGGTGCTCCGGCCCGTGCTGCCCACCCGTCCGATCACCTGGCCGCGGACCACGCTCTGCCCCCGCCTTACACTCATGCTGCTCAAATGGGCGTATTGGGAGACCAATCCGCTGGAGTGCCTGATCCTCACCTCGTTGCCCCAGCCGCCGCTGTAGCCCGCTCCCAGCACGGTTCCGTTGGCCACGGCGTACACCGGGGTGCCCCATCCGGCCCGGTAATCCACGCCCTGATGGAAAGCCCACCCCCGATAATAGGGATCGACCCGGTTGCCAAAAGCGGAAACCACATGGATGGAAGCCAGGGGAAAGCCGACGCCGGAGGTGGAATTGCTCTTGCCCTGCACCGTGTAGAGCCCCGAGAGGACGGATTTTTCCGCCGCGTCTTCATAGCGGAAGAGCTCGTGCCGGCCGGTGTTTTCACCTGTGTAGGAAACATACAGGATCTTGCCGCCCGGCAGCTTCTCTCCATCAAAAAAACGCTCCTGCAGCAGTACCTGGAAAGCGTCGCCATTCCTGGCATCCCGGCTGAAATTGATGTCCGCTTCCAGGCCGTTGTTGATCTGTTGTTTTTCCTCGGCGCTCAAACCAGAACTGAGCAGTGAAGCGTCCAAAGTCCCTTCCAATCTGCCGTTCAGCAAGCGGGCACGCAGCTGGACCGGCAGTTCCACGAGCTCGTAGGCCAGCGAATCGCCTTGCGCGGTGAAGCAGTGGCGTGCGGTGGGTTCCTGGATAAACTCCAGTTTTGCCAGTTTCCGGCCTTGCTGGCTGAATTGGAGTTTGAGGGTGTCGCCGGGCTGGATGGTGGTGACGTCGATGTAGTTGCCGAAATAATAGGACACCGTTCCGATCTCGTCAAGGGGCAGTTTGTGCTTTTCCAACACGGAAAAGATGCTTCCGCCCTGAGGAATGGTTTCCACGATCCACTTTTCCAGCGGTTGCGGCGCCGCCTGGGCAGGCCGCGCTGCGGGATACAACAGACCGCCCAGGGCAAAACTCAGCAAACAGAGGACGCACAACGCGAGGAGGAGGACTTTACCGTGATTCATGGCTGGAGCGGACAGAAGGGATGGAAATGGATGAGGACCTTGCTCAGGCCGCCGTGGAAATGCTCGAACAGGCATGACTCAACTTGGTGCGAGATCCGGTTGCCCTCTTCCACGCTGATCTCCCCATCCACGCAGATGGTCATGTCGATGGTGTAATAAGGCCCAAAGCGGTGCAGACCCAGATCCTCGACCGAATGGACCCCCTCCACGGACAGCGCCACTTCGCGCAGTTCCTTGCGAAATTCGCCGTCAGGAACGCTGTCCATCAGTTCCGACGAGGATTCCAGGACTATGGAGATTCCGGTCTTCACGATGAAGATGGCCACGATGGCTCCAGCCGCCGGGTCCATCCAATACCAGCCGAAGCGCGCCATGACCACGCCGAGGATCACGGCTGAGGCTGCCAGGATATCGTTGAAATGGTCGTTGGCGAGGGCTCGGAGGGTGGGATTGTGGGTGGCGGCGTGGTTGTGTTTGGTGAGCGTGAACAGGTAGATCTTCAGGAGCAGGGTGCCGATGGCGATGAACAGTACTGCCAGGGGCGCGGTGCGGATTTCGGATAGGCCGCGGCTGAGGTCGAAAACTTTATTGATCGATTCCCAAAAGATCGCGATGCCCGTGGTGAGGATGAACGCGCCGACCACAATCGCGGAAATGCTCTCCAGTTGCCGGTGGCCATAGGGATGTTCTGGATCGGCGGGCTTCTTCGCCTGATGCATGAAGATCTTCACCGCCACGTAATAGACCACGTCCGAGGATGAGTTGATGCCGTCCGCCAATAGCGCTTGCGAATGGCCCAGAATACCCACGGCGGTCTTGAGGATGGAGAGCACGACGTTGCAAATCAGGCCGAGGTTGACAGTGATGTTGGTGATCTTATCGCGGTCGCTCATGGCGCCAGCTCCCTGATATCCGGCAAGGCCATGTGGGTAAACGCCCCGCGGAGTTTCTGGCGCCACTCGTCCGCGTCGGTTTCCGGAGCGCCCAGGGCCAGGGAATTGAGCGCGAAGGATCTGATCTTGAAAGGAACCAGCACCCGGGGATCAAACTCAGAACAGAACTGCTCCAGCTTGGGCAGGGTCAGTTTCAGGCATTCGGGATGGCGGAACAACAGCTGCACGCCGGATTCCAGCCAGAGATGGCGCAGCTTGGCCAGCAAGCCATCCGTCAGTGCTCCGGGGATGTACAACGCGTCGGGTTTGCCCTCCAGCAGATCTTTCAGCTCTTTATCCGTGCCGATGAGCGAGGCCAGCGGTGTTTCCTGCCAGAGTTCGCCGTTTCTGGCGCAGATCTGTTCGGAATGCCGCAGGAACTTGTCCCAGGCGGAGTTGGCGGGGATTTCCAGCGGACGCGGAAGTTGGTTGAGCAATTCCAGGCGGCGGAGTTCGGAGCGGATGGCGCTGACGCTGCCAAAACTCGCGCCTGCCAACACCGCCACGGCGTCCACGGCTTCCGACAGCGCGATGGACTTGCGGTCCAGGGAGCCGTCGATGAACACCCTCTGCGCCCCGTTGGACTGCATCCGCCGTAAAACCGAGATCTGGGCGCGAACTGAGGAGGGCCCTGTGATCGAGGTTTCCACCGGGACTTCTGTCCGCGCCAGCCACAGGGGGCGCAAGGCCGTTCCAGCCCGCAGCTTTTCCAGAATGCTCACAGCCGCGCCGTGGCTGTCCAGAGTGGTCGTGTCGCAGCAGAAGAGCTGACCGGCCGCCAGGCGCACGGATGGTTTGGGAGTGTGGAACACCGTGTCCGTTTCCTCGCCGTCGATGCCGGTGCTGAACACGCCGCAGCGCTGGATTTCCGTCATCCGCAGAAAGTGGTTCAGCAAAGTGGTTTTCCCGGCGTTCTTGCAGATCCCGGCCAGGGCGATCACGCGGATGCCCTCGTCCCCCAGCCAGTCAAACGCGCTTTCCGCGGCGAGCTTATCCAAATCCTGTCCCAGTGGGGGCCTTATTTTTTCCGGCGTTTATTGCGGCGCGTATCGGATGGGCCGACGGATACTTTATCCCCGCGGAGCAAGGCCATCACGCCCTCGGTGGAGCGCCGTTCCGGGGCGCACAGCGATTTGTAGCGGGCGGCTTCGGGGGCTTGGTATTCCGGCTCCGTATAGGCGGCAATGAAGCCTTCGTAGTTGCGCAGGATCACTCGTCCCGGCATTTGTGAGATCAGATAGTTGGGCATCACGGGGATCTTGCCGCCGCCTCCGGGAGCGTCCACCACGAAAGTGGGCACGCAGAGCCCGGAAGTATGGCCGCGCAGGGATTCGATGATCTCGATCCCTTTGGCGACGGGCGTGCGGAAGTGCGAGATCCCTTCCGAAAGGTCGCATTGGTAGATGTAATAAGGCCGCACGCGGTTGCGCACCAGGCCGTGCACCAGTTGTTTCATCACGTCCACATGGTCGTTGACGCCCTTGAGTAAAACGGATTGGTTGCCCAGAACCACTCCGGCCTCCGCCAGTCTGGCCAGCGCGGCTTCCGATTCCGGCGTCAGTTCGTGCGGATGGTTGAAATGGGTGTTCAGCCATACGAACTTGTATTGCTTCAGCACTTTGATCAGGCCCGCAGTGATTCTTTGCGGTAGCACGACCGGCAGCCGGGTCCCGATGCGCACGATATCCAGGTGTTCGATTGTGGCCAGTTTGCCCAAGACCTCATCCAAGCGGGCATCGCCCAGGGTGAGGGGGTCGCCGCCGCTGAGGATGACGTCGCGCACTTCCTGGTGTTCGCGGATGTAGTTGATCGCTTTGTCCACGTTTTCCCGGGGCATCGGCGCGTCGTGTTCTCCGGCTTTGCGGCGGCGGGTGCAATGCCGGCAATACATTCCGCATTGGTCGGTCAGCAGCAGCAGCACGCGGTCCGGGTAACGGTGCGTCATGCCTGGCACGGGGGCGTCGGCGTCCTCGTGCAGGGGGTCGGGCATTTCCAGGGGGTCGATGTGGCTTTCCGCGATTCTGGGTATGGCTTGCAGGCGGATGGGATCCAGGGGGTTCTGGGGGTCGATCAGGGAAAGGTAGTAAGGCGTTATCGCCATGCGGAAGGAGAATCCTTTGGCTTTGGAGACCGCCTCTTCTTCCGGCTGCAATTTGATGTATTTCTTCAGCGACGGGATGTCGGTGAGGCGGTTTTTCAGCTGCCAATGCCAATCGCTCCATTCTTTGGCGGTGGCGATGGATCGGATGTCTTTGATTTCGCTCATCGTTCTCTCTTTAATCGGTATAGCGCTCTTTGAACAGGCGCATCAACACGGGATTGCGGCGCAGCAGGTCGAGCGAGATCGCCGCGTGGTGGTGCGCGTAACCGTTGCCCAGGATCATGTCCACGTCGGCTCCGATGCCCTCGGCGCCCAAAGCAGCCTTGGTAAAGGAGGTGGCCATGGAAAAGAAATAGACGATGCCGCGGTCTTTGCAGGCCATGATGGAGGGCAGTTCGGTGTCCTCGATATTCACCACGTTGATCACCAGGTCGGCCATCTGGCCTTTGGTGTGGCGTGCCACTTCGCTCTGGATGGTCAGGGCGTCGGTGGCGTCGGCGATGATCACTTCGTCGCAGCCGGTTTCCTTGCAGGTGTCGATGTATTTTTCGTTGCGGACCACGCCGATCACCTTGCCCGCCACTTCCACGCGTTCGTGCGCCACGGCGTTGCACAGGATGCCGCTCTTGCCGTTGGCGCCGATGATCACCACCGTGTCGCCGGGTTGGGCCAGCCTTTCCACCTGGGCCGGCGCTCCGGCTACGTCAAGCACCGAAAGGGCGAGGTTCTCGTCCATATCGTCGGGCAACTTGGCGTAGATCCCGCTGCTGAAGAGGATCGCCTGCCCTTCGATCTCCACCTGGTCCTTGTCCAGCAGGACGCGCTTGACCTTGTTGATTTTCAGCGGTGTCAGCGATAGCGAAACCAGCGACGCGATCTTGTCGCCGACCTCGATCTCGTCCTCCATCTCAAACTTGGGGCCGATGGCGGCCACCCTGCCGATGAGCATGCCGCCGGAACCCGTATCTTCGTTCTTGTGCTTGCCCGTGCGGTTGGTGAGGTCGATGGCGTGTTCGGCGAAGGCTTTTTCGAGGTCCGTGTGCCCTTGCGCGACTAATTTTGACTTGATCTGGTGGAACGAGGCGGAATCCACATTCAGGCGGATCACGTCGATGAGCAGTTCGTTGTCCCAGATTTCGCTCATGTCGTTGTCCAGAATCCTTGCGGGTTGGGGCAAAACGCCCGTGGGTTCGATTACGCGGTGGGTTCCAAAACGGCAGCCGCCAGTTTTCATGATCTACTCCTTAAGATGCTTTTATCTATGTTCATTATTCTTTCTCGATCGCCCGCAGCCAAGCCCGGACAGGGTTTCCAGCCTGATGGCTCATCTCTGCTCTTGGCCCTGTGCTCCTTGCTCTACCCTCACCGAGGGCGGCAGCGCGAACAGGTAGTCCTGCGCGGAGTCGTAGTAGAGGACGCAGAAATTGCCCTCGGCGGTGTATTGGGCGTGCACGGAGCGGGTTTTATCCAGCCCCCAGATCAGTTGGCTTTCCGCTCCGGCGATCTGCACCTCCCGGCCGTGCATCGTGTGCAGGCGTTCCAGCAGGTATTCGTCCTGTTGGGGGGTGTTTTCCCGGTTGTATTTCACAAACCAGCCCGCCACGATCTCCGTTTCCGGATTCACGAACAGCACCACGCTGTCCACCATGGGGTTGTAGTCCGTGTAATATTTCACCATGCTCCCTTCCACTTCCGCGGCCACGAACCCTTGCTTGAACAGCAGCGAATCGGCGGTGTTCAGGGGGTCGTCGTAGGCCAGGTCGAACAGCCCGACCTGTGCGCAGAGGGCGTTCGGGAGCAGAAGCAGGGGCAGGAAAAGCCAAGTTTTGTTCATTTATCACCTGAAATGAGATTTTCAAACCACGAAACCAGAGGGGAATCTGGCGTCAACAAAAATCCTGACAGTGCGGTGTAGCGTCTCCGGTCCACTGCGTTTACGAGGTTTTTTCAACACGGAGGCACCGTAACATAGTTTTGCAAACTGTTGTGGCCGAAGGAGTCCGTCCTTGAGGTCGATTGGCCCCGCGGATGTAATCCGCCGGACACAACAGGATACAATCCTATGCAACAGCGGGAAAACACATTAACACATTAACAGATCAACCGATTAACTCTCGCAAAGAGGGCTACACGGTGCAACGGACCCCCCTCAATAGATATATTTCAGCCCCATCGAGCCGTTGCGTTTGGTCTCCCTGGCCCAATCCACGTGCCCGTCCCCGTTCCGGTCCTTATAACTTTCGGAATATTTGGCGATCAGGAACCAGCGTTTGGTGGAAACCCGGAAGGTCAGGGTAGCGCTCACCGAGGCGTTCGGCTGGTTCACGTGTACGATGGCCAGGCTGTTGGTGTTGTTTTTGCTGTAGGACAGGGATACATTTTCCAGCCGTTTGTATTGCGTGTCCACCCAAACTTTCATCCCGATCGAGCGTCCCGTCTGCAGTTCGGGTCCCACCATGTTTTGCCAGTTGAACTGCGCCTTCACCCGGTGGAACAGGTAGGCCTGCACGCTGCCGTTGAAGCCCTGAGCGGGTTTGAAGTCCTTGATCGCGTCTTCTTTGGTGATGTATTTGGCCGCCTCCCCGTCCGGCTGGTAGGCGCGCTCTTCCTCGTAGTCGTGGTTGAAGAAGGCGGGCGTGAAGCGCGAACCGTAGATCCGGTATTCCACGTTGAATTTGAGATGGCCGATCTGGGCGTAAAACCCCGGCAGGATGGCGCCCGAACCATAGCCCGCGATGTGCGCGAATTCCGCGTATTGCCCGATCTGGAACTTTTCTGTTTGAATGATGGGCAGGGTGTAGGCCAGGCCGATGATCGTGGCGGGATCGGCAGGCAGCTCCTCGAATTCGCTGGAGGCGGAAAGTCCCTCCAGACGCTTCAGGTTGGCATATTGGTTCCGGTCCGCCACCACGGAAACCCCCACGGTAAGTTCATCCAGGATGCTGAGCGTGGAATCCGGCAGCGGACGGCATCTCGCGGTGAACGCCAGGATCTCGTTCTTGCGGATGTCCGAGGTGAAGATCTCGAAGCTGGGGTTTAGTGGCCAGCGCGGGCTGCCGCCGACCATCGCGCCGATGTTCCGGATCTCGGGATAGAGCAGCATGTTGGAGTAGTTTTGCATCACCAGCCCGTAGCCCACCGTCAGGCCGGGAAAGCCGCCCACATGGAAGTAAAAGGGGTCGCCTTTCTGGGCGTACTTCACGTAGTAGATCTTGTCCAGGATGTCGGCGGCGTGGTCCCAATCCTCTTTCCTCAGATGGTAGTGCTTATCGAACAGAAAGTCCAGATCCACGCCCATGCCGAGCTTCCAGAGCCGGAACTCCTGGATCAGCTGGGTCTGATAATAGCGCTGGGATTCGATATCCACGTAGCCCACCAAGCCGGATGCGCTGTAGCGGGTGCGGGCTTTCACCGCGAAAGGCAGTTCCTGCGCCGCCAGCCAGAGCGGCAGCAGCAGCAGCGCCAGGCACAGCGTTTTTTTCACATCACGCTCCGGATTTTACAGCGCGAATCTGCCAAATCCCTTTCCCCTGCTACCTTGGCGGCTTGATATCCGTAACGAAGTAGGCGATCGTTTCCAGATCGATGTTTTCGAGCTCCGGACGGGTCAGGTCCACCAGGCGCGATTGGTCGCGGCCGTTATAGATGCCATAGCCTTTGTACCAATAGGGCAGTTTGGCGATGATCTCGCCCGGGGCTCCCTCCAGGGCCATGTTGCGGTAGCCGCCCAGGCATTTCTCGTAGCGGACCAGTTCCGCGAACCGGTTGAAATACTTCGCCAGGTCCGCCGTGATAAGAGGCATGCTGGCAAAGAAATGTTTCCGGGCGTCGTCGTCGCTTGGCGCTGCGAACTCCTCCACCGCGCCCAGTTCATACTTTTCTTCCTGGTCTTTGCTAAAGCCCTTGCTGAGTTTCCTCACAATGTAATAGGTCATGGTTTCTCCTTCGTCCGGCGCCGTGGCGCGTTGGCCCGGGCGCGTATTCAGAGCTGCCGCCCGGCGTCTAATGACCGCGTGCGTGTATTATATAATCCCCTGAGCATTTATGTCAAGCGGAATATCGGCGGGGCCGGGGCGAAACCCTGGATAACAAGATGCGCTGTCATCCCGGACGCCGGGGACCCACGGAGTGGGGGAGGCGAGCCGGGATCCAGTCTTTTCCCTCGGTGTCATCCCGGACGCCGGGGACCCACGGAGTGGGATGGCGAGCCGGGATCCAGTCTTTAGGATGCCAAATCAGA
>DAHVPC010000040.1 GCA_027318475.1 Candidatus Cloacimonadota bacterium | reverse complement strand
TCGAAGACTTTATCTCGGGTCAGGATCCACAGATATTCTCTGGAGGGGTCGCTCACGACGGTGTAGGAATAGTTCTTTTGGTCAAGTTTGACGATCCAGTAGTCGCCTTTAAAAGGCCAGAAGAACATCACCTTGAGTTTGGAATTGCTGGGGTCGACGCTCCAGGCTTTGGCTTTGGCGCGGTTTTTGACGACCTTGGCGTCTGCGTCGGCGTAACAGGTGTTTATCACGCGGATCTTGCCGTTCTTGAGCAGGGAATATTCCGCGGTGACCACCTTGCCGCAATCGGCTTTCTGGAATCTGGCGGGATAAAAGGCTTGCTGATACCAGACGCCCAGATAGCGCTGGATATCGACCGAACTGACTGTCTGCACCGGGTTTTCGGCTTTGGCTGCCTTACCGGCGAGTCCGCCAGCCAGGCATAAAAGCAGCAAGATGGGGATGAGGTAGTGTGGCATGTGTGCTCCAAGTATTTATTGTGTATTATATAGCGCGGATCGCTGCGGAAAGCAAAGCCAGCGGGTTTCATCTCACCACGATCTTGGCCAGGACCACATCCAGGTCCGCGTTCTTCAGGTTCTTCTTCCAGTGAGCCCGCAAGCGCAGTTCCGGCACCAGGGTTTTATCGCCGCAGAGGATGTAGTTTTCGCTGCCGGGGCATTTCTGTTTGAGAAAGTCGCCCAGGTCGTTGTAGAGTTCGCGGGTGGAAGCATCGTCGCCCAAGCGGACTCCGTAGGGCGGATTGGTAAGCACGCAGCGTCCGCTTTGCCTTTCCAGATCCTGAAACCGGGAGACTTCCAGGCGCACACGGTCCCCGTATGGCAAAGCGGAGAGGTTGGCGCGCGCGATAAGGACGTTTTTGGGGCTGATATCGGAGCCGCTGATCAGGTCTGGAGGTAAAGGGCGGATGGCTCCGTCGGCTTCTTTGCGCACTTGGGCGTAGTTTGGGGCGGAGAAATCGGGCAGGAAGCGCAGGCCGTTTTCCGGCCTCAAATAGGCGGCCGGGATGCGGCAATAGTGCATCACAGCCTCGGCCAGGATGGTTCCGGAACCGCACATGGGGTCGAGCAAATTCCTGCTGCCGTCCCAACCGGATAGCTGCACCAGAGTGGCTGCCAGGGTTTCCTGCAAGGGCGCCGAACTGGCTTCCTTGCGGTAGCCGCGTTTGTGCAAACTGGTTCCGCTGAGGTCGAGGGCGATGGTGGCGAGGTCGTCTTTGATATGGAGGTTGAAATTGATACGGGCATCACGCGTGGCGAAATCCGGGCGCTTGCCGTACTTGCGGCGGAAACTGTCGCAGATCGCGTCCTTGAGGACCTGTCCGGCATACAGCGAATGGCTGATCCGGCTGCCGCTGACGTTGGTCTGGACTCCGAAGCTCTCTCCGATGTCGAACAAAGTGGTCCAATCAAGCGCTTCAGCTGCCAAAGCATAGAGTTGCTTTTCGTTCAGGCACCGCGCTGAAACCAAAGGCGCCAGCACTCTTTGCGTCATTCTGGAGCAGTAGAGGACGCGATACAGAGTGGCCTGGTCGCAAGAGAAAGCGAAACCGCTGGGAACGGGCTGCTCCGTTTTAGCGCTCAGGCGTTCCAATTCCTGCGCGGCGTGGCGTTCCAAACTGCCCGCCACTACAGCGAAAAACCTACCGGTCCGTTGATATTCCAGGTTGCTCATGCCGGCAGGCTGCCCAGCCGGGCATTTCTGTCAATCAATAAATCCGGACTGCCAATGCGAGTCTGTTCAGAAAGGGGGTCGGCGGCTTTTTGCTTGACGAAAACAGGGTCTCCGGGAAAGGGTGCGGACATTGAAAGAATAACGCTTTGGAGGCTTGATGCTCAAGCTGGATATCGATCCCGGATTAACCACCAGAGCTCGGTCCGCAGCAGCGCGGATCACGCAGTCCTTTACCTGGCTGTTCGACGATTATTCCTCGCTGGCCATCGAACGCACGGTCCTGCGCCTGCTGGGAATCGACGGCGCTTTGCCGGACGGCAAGCCCTTGCCCAACGTGATCGTGGACCATCTGCTCAGTAAAAAAGCCCTGGCTCAAGGAGCCGCGATTCCGGTCGCCAACGCCATGCTGGCCCGCAATCTGACGGCTCAGGGAGTAGCGGACGCCGTCGGAAAAGGTGAGTTGGACCTGACCGCAATTCCGCAGGCACCGTCGGACCAGCTCTTTGCCGTGCTGGATGACCTTTCCAGCCGAATGCTCACGCATATCCTGGCGCAGCGCGAAACCCGGGAAGCTCAGTTCGCTAAGTTCGGACCGCGACGCCAGCCTGCTATCTACGTGATCGTGGCCACCGGCAACATCCACGAAGACGTCGTCCAGGCCAAGGCCGCCGCTTCCGAAGGCGCGGACATCATCGCCGTGATCCGTTCCACCGCGCAATCGTTGCTGGACTACGTTCCCTACGGCGCCACGACCGTCGGCTTTGGTGGCACCTATGCCACCCAAGAAAATTTCCGCATCATGCGCGCCGCCCTGGACGAGATTTCCGAGGTTGAGCGCCGCTATATCAGCCTCACCAACTACGCTTCCGGGCTGTGCATGCCGGAAATCGCCGCCATGGGCGCCATCGAGCGGCTTGATTTGATGCTCAACGACGCCATGTACGGCATCCTCTTCCGCGATATCAACCCGAAGAGAACGCTGCTGGACCAGTATTTCAGCCGCATGATCAACGCTTATGCCGGCATCGAGATCCAGACCGGCGAGGATAACTATCTCACTACCTCCGATGCCGTGGAAAAAGCCTACACCGTGACCGCGTCCCAGCTCCTGAACGAGCAGTTTGCCCTGCAAAGCGGCGTCAAACCTGAAAAAATGGGGCTCGGACACGCCTATGAGATCGATCCCGGCCTGCCCAACAGCTTTGCCTATGAACTGGCCCACGCGCTGCTTACGAAAGAGCTGTTCCCGGATTCCCCGGTCAAATACATGCCTCCCACGAAATTCGCCAGCGGCAACATCTTCAAGACGCATCTGATGGACGCGATGTTTAACTTCATCGGCCAGCTTACGCATCAGGGAGTCCAGCTCCTGGGCATGATGACGGAGGCGATCCACACTCCGCATCTGGCCGACCGTTCTCTGGCCATCGAAAATGCCCGCTATATCTTCACCGCGGTGCAGGATCTGGATGCCAGCCTGTGCCTGGCGCCCGACAGTTTTGTAAACCGGCGTGCCAACCAGGTGCTGGCGGAGGCGGTGGAGTTTCTGGAACGCGTTGCCGGAGAAGGGCTGTTCCAGGCTATGGCGCAAGGCGAATTCGCAGAGATCAAGCGACCGGAAAACGGAGGCAAGGGCCTGGACGGCGTATTCCGCAAAGACGCCCGCTACTTCAATCCGTTCCTCGACAAGCTGAAACAGGAGCTGGGATTATGACCAAGCATATCATCCGTCCGTATGGCGACACTTCCGGAGACGGCAAGATGCAAATCTCTTTCAGCCTGCCGGTTTCCGCCGATGCCGTGGGCAAGGAGGCCGCCGCCTTGCTCCTCAAGCAGATCGGTTTCGACGACATCGAGATATGTTCGATCCGCGACCTAGGTGAAGGTTTCGCCCATTTCATCGCCTACGCCGTCACTTCCGCCACGGTGGACACTGCTAAAATCAAGGTCAAAGTAGTGGACACCCCGGTGATGGATATGGAGGCCACCGACGCCTATGTGCGGGAAAACCTGGGCCGCCAGATCACCGTGGTGGGGGCTTGTATCGAAAGCGACGCGCACACCGTGGGCATCGACGCCATCATGAACATGAAAGGCTACAACCACCGCTACGGACTGGAACGCTATCAATGCTTCAACGCGATCAACCTCGGCGCCCAGGTGCCTTCGGAAGACCTGTTGCAGCGAGCGCGGGCTGAAAATGCCGATGTGATCCTCGTTTCCCAAGTGGTCACCCAAAAGAACATCCACATCAAGAACCTCACCCGCTTGATCGAACTGGCCGAAGCGGAGCACCTGCGCGACAAGATGCTATTCATCTGCGGTGGGCCGCGCATCTCGCACGAACTGGCCATCGAACTGGGTTATGACGCGGGCTTCGGGACTGGCACCTACTCAACGGATGTGGCGTCGTACATAGCAATTACTTTGGCGGCAAAGGCGCAGAAGCCTTGACGTTACTGCTGACAATAATCGCCTTCGGCGTGATGATCTTTGTCCACGAGTTGGGGCATTTCCTCGTGGCTAAAGCGTTTGGAGTGGGAATAGAAAAGTTCTCTCTCGGCTTTGGCAAGCCGCTGCTGCAATTCACCCGCAAAGGAATCGACTACCGCATCGGTTGGATCCCACTGGGCGGTTATGTGAAGATGAAAGGCGAGAACACGGACACACCTGATCCCGACGATAGCTCCTCTTTCCGTAGGAAAGCCTGGTGGAAGCGCGCCCTGATCGGATTCAGCGGACCCCTGGCCAATCTGCTTTTCGGGCTGCTGCTGTTCATCGTGGCTTTCCTCCTGCCTGTGAACGTGGAAGACCAGGCGCCGGTGTTGAGCAAAGCCGAGGGTAAATGGGCGGCTGTATTCGCTCCGGGCGACAGCCTGGCCAGTTTCAACGGTAAACCGTTGCAGGGCTTCAGCGACTTTTTGGAGAGCCTGTTGACAGCCCAATCGGGGCAACTGGTCATCGACCGCTCCGGCAAATCCCTGGCCTTCCCCGTGGTAGCGGGCGACGCCGAATCCCTGGCCGTGAGCCTGTTGCCGCGGGTCGGCACCGAAATCGGCGAAGTGATTCCCAAGACCCCGGCCTATCACGCCAAACTGATGGCCGGCGACCGGATCGCCGCGGTGGACTCCATCCCCGTGTCGGACTGGTACTCCATGCGGGAAATGATAGTCAATTCGCCCCGGGATTCCGTATTGCTTTCGATAGAGCGCGGCGGCCGCTTTTTCACCCGGAGCCTGCGCCTGGAAAGCAATATCGCCACAGGAACCGCCAAGACCATCGGCATCATTCAGGCTCACCCGGTCCGCTACCAGCGCCGTTTCAGCCCGGTTGAGGCTCTCAAACTCAGCGCTTACAACACCGCCAATTTCATCTCCCTCAATTACCAGATGCTCTTCAAACTGGCCAAAAAACCCGCGGAACTCCAGCGTTCCGTGGGCGGACCGGTGATGATCGTGTCCCTCAGCCAGCAGATGGGCAGGAAGGGCTTCGGCAGCCTGCTGCTCTTCTTTGCCAGTATCAGCCTGATGCTGATGATCATGAACCTGCTGCCCATTCCCATCTTGGATGGCGGCCTGATCATGTTCGCGGTCATCGAAGGCCTCATCCGGCGGTCGATTCCGCTGAAAGTGCAATCCATATTACAGTCGATCGGCTTCGTTCTTTTAGTCGGGTTGATGATCCTGGCCTTCTACTCAGATCTTTCCAGCGAGTTTCTTCGTTATCTGAACCGGTAATGATGAGCGTGGAAACAAAATGGGCAAAGGGGCAAAAGGGCAAAAGGGGCTGCGCAGGTTTGATGACTTCGATTTTACTTATTTCAGACTGTAATAATGCCCCCAGGAGGATAAATGGGTTCCTACCGTGATTTGGAAGTATATCGGAAAAGCATGGATTTCACACTGGATATATATCGCTTAACCGCTTCCTTTCCCCAGAATGAGTTGTATGGAATAACCTCTCAACTCAGGCGATGCGCAGTTTCCATTCCTTCCAATATCGCCGAGGGGCATAGCAGGAACAGCACAGTTGAGTATATCCGGTTCTTGTATATCGCCAACGGTTCACTCTCCGAAGTGGAAACCCAGTTGGAGATCTCATACCGCCTTGCCTATTTTAGAGACCTAACTCCTTTCACCTCCTCCATCCGGCATCTCCGCTCAATGCTTACATCCTTGATCAAATCTCTTAAAGTGAAAGTTGATAACCAGCCAGGATCTCGTTAATGCCGAATAGCACCCAGTTTCGCTCCATGCGCAGCCCCCTTTGCCCTTTTGCCCTTTTACCCTTCTATTCATCATGTTTAGATTTCAATTAGACCACACTTGCGGCAACGCCCGTGCCGCCACTATCAGGACCGACCACGGCACAATCCTGACTCCTGTCTTCATGCCCGTCGGAACCCTCGGCACAGTGAAGGCCATGAGTCCGCACGAATTGGAGGAAAGCCACGCCCAGATCATCCTGGGGAACACCTATCACCTTTATCTGAGGCCCGGACACGAACTCATCCGGGCGGCCGGCGGCTTGCACAAATTCATCTCATGGGACAAGCCCATGCTCACCGACAGCGGCGGCTTCCAGGTGATGAGCCTGGCCGCCCTGCGCAAGATCACCAAGGACGGCGTCAAATTCCAGTCCCACATCGACGGCAGCCCCCACACCTTCACTCCGGAAAGCGTGATCGCCATCCAGCAAGCCCTCGGCGCTGACATCATCATGAGTTTCGACGAATGCCCGCCCTATCCCGCCACGCGCGAATATGTGGAACGTTCGCTCAACACCACGCTAAAATGGGCGGAGCGCGGCAAGGCAGCCTTCACGAATTCCGCGCATCAAGCTCTGTTTGGCATTGTCCAGGGTGGTATCTATGAGGATCTGCGGGAGCGCTCCGCCCGGGAACTGATGGATATGGATTTTCCCGGCTATTCCATTGGCGGGCTGGCCGTCGGCGAACCCAAAGAGGATATGTTCCGCGTCACGGACTTCCTGAACGGCGTCCTCCCAGCCGGCAAACCGCGCTATCTGATGGGCGTGGGCACCCCAACCGACCTGCTGCTGAACATCGCCAACGGAGTGGACATGTTCGACTGCGTAATGCCCACGCGCAATGCCCGCAAGGGCAGCATCTTCACGCGTTACGGCAAGATGATCATCAAGGCCGCGCGCTATAAGGACGATTTCGGACCGATCGACCCGCTTTGCGGCTGCTACACCTGCCGGCATTTTTCCCGCGCCTACATCCGCCACCTCATCACCATGAACGAGATCCTGGGCATGCGCCTCACCACCATCCACAGCCTCTATTTCTACCAGGAGCTGATGCAGAACGCGCGCCAGGCCATCCTGGAGGACCGTTATTCCGATTTTCTCGCGGAAATGCTGCTGGTGCTGGACCGGGTGATCTAAATGGGGGCAGGGATGTTCAGATCGAAAGCTGACAGGGCCTTTTCAGCTCTTCGCCAGTTCTGTTGTTTCTTTCAATTCCCCGCTGTCAGGCCAATCCTGTAGATCACCCGCACCTGCGTTTCCACCGTCACGTCGGGCGAGTAAAATCCGCCTGCGTCTTCCGCAGGTTCCAGCGCGATGCCGGTTTCATCCCTGACTGCGGTCTGGACTACAGTGTTGTAGGGGCCGGGATACTTTTCCCCAAAATAAGTCATCCCGCTATTCCAGGGCAGGGCCTCGAAAGGCGCTTCATCGATCAGTTGGACGTCGGTGACCTGGACATTGAGGATGCGGCTGATGGTCTCCCGCTGTTTCACGATCCGGTTCAAGGCGATCTCCCTGGCCGACTGTCTCGCCGCGGAAGGATCGTCCAGTGAGTACTGGATACCGCTGAGGTTTTCAGCCTTCTTGTCCGTGAGGATCAGGATCGCGTCATCGAGTTTGGCCAGGTCGCGCAAGGTGACCGTCGTATGGAGCACCGCGACGTAGTCCTTTTTATCGGTCAGAAAGTAGGAACTTTTGCTCTTACCGGAGGTAAAGCTGCTGGTGGCGAAGCTGTTGCGGTCGATGCCCAGGCCCGTAAGGTCCACTACCAGCGCTTCCACATTGGATTTGGCTTTGGCTACGGCGGCCCCCAGAGTCGGGCCTTCCCCTTTGGTTTCGAAAGAAAAAACCGCCTTGTCGGCTTTGAGGATTACTTTTCCGGATGCTTCGAGGCACAGATGGTGGTCGGGAAACAGGATCTCCGGCTTGGCTTCCTCCGCATACAAAGCAGCGCCGATCATCAGGACCGGCAGGATGAAACACAGTGCTTTCATGGTGGCTCCTTGACTTGATTTCAGGATATATCGCATGCTCAGGCCGCAGCTGTTTTTGTCAATCGTTTATTACGTATAAATCCAGTTACAGATGAACGCCAGACATTCAGAAAGCAATCGCAGGATCCTATTCCAGGTCAGCGATCCGCGCGCAATCCAGGATTCCCATAACTCTCATTATAGGCCTCGGTAAGCGCCTCATCGGAGTCCGGGGTTTGGTTCCCGCGCCGCTCCCTCTTTCCTCCCGTTCCTCCCGCGGGATCCGGGGGAAGCGCGGCAGAGGCCGGCCGGGGGGAGGCCTGCCAGCGATCGGAGCTGAATGGCTATCGGATTATGTGATGGTGGGAAGCTGGCCGGTCGTGAAAGAAAATCTTGACAGGGATGTGAGGTTTGAATCGTGTGCAAAAGGGAATTGAACGTGAACCGGATTTGCCGTGGCATTGCAGAGCGGCGTTCCGGACACTCATTGCATAGTTCCCAGCGGCTCGTTTGACGCCAGCGCGTAGCTGGTTTTATCCATATTCTGATCCAGTTTGAGAAAAGAGGGAATATGCGACGCTTGACCATTGTTATGTTAATGCTGTTCTGTTTGAGCGGGATTCTGATAGCCCAAACGGAACCTCTCACCGTGTCTTTTTCACCCCCCGGGATCTCGGTAAACGTGCTCAACGCCTCGGTTTTCGATCCAGCTAACGCGGCCGGCCAGCCAGTTTACACCAATCTCGCGATCACGAATGTCAGCGCCGCCCCGGTGGATTTCGACCTGGGCCTGGCCGTTACCTGGAACAATCTGCCGCAGCCGCTGCTGAGCCTCAGTTTCCCCACGGTGGTGCCCATCCAGCCCGGCGAGCAATGGAACCTCTCCAACCGGGACCTGATCACCGACCAGCAGAGCCCCCGTTTCGGCGAGCCGGTGGGCGAAATCGACATCGATCAGATCATGAACGCCGATCCCGTCCTGAAAAGCGCTCTGGAAGCCGGCGTTTTCCCGGATGGCAAGCTAACTTTCACGGCCACGGCTACTCCGCGCAACAGGCAGTTCCGCTCCGTCTCGGCTACATTTGTTGTTTCCATTTCCAACATAAAATCCATCTTTCCGGCGTATCCAGGCACGCTGGCAGGGCAGCTTCCCCCCAAGATAAACCTGAAACCGGTCACCTTTTTGTGGAATTCCCTGATCACCAGTTTCAACACTTTCCGCCTGACGATCAAGGAGTTCGTGCCCGGCGCTCCGCCCAGCGCCAACATGGTGGAATCGGGCGGCAGGATAGTGTATGACGGGGAAGCCGGCCAAAACATCTTCTCCGAGTATCTGCCCTTCCAAACCCTGCACTACTACGCCTGGCGGGTCGAGACAACCCTTCTGAACGAAAGCAATTACGCGGATGTAACCCGTTCGCGCAACACCCTGAGCAGCCAATGGTACGTCTTTCAATACGACGACAGCCATAGCGGAAACGATACCAGCTTGCAGGAATTCGCCGCTTTGCTCAATATGCTGAATGATCCGGCGATCCTGGCCCTGCTCAGCCAGGGATTCATGCCGACCGGAGTGGTCATCCAGGATGGCCAGGTCTTTACCGGGCAGCCAGCCCTGGATCTTGTGAATTCGCTGCTGGGCAAGCCCATTACCGTGGAAATCACGGAGCAGTGAGGGTAGTATGAAGAAGACATTCTGCCTGGCATTGTTACTGGGATTGCTGATATCCGCGTTGGGCGCGGCGGAGTCCGTGGCTTACCTGGTGCAGAGTAAGGGCAATCTCGCGATCCTGCGGGCCAGCAAGGCCATCAAGTTCAAAAACGGAGAACTGCTTTACAACAACGACGAGGTCAAGACCGGCAGCGAGGCCTTCGCCGCCATCAAATACGCCGACGGCGGCGCGACGGTGAAGGTCTTCGCGAATTCCATCATCAAGTTGGCCGCGACGAAAAAGGGCAAGGCCCTGGATAAAAATACTTCGCTCAACCAGGGTTCCCTGTATTCCAAGGTCAACAACAAAATCAAGGGCAACTACCAGGTGGAAACGCCCACCACGGTGGCATCCGTGAAAGGCACCGGCTTTCTGGTGAAATTCACCGAAGCCCGGCAGACAATCATAGTCGTGCTGGAAGGCGAGGTGGAAGTGCAGCACAAGGAAAGCGGGCGAAGCTCCATCACCCGGGCCGGCTCCACCACCATCGTCTCCGAGCTTGGGGAGATTGAGACGCGGCCCACTGTGGAAGAAGACGTCTCCGAAGCAGAAAGCACGGAGATAAACACCACCGGCCAGTTGGACGAGAAGACCATGAAGATCCAGGTCACCGATGAAAACGGAAACCTCAAATACATTGAAATCACCTACTAGCGCCCATCGCTGCTGTGAGGCCACGATGAGATACTTGTTGCTGTTCCTTTTGGCATCAGGCTGGGCAGGTTTGGCGGGGATCGTCGCCAACCACATTCCGCCCCGGAGCTGGGATGCCGGTCCGCGCCAGGAAATCCGGCTGGAAGTGCTGCAGGGCTGGAACGAAATTGCTGAGGCCACGCTGTTTTTCCGCGCCCGCGATGCCCAATTCTACGCGCAAGCCCGCCTGGAGCAGGAAACTCCGGAAGGGCCCTGGCTGAGGGCGGTCCTGCCCGCGAACGAGTCCCCGGCTTCAGGCTGGGAATACTACTTCCAGTTTACCTTGCTCAATGGGAGCGTGGAAACCCTGCCCCTGGCCGAAGCAGCCGAACGCCCCTTCCTGTGGGATCCCAAAGCCAGCCTCGGCGAAGAATCGGCCGATTTCGTCCTGCTCAGCGACGATCCCGCCGTCCTTGCCAGGGAGGGCTATGTGCTCGCCGTGTCCTGGTACGCATTGGAAGACACGCTGGATTTCTCCAGCATCCAGGTGTTCGTCAATGGAAAAAACGTCAGCAGCCGGGCCGAAATCAGTTCCAACGTGCTGGTGTACCGGGAGGAGAATCCCAGGCCCGGCAAGATTGCGGCCTATGTGACAGCCGAAACCAGAGACGGTAGGAATCTGTACTCAGCCACCTGGACCACCACTGTCAAGGCCTCCGGTAACGTGACCAGCCTGCCCCTGAACTTGCGGGGCGGCGCCAATGCCGGGGTCAACGTCTATGCCTCCAATGAAGAAAACGCCGCCAGCGTGTTTGGTTCGGACCGCGACGATGCCTGGGCGAACCTGGATGTGTATGCCGAATACCGGAAACTGGCTCTGAACGCCTACGCCTTCGCCACCACCCAGGATAAAAAAACCGCCCAGGCGATCAATCGCTTCCGCTTCGGCTTGTTGCTCCCCAACTGGGAAACTTATGTGGGCGATTATGCCCCGGATGTCAGCAAACTTACGATGTCCAACAGAAACCTGCGCGGCATCTATTCCAGCTACAACGGGCCCGGCTTCGGGATAGCCCTGGCGCACGGAGAAATGCTGCGGGCCGTGGATGGCCTCGCGTCCGACTCTGACGGAGCTACGACATACTATCCCGGAACTTTCAAACAGGAAGCGCTGGCCATGCATCTGCGCATTGGCAAGGAAAAGGGCTTTTCCTTCGCGCTCAACACCACGCGCAACAGGGATATCATCAGTTCCCTGGACAGGATCTACGTCCAGGACGGCGACACGCAGATCGCGTTCCCAGCCGACAACCTGGTGCTGGGAACCGACGCCAGGCTGAACCTGGCCGCCCACAACACGGTTCTGGGCTTGGAAGCGGCGTTCAGCCTCTTCAACAAAAACACCCTGCCCGGCGCTCTCAGCCAGAGTGAACTGAACGACTACCTGGGCGAGGACGCCGGCGTGGATCCATCAGACTATCAGGACATCTTCATCATCAATACCAGCATGCAGCCGCTGCCGCTTTCCGGTTTCCTCACCAACCCCGCGCCTTTTTCGGCCTGGACCGCCTATGGCCGTTCCTTATGGCGCAATAACCTGCTTAACCTGAGTTACTCGCGCGTGGGCTCCTACTACAAAGCCTTAAGCGCCAACTACGTGCAAAACGACGCCAGTATCCTGTCGCTTTCTGACCAGTTCAATTATAAGCAGTTCTTCTTTGTCAACGCGGGACTCACCCATACCCGTGACAATCTGGCCAGGCATCACCTGGAAACCAACCTCTATACTTCTTTCTTCGGCCAGGTGCTGGTCAGCATACCGCGCTACCCCCATTTCTCCCTATCCTACACCGGGAACCTGGGCGGGAATGAAAGGAACGCCAGGATCGATAGCTTGGGCTTGGGAATGTACAACGCCTACCAGCGGTCTTCCGGCCAGATTGCTCTGGGGGCCGGATACACCTTCAGACAGCTGCCGGTGGCGCCCACGACTGTGGATATCGGCTTCCGCACCGAGAATTACCAGGAAGAGCGGCAAGATCCGTTGCTGGACGGGCGCATGGCCGATATCTACGACAACGACGGCATTGCTGTGTCGGTCAGCCTGATCAGCAATTTTATCGCCCTGCCCCTCAAGACCCAGATCTCGTTCTCCCGTAGCGTGCAGGAATTGCTGGTCACCGACGAGGAAAAATCGAACCTGAGTTTGATGCTCAAAGGCGAGTACCGCTTGTGGGAAGACCGCTTGCTGCCCTGGCTGGAATTCCGCACCACCGCTTTGGGTGGAGACCAGGACAGCCAGAGTTACAACAACTTCACTTTGGGCTTGCAAGCGCGGCCTTGGTCCGATACCGCAATCGACACCAGCTTGGGCGGGAGATTTTACAACAATTCCGACCAGGCTGAAGTGAGCTACAACGTCCTGACCTGGCGCCTCACACTCAGCCAGAGCTTCTGATCCGGCTGGGAGGATGCTGCGTAAACGCTGAGAAGCAAAACCAGAAGGCAGAATTAACCATCATCATAAGGGCTCAATGAAGCAGCCGGAGGCCTCGCTCCTCCGCACACAAGAGGTGTTTATGCAACAGCTGAGGAAACTGCTGATCCCCGTCCTGATCCTGCTCGCGGTCAAGCTCCTGTTTTGGTTTGCTTTTTTCAACAGCCAGGAACACCGCGCCCAGGACGCGTTTTTCCGTTTGCGGGGCGCCAGGCCTGTGAGTGGAGACATCGTCATCGTGGCCATCGATGACGTCACCTTCCAGGCCTTGAACCGGCCCTGGCCATTTCCCCGCGAAATGCACGCCAAGCTCGTGGAGAACCTCAATCTGGCCGGAGCCCGCCAGATCATCTTCGACGTGGAGTTCATCGAGGACAGCAACCCGGCGAGCGATTCCACGCTGGCGGCCCAATGCGCCGTTGTGAATAATGTCACGTTCTGCGGCAAGCATCTCCGCGATCCGGCCAACCCTCTGCACGTGCAGGTCCAGAAGCCCATCGCCCCCCTGCTTTCCCAGAACAAGAACTGGGGCATAGTCAATATGACGATGGACCGGGATGGCTTCATCCGCGACTACATCCTGTTCGAGGAGTTCGATGGGAAGCCGGTCTACTCCCTGGGCATGGTGGCTCTGGCGAACTGGCAGAAATACGATCCGGAGTGGGAAAGCGTCATTACCCAAAGGAAGGGCAAGGTCAACGTAGGCGGGCTGCTACTCCCCGTCATCGGAAAAAACAAGGCCAAGATCAATTACTACGGCGGCGCCCACACCTTCCAGCACTATTCCTACAACACAGTTCTGGACGACAGCCTAACGGCGATGCCGGGATACCAGGGCGTGGAGATCGACGAATTTTACGACCTTCTGGCCAGCGGAGTTTTCCGGGATAAAACCGTGCTGGTGGGCGCCACCATCGACGAGCTGCACGATAAGTTCCCCACCCCCTTCAGCAGCCAACTCACCTCGGGCGTGGAGATCCATGCCAACTTCCTGGAAATGGCTCGCCGCGGCGAGTTTCTCCATCCAGTAGAAGGCTGGTTGTTCTTCCTCCTGGAACTGCTGCTGTCAGTCGCGGTATTCTGGCTTTTTTCACGGTTCAAACCGCCTCTTTCCGCGGTTTTTACCATCCTGCTGATCGCGGCTTATCTGGCCGTCAGTTTCTTCCTCTTTGCCAGGTTGCGCGCCGTCCTGCCCATCGTGGAAGTGGCGCTTCTGTTCATCCTGCTCTACGTTGCCGCCCTGGTCAGCCATTATTTGCGCACGCACAAGGAAAAGAAGTTCATCAAGAACGCCTTCCAGCAATATCTGGCGCCCGAACTGGTGAATCAGATTATCAAACACCCGGAATCCTTGAAGTATGGCGGAGTGGCGCAGGAGTTAACGGTGCTGTTCACGGATATCGTCTCTTTTACCACCTACACCGAACGGCATAAACCGGAGGAGACGGTGCTGATCCTCAAGGAATACCTCACCGAGATGGTGAAGACCATCATCAAGAACGGCGGTATCGTGGATAAGTTCGTGGGCGACGAGATCGTGGCCCTGTACGCCGTGCCGCTGTACACCGAAGAGCACGCCCTTCAGGCTTGCAAGACCGCGCTGGATATGCGCGCCTGCCTGGAACGCCTGCTGGAGAAATGGAAAGCCGGGGGTGTGGATCCCTTCGACTTCGGCGTCGGCATCAACACCGGTGTGGCAGTCGTGGGCAACCTCGGTTCCGAACAGATCTTCGACTACACCGCCATCGGCGACACCATCAATCTGGGCGCCCGTCTGGAAGCCATCACCCGGGATTACGACACTGCCCACAACATCATCATCAGCGAATTCACCTATGCCAAAGTGCAGGACAAAGTGGAAGTCCGCTACCTGGACGAAGTGAAGGTGAAAGGCAAGGATTTCTCCGTGAAAATCTACGAACTGCTCTCTGTGAAAGGATTCACGCCCGGGTGCCCAGGATAAGGGTTCTTGGGTAATAGAAACAGATTGGAGTTAGCGGTTGTTTGAACAATAATTCCCCGCTCATGTTTGAAATAGAGCCTGTTTTTTCGGAGCTCTTTCTATCTAAGTCGGTAAGGCAAACTATTTAGCTCAAGTTCCTGTTGTACATTTAAGCCCCGGAGGGCGCGTCCGATCATAGCGGTGGGTGCGAGCGAACCGGGGTCCCCTCAAAGGGGCGCAGCGAGTTTGTGGGGTGGTAAGCGATGCCCCCCGAACCGGTAACACGTAAATAGATTTAGCCCCGGAGGGTGCGACACACTCGGATACCAGGCAAGCATTAAAATGATGATCATTCCTATTTGAGCTAGTTCTATAGATATCTGCCATATCCTGCCATTGAAAAGGTCCGCCAAAGGTCTGTCGCACCCTCCGGGGCTCAAAAGTGTTGTTGATACTACATTCCGGGGGGCATCGCTCCTGCGTCGCTCGCACCCACCGCTATGATCTGTCGCACCCTCCGGGGCTTACCCACTTCGTTTGAAACAGGGCCTGTTTTTTCAACTGAAGGATGTTATCACTCCGCTTATCAATACGCTATCATTGCGCGGTCATTACGGGCAAAGCGCGCAATGAGCGCGCAATTACGGTGTATTGGTCACGGGGGCGATTTCAAGATTATACCCGCCATACACGATTGAGAATCGAGTCTATTCAGCAGTGGCAGGGGCTGTTTAGGGTAGGATTCTGATCCTACTTATCTTTTATCCTGGCCTTCACCTTCCAAAGTCCTTGTGAGCCCGCACCTGCCAGAACCGTCGCGGATTTGCGGGCAGCACCGCTTGATGCAAGGGGGTTTGCAGGTCCACTTGATCCAGCGTCAAGGGAGTGTCGCCGCCCAGGATGGAAAACCAGTCCACCGCGAAGGTATAATCCCAGCTCAGGCGCAGCGAGTCGTTGCCGGCGCGTTCGATGCTCAGGTTCTGGATATCCGGCAGGCTCAGTTCGGTGGAAAAAAAGAAGGCCAGGATACGGTTAAGCAGTTCGGCTTTGGTGCTGGGGAAAACTCCGTCAGTCAGGCCTTTCAGGGTGTAGGACATCACGAAGGTCCGCTGACCGTAACTGCCCATTCCCTGCACTGCCACGGTTCCGTAGTTGTCTTCCTCGAAGGCTGGAACGCCATTCGCGCTGGGAACATAGAGGTCCTGGCTGGCGCAATAGGTGGAAGTCTGCGAGGAGCCGTTGAAGTTCAGGCCCAGGGTATGCCAGCCATGCTCTCCAGAAAGCAGGGAAATGACGTTGGAACTCCCGTCAGACGCGGACTCCAGGCCCAGAAGCGGATAGAGGATGTCGTCTCCGTCCAGTCCAGGTTCGATCTCCGGAAAATAGTTGGCGAGGTCGTAGCCCAGGGCATCGCCGCCCTCCAGATATAGTTTACCGCCCGCTTCCAGATAGGAGCGAATGGCGGAAAACATCTGCGGATCCTCAAAGCCGTAGCAATAGTAGTAGGAACCCACAGCGCCATAGGAAAGAAACACGGCGTCGAAACCCAGCAGGGAAGGCGGGAACAGGGTGCCATTGACGTTGTAGTTGTTGCCCAACGCGCAGGTATAGCCGGCGGCTGTGAGTGTGTTCTTGATATAGGTGCCGCTGGTGGTGAGGACGTTGGGAAAACCTTCCCAGACATAGATTCCGGGGCCGTTGATAAGGACGTCGTAACGCAGCGTGGAGCCAGTGAGGATGGGAAGGTCGGCAGAGCTGGAAATGGTGAAAGTCACATACTGCGCGGTGGCTGAGGGCGACACCTGCACCAGGAAGGCGTTGGCGACTTCCAAGCCGGCATCGGCTCCGATGGCGCAGGTGTATGAACCGTTCAGTATGGAGACGTCTGGATCGCTGCAGGAAAGGCTCAGGCTGAGGTTGCCGGTGGCGCTCACCCAGGCGTAATTGCGCAGGCGGAAATTCAGGGAAAACTGTTCTCCCGGCTCGACCGCCAGGTTGCCGTTGGCATCCGAAGGAGGACGGAAGGTCTGGATCGCCAGTTTCAATCCGGGTGTCGGCATTTGCAGCGTGTCGCCCAAAGCCTGCCAGGCATTCATCCGGCCATAGCCCAGCAGATTGGTTTTGGTGGGATTATAGGGATTGAGGTCGTCGCAGCTGGCCAGAAGCTGCTCCACAACCCGGCTATTGGACCATTCCGGATGGAAGGATTTAACCAGCGAGGCCATTCCCGATCCGATGGGGCTGGCGTAGGAAGTGGCGATCCCCACGTAGGCATAGGAGTTCACAACCGTTGTGTAGATTGAGTCCATGGGCGCGCAGACGTCCAGAAAGGGGCCGTAGGTGCACACGGTCTGGACCCCGCTGTTGCGCACTGTACCCACGGAGAAGATCTTTTCATAGCTGGAAGGGAAAAGCGGAATCAGATTGTTGGAGTTGCCTGAGGCGGCAACGATTATCGAACCGAGCGACCAGGCGTAATTCACCGCTGCCTGGTTGGCTTGTGAGGCATAGATGCCTCCCCAGGAACAGTTGATCACGTCGGCGCCGTTTTCCGCCGCGTAGATGATGCCGTCGTAGCCACGGTAGATGCTGCCATAGCCAGGTGGAGTGCAGCGGATGGGCATGGTCTTGACGTTCCAGGGGATGCTGCTGACTCCGGCGCCGTTGTTCGTGCGGGAGTTGGCGATGCCGGAGACGTTGGTGCCATGCCCGCTGCTCACGTAGGGATCGTAGTATTCCGTGCCGTTGATGTCGTACATCAGGTTCCAGCCGATGAGGTCGTCGGTCTTGCCATTGAAGTCGTCGTCGACCCCATTGAGGTCGGCAGCGTCGTAAACCCAGGCGGCGCCGTCGAAGTAGATCGTGTAGCCATTGGCGTTGGCGTCCTCGCCGAGGTTGTTCCAGATGTTGGGCGCGAGGTCTGGATGCTTCCAATTCACGCCGGTGTCCACGATGGCGATGACCACCTCCGGTCCGTTCTCGCCCTTGTGGATGCCCCAGGCTTGTTCGGCGTAGAGCGAGTCGAAGTAGCAGGCGTAGGGGAAATAGTAATCGTTGGGAACGTCCAGCGGTTCGTCGATGTAGATCGGTTCGGCATAGGCGACGCTGGTCAATCTGGACAGGGCGTTGCAGATGCCGCGGGGCTCCTGGTCGGGCGAAAACCGGAGTTCCAGAATGGGTGAGAGATCAACGCTGGAGCGCAGCTTTGGATTGGTTTGAAAGCGGGGTTGGACGCTGCGAATTTCCAGCCGGCGCAGCAGATCGTCCACATCCGCGATGCCCGTGGATGCCGCTCCCAAGCGGATCTGGCCCTTATACGCGTCTTTGATGCAAAGCACCGCGGCTCCGGATTCATATTGCGGCTCCAAGCTTCCGGCGTTGCTGACGGCGGTTATGCAGAGAAGGATCAGGAAGATGATTACACTTTTCATTGGTACTCCCGGGATCATAGGATCTCTTTGACGTATTCCCGCAAACCCTGCAGTGGCCTTCTGTCGCGCCTTGTCCGGGGAATGAAGTGCAGATGGAAATGAAACACGCTTTGTCCGGCAGCCGCTCCGCAATTCATTCCCAAGTTGTAGGCTGCGGGCTGGATTTCGTCCTCCAGGATATCCCGCAGTTTCAGGCAGATCTCGTGCAGGGAAGCCATCTCGGAAGGCTGCAGATCAAAGAAATCCTGCGCGTGGCGCTTGGCGACTACGAGGCAGTGTCCGGGCGTGACGGGATGGATGTCGCGGATGGCGAAGAAGTGTTCGTTCTCCGCCAGATGCTGATCGGACTCGATCCGGCAAAAAGGACAGTGCATGCTGACTCCTGCTAGGCTGGAATTTGGCGCTCCCTCAGGGAAACGCAATCCACCATTCGCTCCATCCCCCCTGCTTGTCAACCGAAAAATCCATCTTGACGAATCCGGGCTGTCCCGATAGCTGGAATCAGAGAGCGGAACCTTGCCGTAAAGCGGGCCACGGCCTCTTCCGCATATGTAAATATTCCCCCGGGAGGAGATATGAAATACCTCGACCTTGCCATGAACGCGGCACAAAGTCTCGGCGCCGAATATGCCGACATCCGCGTTCAGCGTACCACCGACCAGGTGATCTACCTGCACAACCTCAGCCTGAAGAACACCAGCAACAGCGTGCTCTACGGCTACGGAATCCGCGTCTTTAAAGACGGCGCCTGGGGTTTCGCGCATTCCAACGTCTTTACCGATGAGGCCGTGCTGGCTACGGTGCATCGCGCTTCCGAGATCGCGGCGCTTTCGGCTTCGGTAAACAGAGCCAAAAAACTGCGTCTGGCACCGGAACGCAGCTACATCGCCAAATACGAGACCCCCGTTTGCATCGACCCCTTTGACGTGCCAGTGAAGGAAAAGGTGGAACTGATGCTGGAAGTGAACAGGACCATGCTGGCCTACGAAGGCATCCGCCAGGCCGTATTTTACCTGGTACAGCACAAGGACGAAAAGTTCTTTGGCAGCACTCTGGGCACCAGGCTGGAACTGAACACCCAGTGGATCGACCCCATGATCATCGCCACAGCTTTGCATGCCGGCGACAGCCAAAGCCGCACCTTCGACGAAGGTGGCAGAGCGGTCGGCTGGGAATGGGTGGAAAGCCTGAGCCTGCCGGAGAAGGCGAAACAGATCGCCGAGGAAGCGCTCATCAAGGTCAAAGCGGATACCTTGGGTCCGGAAGAGCGGCGCAGCCTGATACTCGACCCCAACCACCTGGGCCTGA
>DAHVPC010000003.1 GCA_027318475.1 Candidatus Cloacimonadota bacterium | reverse complement strand
CATGCTGCGCGCCATATCCAGCTTGCTGGCAAAGAAACCGAAGAGCGGCCCGCCCATATACATGCTGTTGCCCAGAGCCTGGCCCTCCCCCACTACGATATCCGCGTGATATTCGGAGGGCGGAGTGAGGATCGCCAGGGAAATGGGGTCCACAGCAGCGATCAGCAAAGCCTTGGGCTGCGCGTGGACGATGGCATCCAGTTCATTAACAGGCTCGATGTTGCCGTAGAAATTGGGGGTCTGAACCACCACGCTGCCGATGGTGCCGCCCAGCATGGCTGACAGCGCCGCAAGGTCCATTACGCCGTCTTTGGCAGCGCAACTGAGCAGTTCCACGCCGATCCCTTCGGTGTAGATCCTGATCACCTTCACGTATTCCGGATGCAGCGTGGCGGGCAGGATGGCCTTCATGAGCTTATTCTTGCGCACCGCCATCAGGATGGCCTCCGCGATCGCCGAAGCGCCGTCGTACATTGAAGCGTTGGCGATCTCCATGCCCGTGAGTTCGCAGATCATGGTCTGGTATTCATAGATGAATTGCAGCGTGCCCTGGCTGACCTCGGCCTGATAAGGCGTGTAAGCGGTGAAGAACTCGGGGCGGGAAACGATCGTATCCACCGCGGCGGGTATAAAATGGTCGTATACGCCTGCTCCGAGGAAGGAGTTGGCGTTTTGCACGCAGACGTTGCCGCAGGTGCGCTCATTGATCAGCCTGGTGATCTCCAGTTCGGAAAGGGCTGGCGGCAGGTTCAGCGGATGTTTCAGACGCAGCGGCTCCGGGATCGCGGCGATCAACTCGTCGAACGAGGCGACCCCGATCCTGGCGAGCATTTCGCGCCGGTCTGCGTCGGTGTTGGAAATATAGGGCATTATCTCTCCTTGGTTCTAACACGTACAGAAAAGTAGTTTTTTTTCAATTTATTTCAGTGTGCCCTTTGTGTCAATCGTAAAATTTCCACCGCCTGGAATCCCGCTTGGCTCCCGTGACTATTACGCCGTCATTGCGCGCTCACTACGGGTGAAGCCCGCAATGAGCGCGCAATGACGGCGTAATGATAACCGGAGCCCAATCCTGCAAATGCGCCTGAACCTGGGCAGAAAAATGGCGGCCCAGGAGACCGCCAAGGTTATCGATGGCTGGACTTTGACAGAATCTCAGTCCGCGGTTTTAATCGCCTGCTTGGGGCATTTCTCGATGCACACTCCGCAGCCGATGCACTTCTCCGCGTCGATCTTGTGGACTTTCTTCACTTCTCCGGAGATGGCTTCCACAGGGCAATTCTTGGCGCAGATGGTGCAGCCGATGCAGAGTTCATCGATCATTTGCGCTTTTTTGCGCGTTCCGCAGAGCAGGTCCAGGATGGCGCCCGTCGGGCAAGCCGTGGCGCAGAGGCCGCAATTTATGCACTTGGCATAATCGATGGCGGCCAGGTTGTTGGTGATCGTAATGGCTTGCACGGGGCATTTGCGCGAGCAGATTCCGCAGCCTATGCAAGGCAGCGTGCTGCCGCATACCTGTTTCGCCAAAGGTCCCTTATCCTGCGAGGAGCACTTGATATAGACGTTGCGGTTGAGGGGAACCAGGTCGATCAGTTTACGCGGACAGGCCCTGACGCAGGAACCGCAGCCGGTGCACTTCTCCAGGTCGATGCAGCGCATGCCGTTGGCGTCGATGGAGATGGCATCGAAGGGACAGGCTTTCTGGCAGTCGTTGTAGCCGATACAGCCGTAGGAGCAGGCATTGGGTCCGCCCGCGATGTTCACGGCGGAGACGCAACTTTCGATGCCCTGGTAGGCGTATTTCCAGGTGGTGTTGTTATGACCGCCCGATGAGCAATGGATCACCGCGACTTTCTTGGTCACCGATCCGCTTTCCTTGCCCATGATTCGCGCTATGGCGGAAGCCGCAGCGGCTCCTCCGGGGGCGCAAAGATTGACTTCCACTCCGGAATGCACTATGGAATCGGCGTATCCGGCACAACCGGCTTTACCGCAAGCGCCACAATTCGCGCCGGGCAAAGCGCCGATGATCTGTTCCACGCGGGGATCGATCTGGACCGCAAAGACTTTGGCGGCAAAAGCCAGGATCAGCCCAAATACCAGACCCATGGCGCCCAGAATGATCACGGGCACGCTGATCTGGGAAGTTAGCGAGGCGGTGAGGGTAACGAGGATCATATTCAGCGTCATTTCAGCCTCCTTCAGATCTTCAGGCCCATGAAGCCGTAAAACGCCAGGGCCATTATTCCGGCCAGGATCATACCGCTGGCGAAGCCATGCATGCTTTTGGGCATGTCGACCAAGGCCAACCGCTCACGGATCCCGGCCATCGCCAGCATCACGAATGTGAAGCCGACCCCGGAGAGAAACCCGTTCAGGGTGGCGAAGAGGAAATTGTAGGATGAGCCGTCTGCCAAAGGTGTGATATTCAGGATTGCCACGCCCAGCACGGCGCAGTTAGTGGTGATGAGCGGCAAATACACGCCCAGGGCTTTATACAGGGCCGGGGCGTTTTTGAGGATGACCATTTCCACGAATTGCACCAAGGCGGCGATGGTGAGAATGAAGGCCAGGGTGCTCAGGTAAACGATATCGAACCTGACCAGCAGGTATTTGTAGATCAGGAACGTGATCGCCGAAGCCATGGTCATCACGAAGATCACGGCCATGCCCATGCCGAACGCGGAATCCAGCCTTTTGGATACACCTAGGTATGGACAAAGCCCCAGGAAGCGTGCTAGAACGAAGTTTTGGATGAAGATGGCTCCGATCGCCATTACGAAGATTTGGCCCAGGACTCCCATTATTTCTTCTCCTTGAGTAAATTGATCGTGGCCATAAGAGTGCCCAGCGTGATGAAAGCGCCCGGCGCCAGGAGCGCCATCAGCATCGGATCGTAGGTTTGCGGCATGATCCGCAAGCCCGCCCAGGTTCCGTTACCCAGGATCTCGCGGAATGTGGCCACAACGGTGAGCGCCAGCGTGAATCCGGCTCCCATGCCAATTCCGTCGGCCAGGGAATTAAGCACGTTGTTTTTGTTGGCATAGGCTTCGGCGCGGCCGAGGATGATGCAATTAACCACGATCAGCGGAATGAACAGCCCCAGGGATTTGTGCAAATCCGGAACGTAGGCCGCCATCATCATGTCCACGATGGAAACAAATGCGGCGATCACAACCACGTATACCGGGATGCGGATCTTATCGGGAGTGACGTTCTTGATCAGAGAGATCATGATGTTTGAGCAAACGAGCACGAACGTGGCGGCCATCCCCATGCCGATGGCGTTGTTGACGGAAGTCGAGGTAGCCAGGGTGGGGCACATACCCAGGACGATCACAAAGGTCGGGTTTTCCTTGATCAGGCCTTTGGTCAGTTCTTTCATGAAACTCATGGTGTCACCTCCTGTGCTGGCAGAGCCGCAAGTTTGGCTTCCACGTCCTTTTTCACGAGAGCGATTTGCTCCCGGAGGGAATTGGTGACTGCCCGGGTGGTGATGGTGGCGCCGGTCATGGACTGTATCTTACCTCCGTCCTTATCCACCATTAACTGGTCCGGAGTCAGACCGCGGAATTTTTTCGTAAAGGTGGAATCGGTGCAGTTTGCTCCCAAGCCAGGAGTTTCCGCCTGTTCGACCACCTTGATGCCGAGGATGCGGAAGTCCTTGTCCATGGCGGCCATGGTCTTCACATTGCTGGAATAGCCAATTTTGGCAGCGGTGAAAGTGTAGCCTTTTAGCTCTTTGGTTGCTTTGTCGCGGGCTACGTAATACACGATGGAATCTTTTCCGGTTTTAACCGTAACTTCTTCGAAAGCGGAGTTGGGAATCAATTCTTCCCGGGCCAGTTCCGCTTCCTTGATCTTGATGGCCGCGATCTTGGGCTTGGTGATGGAATTTACATAGGCCAAAAGCGCCGTGGCGACGATGCAAAAGGCCAGCAGGATCAGGCCGAGTTTGAGGTAGAATTTCATTTCTTCACCCTCCCAAACGCTTTGGGCATGGTTAGTTTATCGATCAGGGGCGTCATCACGTTCATGAACAGGATGGAATAGGATACGCCCTCAGGATATCCGCCTACCAGCCTGATCACCACGGTCAGCACGCCGCAGCCGATGGCGAAAACGATGCGGCCGTTCTTGGTGAGTGGGCTCGTTGTATAGTCCGTGGCCATGAAGAACGCTCCCAACATCAGGCCGCCGGAAAAGATGTGGAAGAAGGGCAGCAGGATGGATGGCCCGGCGCCTTCGATCCCTCCGAAGAGGAAGGTCAGCACAAACACGGTGCCGATGTAGAACAGCGGTATGCGCCACTCGATAATGTTCTTCCACAGCAGATAGATGGCGCCCAGTAGCAAGGCGAACACCGATACTTCGCCGATACAGCCGCCGACGTTGCCCCAGAACAGCGAGCGCAGCGTGCCCATGTCGAACAAACTCTTGAACATCTTGCCGCTGATATCCAGATTGGTGGCGGGATCGGTGGTGATCGTATTCACGAAGCTGCTGTCCCGCAAGGTCTGCGCCACTTTGAGCGGTGTGGCGCTGGTCACCAGGTCGTAGGCTTTGGCGGAAACGCCCTGCAGGTTGGCATGGATCAAAGACAGGTTGCTGATCCCGTTGATGGAGGACTCGCTCAGTTTGTGCGGCAAGGTCCGAATCCAGCAGTTGCCAGTCATCAGTGACGGCCAGGACGCCAGCAGGAACGCCCTGCCCAAAAGCGCCGGGTTCACGGGATTGTTGCCCAGCCCGCCGAAAGCCTGCTTGCCGATCGCAATGGCGAAGACTGAGCCCATGATCGGCAGCCACCAGGGCGAGTCGGCTGAAATATTATAGGTGAGCAGCATGCCCGTAAGCACAGCGGAGCCGTCGTAAACCGTGACCGGAACCTTGCGCAGATACTGGATCAGCGCTTCGGTTGCGACAGCCGCCACGACTCCGATCAGAGTGAGCCAGAGCGAGCGCCAGCCCCAATAATAGACTGCGAAGGCCAAAGCCGGCAGCAGCGCGATCACCACATTCCACATCACGTTGGGGATGGATGTGCGGTCGTGCAGATGCGGCGCTGGAGAAACTGTGTATTTATCTTTCATCGTTCAACCCCTATTTCTTGGCGCGCAGGTTTTCCGCGTGGCGGATCTTGCCGGTGTCGATCCATTGCACCAAGCTGATGTGCGCGGGGCACACGTAGGCGCAGCTGCCGCATTTCATGCAATCTTCCAAACCACACTTGAGGGCCAGGTCCAGATCCTTGCCTTTCACAGCCTGGGCGATCAGGCTGGGTAACAGGTTCATGGGGCAAATGTCCACGCAGCGAGCGCAACGCAGGCAATTGCGTTCCGCGATGGAGGACGCTTCCTTCACGTTCAATAGCACCAGTCCGGAACTACCCTTGGCAACCGGGGCGTCCAGATTGGGCAAGGCAAAACCCATCATCGGTCCGCCGGAAATGATCTTGCCAACTTCGCCGGAAGTGCCGCCGCAAAAAGCCACCAATTCGGAAAAAGGCGTGCCGATCCGCGCTTTCAGGTTCTTGGGCTGCGCCACAACGCTGCCTGTGACCGCAATCACGCGCTCCACCAGGGGTTTTCTGTAGCGCACGGCTTCATAGATGGCGAAGGCGGTGCCCACGTTCTGCACCACCACGCCCACAGCCATGGGCAATCCGCCAGCCGGAACCTTGCGCCTGGTAGCGGCGTAGATCAGTTGTTTTTCAGCGCCCTGGGGATATTGAAGCTTGAGCGGAACCACGCTAAGATTGCTTTCTGAGGCCAGGAGTTTCTTCATCAGGGCGATGGCGTCGGGCTTGTTCGCTTCGATGCCGATCATGCCTTGCCTGGCGTTCAGGACCTTCAACAGGATCTTCAGGCCATGGATGATCGGCTCGCTGTGTTCCAGCATCAGACGGTGATCCGAGGTCAGGTAAGGTTCGCATTCCACGCCGTTGAGGATCACGGTGTCGATCGGTTTATCCGCCGGTGGTGAAAGCTTCACGGAGGTGGGAAAGCCCGCTCCACCCATGCCGCAAATTCCCGCGGCAGCTATGCGGTCCTTGATCTCCTGCGTCGGAAGATCCAGGAAATTGGGGTCGTCAACCAACTCGACCCAGGTGTCTTTCCCATCCCCGGTGATCTCGATGGCGGTGGCCATGATTCCGGAGGGATGGGGAAAAGTGTCTATCTTCGTTACTTTGCCGCTGATGCTGGCATGCTGGGGTATGGAGACGAATCCGCCGGCTTCAGCGATCTTCTGCCCCGCCAGAACCTCATCGCCGACCTTGACGATCGGGGCTGAAGGCGCTCCGATGTGCTGCGAAAGAGGTATGATGACCCTGGCAGGCAAGGGTTGGATCTCGATCGGCACGGAGGCAGAGTAAAACTTGTGATCGTGGGGATGCACTCCCCCGGGAAAGGTTTTTAACCTCATTGACGCTCCCAATGGCTCATTACGAGTCAAAATCGCTAATTTTGCACCAAAAATTAAGCCTTTCCGTTTTAGGCAAGTATTTTTTCTGAGCGGCATCCCCCACGGCGCTGCCCAAAACCTCCAACCTCACTGCTGTCCTGCTTTCAGCACCCTTTTCAGAGACCATTCCCCCCGCAGATATTTACCGCTGAGCTGTGCCAGGGCTTCTTTCTGCTTCAAACCGGCGCGGATGAGGCCCTGATATTCCCGGAGTAGTTTGCGTTTATCCTTTTCCGACCAGGCTCCGCCGCGGTTTGTAAGTCTGTCGGTTGCCGGCTTGCGCAGTTTCGTCAACAGTTTGCCCGGCTCCAGTTGCGAAATTTCCACGATCTGATGCTCGAACGCCCGCTGGGAAAGTTCGAAGCCGATGAACCTCCGGTTCAGGCCGATACAGGCTTTGGCGGTAGTGAACCCGCCCATGAACAGGTCGCAGACCAGATCGCCCTCAGAGGAACTATACTGCAGGATCTTGACCAGCAGTTCCTGCGGCAATTCGTTTTTGTTCTTGATCTTGCCCGGTTGGTAGCGCCTGTTGATGGTCCACACATCCTCGCGATCCCTGTAGTTAAGCGATCTGCCGTCTGCGTCGCGCTCCTCGAGCCCAAACCTGGAGCATAGATTGAAGGTCGATTTTTCCAGCGGGGGCCTGGCATAGAGCAGGATGTGGTAGTGCGAGGTGATGAACTTCCTTCGGGTGTAAACACCGAAAGGATACTTCCAGACCAGATGGTTGACCTCGACCAGGGGCGTTTGCCGCAGCGCGTGCATGATTTCGTAAAGATGGGTGTAACCGGAAACGATGTAGATCTGGCCGCCCGGTTTGAGGATCCTCGCCGCCTGAGCTATCCAGGCCAGGGAAAAATCCTGGTACTGGTCTGCCGGAACGTCGATATAGCCATCCAGCACAAACTTCTCGTCGCGGTTGTAGTGCTTGTGCAAAGCGCCTCCGCCGATGCCATAAGGCGGATCGGTGACGATCAGGTCCACCGTTTCGTCCTGGATCAAAGCCTGGCAGCCGGCGACGCAGTCACCCCGCACATAGGTGTTGCCCGCAAGCTTGACTACTTGCATTTCTGTTTTGCGCTTCAAGCGATCATTACCTTCTTTAAGTGCCTCAGACGCATCCGATGCCTGTTCCGACCATGCCCATCCGGATTTGAATCTGTCAAGGAGTTTTTCGCCGGCTATATTCCACTGGGGAATATCCACCTGAACAGCGAGTGTAAACCATCACAAAAAACATTAAATGTCCAAGTCTAAACTGAGTCCTGTTTGTGCTGCGCCGCACCATCGAAAAGCATCCCTAAAGTATGCCAGTCTTGGGGGAAACACGAATGTGGTTTTTTACTTTAGCAAGATCCCCTTGGCGCTGCGTACTCCGCCAGAAGTCTTCAGCCGGACTAGATAGATGCCGGAGCCGACGCTACACCCTCTGTCATCCAATCCATCCCATCTGGTAGAATATTCACCTGCAGCTTTTAACTCTTGGGAAAAGGACCTTATCAGCTGTCCCTTTAAGTTATGGATTCTGATTTCGACCGGACTGCTTTGCGTAAGTTTATAGGATATGTTGGTGCTGGCACCAAAGGGATTGGGAGATATGCTTAAACCAGGCCTGACAGCAGGTATGGCGGGGTCATCATTATGCGTAAAGTTATCGTAGTAGTAAACAAGACGGTGCTGCAGATAGAGTCCCGAATCATCGCCAGCATAATAATGCATGTATTGCATATAATCACTTGAGTCGTAGCTGTACACATACTTGAAGGCCTCTATCCATTCATTTGAATATCCCCAGTCTGTAGTGTCCAGTATCTGCAGTGCGTCGTTGTAGGCAAAAGTGCGGTAATATCCAAAATCCCAGTCCAGAGCGTTCCAGAAATAACTATCCTCCCTTTGCAGCTTAAAGACGTTGGCATAGGGATTAAGGATTTCCATCCCCCAGACGAGGTTTAATAGATACAGGTTGGCAAAATCCTCATAACTACTATTATCCTGGGGCAAATAGGTAATGACCGTTTTTACCACATTGACCCATTGCTGGTCGATATCCTGTACTTGGTTAATGGTATAACTGACTCTGCCACTATCATCATAGAATATCTTGTCCCTGGTAACATAAACGCTCGTGTCAATTACTGATGTTTTGATAACCTGGTCTATCTTGTTTTGGGGAGTGTAAACAAACTCGGCAGTCGAAACCGGCTCAGGATTGTTGACTTCGGAGTGGATAACCAGCCTGATCCGGAAATCGGGATAATACTCACATTCTGTTGTTCCGGCGTAAATCCATTTCCCGGCATTTCTATCCCAATTGCTGTAATGCGTAACCTCCGGTTTGCCGTTGGGATGGTAGAATATTTCTTGCTTGTAAACCAGATACCATTCGGGAGCAGCATCATCATAAAAGGACAGGATATAGCTGTTTGGCTTCATCAGAGGAGTATAGCCAACCACGAGATTTTCAATGGCATAAAACTGCCCTGTCCATCCGTTCACGACCTCTTTTTCAATCTCTGAAATGGCGTATGCACGATCCGCCTCTGGGGACAAGGCCTGTGGCATCCGAAACGGCTGCCGGAAATTCTGCTTGAGCTGCTCATCCTGTGGCATAACTGGGGGTTCGGACATACCCCTTGCCCACAGCATCGAAAACAAGATGCTTAGCATGATAAACAACAAGATGAGCCTGCTCATTTTCTGATTACTCCTTGAAAAGGCTTTGGGAATCAAAGAGTTTGAGCTGAATAAGTTGTAAAGAGATTTCTTATCTGATGTCTGTCAGATATTCCTTATTTGCGTTATTAGCGTACTCAGGTTGTATTTTGCTTTGCCTTGATCGGGAGAAGAATTGACGCTATCAGCCGAATGTTACTAGCATTCGCAATGCGCCTTTTTTTACAGGGTCCTTTGAATGGCAGTAAACAATCCAAAACCAGCTAGAAGTCTGTCAATTTGAAGCCTATCCTAATCTTAGATGTGAACTTACTTTGATGATACGAAGTTTACTCATCAGGACCGAATAAAGCCATATTCATCAAGCAAATGCCGTGTTGCTCCCGCAAGCAAGCGTCAATCACCTGTCAATCACTAGTCAATCACTTCTCAATTGTTGACGCTTGATTGACTAGTGATAGACAAGTGATTGACGCTAACCCCCCAGGGCAAGCCCAAGAGTCGGAACTAAGTGATTATGGTGACTATGGTGACTAAAGTGATTACACCTATACATTTCCTCCTTCCAGACCACCCACTCAGGTTGATCTTGAGTCAATATGAATGCCAATGCTGAAGGGAAAATGCAGTCTGGCAGATGGGAGTTGTTCCCTCCCAAAGGCATACGAAAAAAGGGCTAAAACAGGCGAATTTATCCTTTGACAAAAACCCGGGCACGGCAAAGCTATCTTTAGAAGTGATGGGGAGAGACCTGATGCCTTTTGTACATTTACATAACCATACACAATACAGTCTGTTGGACGGCGCTTGCCGGGTGGACCGCATGGTCAATCTGGCGGTGGAATATGGCATGCCCGCAGTGGCGATCACGGATCACGGTAATCTGTTCGGGGTGATCGACTTTTATAAGACGGCCAGGAAAGCAGGCATCAAACCGATCATCGGCACCGAAGCCTACATCATCAACGGCGAACTGGACAGCGAACACAACAAGAACGACACACGATACCACTTGATCCTGCTGGCGCAGAGTTTCCAAGGCTACCAAAACCTGATCAAACTCTCCTCCTTCTCCTTTATTGACGGTTTCTACTACAAGCCACGGATCAGCAAGTCCCTGCTGGAAAAATACAGCGAGGGCCTGATCTGCCTCAGCGCCTGCGTGAAAGGCGAAATCCCCTCCCTGCTATTGAACGGTCGGGAAGCCGAAGCCCGGGAAGCGATCGCCTGGCACCAACAAGTTTTTGGCGAGCGTTATTTCATCGAGATCCAGGACCACGGTTTGGATACCGAAAAGTCGGTGATGCCCCAATTGATCAAGCTGGCCAAGGAAATGAAGCAGCCACTGGTGCTCACCAACGATTGCCATTACGTGCATCAGGACGACCGGGAAGCCCACGACATCCTGCTCTGCATCCAGACGGCCAAGAACCTGAACGATCCGGGCCGGATGCGCTACAACACCAACCAGCTCTATTTCAAGAGCGCCGAAGAAATGCGGCAGATCTTCCCCGACGAAGAAGAAGCCTACGCCAACACGCTGAAGATCGCCGACATGATCGATCTCGAACTGCGCTACGACAAGTTTCTGCTGCCGCAGATAGATACGCCGCCGGAGTTCGCTGATATGGGCGCTTACCTGCGCCAGCTTTGCGAAGAAGGGGCGCGGTTGAAGTATCCGGAGCTGACGCCGGAGATCCAGGCCAGGATAGACTTTGAACTGGACGTGATCCACGGAATGGGCTTCGATGGCTACTTCCTGGTGGTGAAAGATCTGATCGACAACGCCCGGAAACAAGGCGTACCCGTTGGTCCGGGCCGCGGTTCCGGAGCGGGCAGCATCATCGCCTATCTGCTCAATATCACGCAAATCGACCCGATCAAGTATGGCCTGTTATTCGAGCGTTTTTTGAATCCGGACCGCATCAGCATGCCGGATTTCGATATCGACTTCTGCGCCCAAAACCGGGGCAAGGTCATTGACTACATTGTCCAGAAGTACGGCCGCAACAGCGTTACGCAGATCATCACTTTCGGCACCCTCGGCGCTAAATCCGTGATCAAAGACGTGGCGCGGGTCCTGATGGTGCCGGCCAGCGAAGCCAACAACATCACCAAGACCATCCCTTATGGCAAAAACCTCGAGGAATCCTACAAAGAATCTACGGATTTCCGCCATTTGATCGACAACAACGAGCTTTATCAGAGCATCTATAAACACAGCCTTGTCTTGGAAGGACTGATCCGGCAGACCGGCATCCACGCCGCCGGATTGGTGATCGTGCCCGGCGACCTGACCGATTACATACCCCTGACCTGCAGCACCCAAAAGGATTCCGACAACAATATCCTGGTGCAGTACGAAGGGAAATGGCTGGATGAACTGAAGTTCCTGAAAATGGATATTCTGGGGCTGAAAACCCTCACCCTGATCCAGAAAACGGTCGATCTGGTCCAGCAATCCCATGGCGTGACACTTGATATCGAGAACCTGGATCTGACCGATAAAAAGGTCTTCCAACTATTGGGAAAAGGCGAAACCGACGGCGTATTCCAGTTTGAATCCGACGGCATGCGCAAGTACCTGATCAACCTGAAACCCAACATGTTCGAGGACCTGATCGCCATGGTGGCCTTGTTCCGGCCGGGTCCGATGAAGTTCATCGACACCTACATCGCGCGGAAACACAAGAAAGAAAAGGTGGTTTACGATCACCCGGTCATGGAGGAAACCCTCAAGGAAACCTACGGCGTGACGGTCTATCAGGAGCAGGTGATGAAGATCTCCATTGAGATGGCGAACTTCTCGCGAGGCCAGGCCGACACGCTGCGCAAGGCGATGAGCAAGAAAAGCATGGACATCCTGATGCAATTCGAACAGCAGTTCAAGACTGGCGCGATTGCCAATGGGGTGAGCGAAAAGGTAGCGGACAAGATTTGGCGCGATTGGGGCGATTTCGCACAATACGCCTTCAATAAGAGCCACGCCACCTGTTACGCCCTGGTGGCCTACCGGACGGCGTGGTTGAAGGCGCATTATCCGGTGGAATTCCTGGCGGCCTTGCTCTCTCTGGAGGACGATCCGGCGGCGGTGCCGGTCAAGATCGATGTCTGCAAATCCATGGGCATCAAGATCATACCGCCAAACATCAACCGCAGCGACCGCGAGTTCAGCGTTCGAGGCAAGGAGGTGCTGTTCGGTTTGAAAGCGATCAAGAACCTCGGCGAAGCCGCGATCTCGGCCATTGAAACGGAACGCCGGGAAAACGGGCCGTTCAACAGCATCTTCCACTTCTGCGCCCGCTTGGACAGCAGCGCAGTGAATAAGACCGTGCTGGAAAGCTTGATCGCCAGCGGCGCGATGGACGATCTGGAGGGCACCCGGGCGCAAAAATGGGCGGTGATCGAGCAAGCGCTATCCTTCAACACAGGCGCGCAACGGGACAAAAGGATAGGCCAGACGTCGCTTTTTGACATCATCACCGGCGAGGATGACGGCGAGGAATATTATCCGCCGTTGCCTGTGGAAGAACCCTGGAATTACGCTTACCAACTGGAAAAAGAAAAGGAAGTTCTGGGCTTCTACATGGGCGGGCATCCGCTCTATGAATACAAATCCCTGATCAAGCACTTCACCAACGCCGATTCCCAGACTGCCAAAAGCAAAACAAACCAGGACCTCATCCTGGCGGGCATCGTCTCCGGAATTTCCCGCAAGCGCGACAACAAGGGCAATCCGATCGCCTTCGTCGATTTTGAGGACTTGGCGGGCAGATTTGAAGTGGCTTTGTTCAGCCAGGATTATCAGGAGTATTATTCGCGCCTCGCCACAGGCAGCATTTTCCTGATCTACGGAACGAAATCCGGTTTTAACGGCAACGACGACAATCTGCTCAGGGTGACGCCCTCCAGCCTGATCGCGCTCAACGAACTGCCTGCAAACTTGAAGGGCGAAGTGCTGCTGAACCTGACCCAGAAACAGCTGGAGCCTGAGTTCCTGGCCAAACTGGAGCAGCTGACAGACAAGTCCCGGGGCTTGTTCTCGCTTCGAAGCACGGTCGTGTTGGACAGCGGGGACAAAGTGCAGCTGCTGTCGCGCAAGAAATTCTTCCCCGGAAACGACTTTTTGCAATGGCTGGAACAGGAACAGGCGGATTTCAGCCTCCGGCTCTTCTCCGATGAGAAAAACGCTTAGCTGCGCGGCTTGCCTGCTGTTCTTGTGCACGATCCTGAGCGCTCAGGAGATCATCTTCGAGCATTACCCCCAGGGCTTGGACTTCTGGGTGGTAATTCCTTACAACACCATAATATTCAAGCAAGCAGAGACTTCCGCCCGGTATCAACTGACCCTGCAGATCAAGAACAAGGATAAGCGCCAGGTATTTGACCAAACCGTAAATCTGGACATTCCCCGGCGTGACTGGTTGCGGGACACGGCGATCCCGGTTTTCCTGACCGCGGTTTTGGAGCCCGGAAAGTACCAGGCGGCCGTGAGGATCAAGAACCTGAGCCCCGGCGAAAAGATCGACCTCAAGAAGACCCTGATCGTGCAGGAAAACTACACGGAGATAGGCCAGGCCTATTTTTTGGCCAGCAAGGACGGCGTCAGTTTCATGCCCTCCGGATTAGCGTCTTTGCCTCTGCCAGTGCAGAGTTGCGAGATCCGGCAAAAGTTCTCCGCCCCAGTGGATAGCATCCAGGTTTGGGTGGATGACTTTCTTTCAGGGTATACTGCGATGCCGGGAGGATATTCGGCCGAGCTGGCTGAACTCGTGAATCAAGGCGGCGTGAAAAGCGTCAGGATCAGTTTTTTTGAAGATAACATCCGCTACAACATGGAACCCTTTTGGTACGACCGCTGGTTTTCCTACAACTTCCGCTACAGCTACGCCGACCAAATCCAGCAGCTGCGCTACGTCGCCAATCAGAACGAGTGGAAAAGCATCCGGTCGGTTCCTGAAGAGATGTATCCGGAAGTGATCGAAAGGTTCTGGCAGATGCATGATCCCAGCCCGGGAACCTTGCGCAACGAGGCCCGGGAAAGTTTCTACCAGAGGGTGGTAATCGCCGATGAGCGCTATACAATCCATAAAAGACTGCAGGGATGGAACTCCGACAGGGGTAGAATATATATAAAATATGGAGAACCAGATGAGGTGCATAGCGAAGTGCACCCCCTTGACCTGTATCCCTATATCGTCTGGATCTATTATGCCCAGAACCTGGAGTTCGAATTTGCCGATACCGGCGGATTTGGCCAATATAAACTGAGGAACAAAGATGAGGAGTATTAGACAATTAGTTCTGTGCGTTTTACTGGCGGCCTGTGCGCACGCTTTCGCGCTGGATAATCTGAACATGCACGTACGCACGCAGAGGTTTTTGGATTCCGAAAAGAACACCATCATCCATGTTGATTACCAGATACCCTACAACAACTTGGTGTTCCTGGCTCATAAAGGCGGATATTTCGCCGAGGTGGACGTAGTGGTGGAAGTGGTGGAACAAGACAGCGTAGTATTCAGCCAGGCAATCCGGGATAACATTGGCATCTCCAACAAGGACGACGCCCGCTCCGCCAAAACCTATCTCAACCGGGCAAGTTTCAATCTCAGCGGCAAGGCCTATGAGTTTCGTTTCCGGGCGACAGACCTGAACTCGCAGAGGATCTTCGCGTGGTCTTTTCCCGCTGAACCCTTGCCGCCGGAAAGCCTGCTCAGCGACCTCGAACTGTGCAGCGCGGTACGCCCCGACAGCTCATCCTATCTGGGGAAATTCCATCGCGGCAACACCCTTTACAAGACCCAACCGTCGCTCATTTTTGATAAGACCGAAAGCGATTTCGTGAACCTGTTCTTTGAAGTTTACACCAGGGAGGCGCAGCGAAACGAATCCAGCCTGCTGGTCTTGACCGTGGAACAGGACAGCGTGATCGTCAGCGACGACTATCTGGACTTCAATCCTGATGGCGACATCGACCGCATCACGCTTAAGATACCCCTCAGCGAACTCAAACCTGGTAAATACTCGGGCAGTTTGATGCTTCAACTGGGCGAACAATCGGCCGAGCGGGATTTTGACTTCTTCGTTACGGAACCCAAACAGGAAAACTACTCTATTTTTCCCAATCCGGACGACGATTTTCAGTTGCTGCGCTATTTTATTGCTGGGGGCCTCACTACGGACTGGAAAAACTACGACGAACCCACCAAGCGCAGGTATGTGAGCCAAACCTGGAAATACTGGGCGCAGTCCAACAACATGAACACCCAGATGATGCTGGACAGGATCAGCGAACGCGTGGACTACGCGAACCGGTTTTTCGGGCACTTCGAACCCGGCTGGACCACCGACCGGGGACGCATCCACATCCGCAATGGGAAACCTGACGAGATCACCAGCGATACCTCATCCGATGAGACGAGGTTTGTGCGTAAAGATTATCAGATCTGGAAGTACAGCAGCGGGATCAACGCCGTGTATCTATTCGTGGACCTGCAGTTGAACGGCAACTATAAACTGCTTTACGTCAGTAACGACGACAGGGAAAACACCAATCCAGACTATCTGAGATATTTGGGCGAAGACTTTGATACCTCGCTGCTGGACAACTGATTGGGTAGAATTTGAAACTGCGTGCAACCCAGCCTATCGTGGCCTTGATGTCAGAATCGGCGTTCGGAAGATCTTGCACCGGACTAAAAGCCGGAATGGGCTGTTCGGCGCCGGAAGGCTCTGCCGGCCTTAGAAGACAGGAGTGAAAGCGTCTTGAAGATGCTCTATCTTGAATGTATCCGTGTCGGCATAATGCAGTACGACGATGATGTCAAATCGGATGCGGTGGTTTTCCCAAGATGTATCCTGGACTACAAAATACTGAGCAGCGGCCGAAAGGCGTTTCTGCTTGGTGTAGGCAACGTTGCGTAAGGCTTGGCGGACAGAGTGTTTGGACCTGGTCTTGACTTCAACGAAAACAAGATTGTGAGCATCACAGGCAATGATATCGACCTCGCCTTGGGTTGTGCGGTAGTTCCGGGCCACAATTTCCAGCCCTTTGCCAACCAGATAATTGGCGGCAAGGTCCTCCCCGAGATGGAAAAGTTCTTTCGCGGTCCTGTGTGCCATGAAGCAAAAAAAAGCTTGACGGGAATTGTGTCAATGAGTTTGAAGTGTGGTAAACATCACAGATATCCAATATCTTGAGGGAAGCGTGAAAAAAGTCATCCTGAGCATCATAACTCTTGCAACATTGGCCGGTTTGAGCGTAGCCGCGCCATTCCAGACTCTGGGTCTGTTGCGGACTCCAGACGCTTACCTGTTGCCGCATAAAGGCATTGAAATTTTACTGGTGGGCTATTATAGGAATGTGGTCGCTCCCAGTGATGTGGACCCCGATCAAAACGGCTTCATCCCCTATGGGATGCTGGCAGCGGGAATCCTGGATAGGGTCCAGTTGGGGATGTTTGCGGGTGATGAAGTATATTTCATGAACGCCAAGCTCAAGGTCCTGACCGAAACGGAGCGCTTCCCCCAACTCACCGTTGGTATGGACAACATATTTTCCCCGGTCAACAGGATTCAGTCGCAATTGTACCATGATCCCGCAGAATGGGAATTCGCAGACCATCCGGATAAAACAGACTATGAACACTTCTCCCCCTATTTTGTTTTATCAAAAAGGGCTGTCTTGGGTGGGATAAACTGGATGTTCAATCTGGGGCTGGGATTAAGCAGATACTATGGACAGGTTCCCCGCTCGCAGTTCCTAAAGGGGGCATTCACCTCGATCGAGATTTTCCCTTGGAAGAACATCGCCCTGCAAGGCGAGTATGATGGAAAGGACTTCAATTTCGGCCTCAAGTATGCCTATAAGGACTTTGCTGTGCGGGTAGGCGCTCAGGCTACCGAGGACTGGGCCAAGGGTTCCGAAGGCAATGGCTACGAAGGCAACGCCCGCTTGGCAATAGGCTTCTCCTATCAGTACAAGCCAGGCGTTAAGCCGTCTCCGCCTCCTCCCATCTTTGAACCCGTTCCGGAACCCACGATTGACCTACAGCCCAAGGAGACCCAGGCTCAGCCATCGGAACTCGAACCTGAAGCCGAAGTAGAAACTCCTGCAGATAATGAACCCATAAGTGAAACAGAGCCTGTGATTGAGACAGATACACCGGAGATCGTTGTACCGATGGTCGCAACACAGCCCGAAGTTACGACTGAGTCACCAATTGGACCAGTTCCTGGAACTGCGCCTGAACCAGCCACCGAGACGGTCACTGAACCAGAATCGCCCGTTACTGAAATAGTGATCCCTGTCCCATCCCAGGCTGAGTCGGTCACTGCTAATGAGATAGACATTGCAAAGATCGATTATCCGCCCAAGGAACTGCCGCCTGACCAGCCAGAATTCAAACCAATGGAAGTGGCGGTCCTGGTGACCCCGACTACTCCGGAAACAACTACGGAATCACCCAAACCTTTGGGAATAAAGGAGTCGGGTGTTTACAACAAAGAACTCTCCCCGGAGTTGAAGGATCTGCTTGCGGAGCTGCGTAGTGTGCGCCTCGAGCGGCAAAAAGCGCAAAAAGCGATTGATGATCTGCGTAAATGGATGCAGGACCTTAAGGACAAGAAAGAATAGGTTCGGAGCGGGATCTTGCAAGCGCAGATGAAATCGATGGTTTGGCAAAATCTGCATCCACAGCTGTTGGATGACGGCAAGCATCTGCCATCTGGTGGACAACAGCCTCTATCATCTATGGTGACGAAATGTGGGTGACCATCAGTAGCAAACTGCAATCCGGTTTTCTGTGCATGCTGCTTCTGTTTGCAGGGCTGGGCTTGTACGCTCAATCCGGGTTGGGAGCCAATGCGCTGAAGAGCGTTTACGCTGATCCGGAGGTCCAGGCTGCAATGCAGTTTATCCAGGAACGCCTACCTCAAATCTCCGAAACGAACCGGCCGGCTGCCATACAGGAATTCCTTGAACAGCGCAGAAGCCTGCAGAAACTTGATCAAAGCTCCGCGGCATTTCTGGAAGGCCAGTTTTACGCTGAACTGACGGATATTCAGCAAGCATTGCCATACTTCCGGTCCCTGGCCTCTGATCCCGCACTAGGCGCAGAAGCCAGCCGGATGCTGGATCTACTGTTATTCTATCAGGCGAACGTGTTGTTTCAGAACGGTGATTCCACGGCTACACTGGCTTTCCTCGAAGACGCGATCAACAACTACCCTATCGGAAAGCATTACCCCACATTTCTTTACCTGCTTCTGGACACATTGGCAGAAAATGGGGAATTTGCCAAAGTCGAGCTCTATCGAAACCGGTATGCCGCTTATCGGGATTGGATGCAGGACACTTTCAAGCCCCGCAAGGAAGACATACTCGCCCGCTTAGCTGCCCTGGATCTGAACAGATTTTTCCAAAACCCGACAGATTCTGAGTATCAGGCCCTGGAGCATTCGATCAATGCGATCCAGAAGGACTTGGGAAACCTGTATGAGGAGTTCAAAACCAAGTCCCTGTATCTCGATCCTTCTTCACTGGATTCCATTTCCACACGGGAAAACAAGATCCTGGAAAATTTCAAGCAGCAACTCAAGTTTTACAGCTATATCCCGCCTCTGGATTTCCAGATCCTGGCCAAGGAGGAACCAAGCACGGCCACCTGGACCGAAGTGGAGATCCAGTCTTTCAACATCTATAAAAAAGAAGCTGCAAAGTTGATCGAAGCCAAGGACTACTCTGAGAAGCTGTCCAGCAAATTAGCCCAGGTGGATGACTACCTGGAGGGGCGCTACCAGTTGTATCTGCAGGAAGATCCTGCTGTGCTGGGCACTGGTTTCAGCGATATGGAACTGAAGCGTCTGATCGAGATCCAGAAAAACATCGACCTGTACACTGAAGTTATCCAATCCATCGACGCTTTGTTGGCAGAGCCGGGATATGCCACCCTGAACATCGACCTTAGGCCTCAACGCCAGGAATATGAGGAAAAACTGGCCGACCTCCAGATCCGGAAAGAGCGTTACCAGGCCTTCCGCAAGCATCAGAACAAGGCCGAAGAGGAGATGTTTACAGCCGCTTGGGATGACTACAGGAATCTCAGCCAGATAAAAATGGAGTTCGCCCGCGAGCTTCCCGCCACTGAAGAGGGTATGCGCAAGGTGATCACCGAAAAATACTTCTCGGAGAAGCAGAAAGTTATCGTGAAACAGCAGACGGAAGCTGCACAAGTGTCATTGGACAACCCCACCTTGAGCGGCAATCTGGCTTTCGTTGTTACCAATCTGGACTTCCTTGACCTCCAGATCGACTATCGCAGGTTGCACTACCTGGATCTGCAGCGTCAGGCGCAGAGTACACAGATAAGCGAAAACGAATTGGTGAAACCCTTCGAGGAGATCGTAGCCGATAAAGCCAGCCTCTTGAAACGGTATCAGGATTTTATCGCCCAGAATCCGGAATTCCAATCGCTGGAACAACCAGGCGGAGGCTATCTGCTCAGCTCTGCAGATCTCTATTACAACATGGCGGAACTCCAGTACGCGGTCGATTTCGACCATCCCGAAAAAGCCCTCGCCTATTATCGCAAGGTGCTGGAAATCGAGCCGGAATACCATTTGCGGGACAACGCTCTCTATAACATCGCCTACATCGGCAGCGAACTCAAGAAAAACGAGATCGATAACAGGCTTAACAAAGCCCGCGAAACGAATCCCAGGCTTCCCCGAACAGATATCATCTACAAGTACCAGGCAACAGATTTTCAGGAATCTCTGGCGGCATTCAGGGAACTTACTCAGGAAGAGCGTTGGCGTGATTCCCCTCTCTATGATGAGGCCTTGTACCGTCTCGGGGTTTTATATTTCGTCTTGGGAGTGGACTCGCAAGATCCGATCTTGTATTACAATGAAGCCCGGCGCTTGTTTGGATTGCTGGCCGACAATCCAGATAGCAAATATCATTATGAAGCCATCTACCAAAGGGGATGGCTGAACATGAACCAGTCTGACGAGCCTTCGTTGAATGAAGCTGTGGACGACTTTGTCTTTCTGGTAAGGGCAGTAGATGACAAGTTGATACAGGATCAGTCTGTGGCGGATGATTACAAGAGCAGCTCTGTGGAAAATATCGGCATCTGTCTGGCCACCTTGGACGGTTCGGAGTTCAAAGCCCCTGCCAAGGGAATAGCCAGGTTCAATACCTCTGTGGGCGATTATCCGGATCTGGAAATCAAAACCCGGATCCTGGACAAGGCAGCCCAGATCAAGGCAGAGATGCCAGCACCCTTGCAAGCTATAGATTTCCTGGAATTGCGGCTTAAGCTCGATCCCCTGGCGTTGCAAAATCCGACGGTGTTGGATTCCATCATCACCCTCTATCACACACCTATGCTGGAATTCCGCTCCGAAATGGATCTTACCCAGATCAAAGCGGACTATTATCAACGCATCATTGACCTCTACAATACCGGATCCGATTGGCAGCGGCATAATCTCGAGAACCAAGACATCAGCCTGCCCGGAGTTCAGAAACAACTCCAGGTAATCAGGAAAGCTTACGATCAGACCCGGGTCATCTTGTACAATGCTATGATCTCAACGGCGGACCACGCAGCAATCAAGGCCTATCACGACCATATGGACTCCTATCGTCCACGCCGTGAGTTGTTCGGCGATTCCTATGACCAATGGATCGCTGAGATCGACAGCGAGGAGGTCGCGGCGCTGGCGTCTATCGCGGAGAAAAGCGGTACAACTGAAGACCTGTTCCAGGCTGTGCAGGGGCTTTGGACATATAATGACAAATATCCGGCAAACCCCTCCTTCTACGATAATGAAGGCACTGCCTACGTGTTCGTAGATAGAATCTATGAGGGCATGACAGCCAGCTTCGTCGATTCCCTGTACACTCCCGCGCAAAGTTTACCTGCCAACCGGGACTCTCTGTATCAGTTCTACCGTGACGCTTCCTCCAGGTTTTTCTCCGTGCTCAGCATGCCCGAATATGCCTCGGAAAAAACACGCCAGACAGCGGTCCAGGTGACTCTTAAACTTTCACGCATCCAAATCAGCCAGGGCTTGCTGACCGAAGCCAAGGCAAGTTTCCGCGACTTGCTCAAACTGGAAACCAGCCTGGGCCGCAATATCAATAGGGATATCTATCTGTCTTTGGCGGATATCGCCCAAAGGGAAAACAACCTCGCAGAAGCTGAGGCTGCCTTCCGCAACGCTCTTAAGTACGCCAGCGACAAGAAAGACCAGGACGCGATCATTCATGAAATCAGGATGCAAATCCAAACTGGCATAGATCTGGCCGAACAGAATGGTGATTTCGAACTGGCTGCCCGGGAATACATCCGCATTTCCAACGAATACAAAGGCTCCAAGATCGATAAGGACAAATATGTCGGTAACCGGGAGAATGCCGCCCAGGCATACATCCGGGCTCAGAAGTATGATGAGGCGATCAACGTCAAACTAGGTTTGGTCGATACCACCGACAACCTGGATCAGAAATACTCCCTGTATTTCGACTGCTGGGGCATCGCTGACTCACTGATGAACGATGAAGCCAGAGTTACTGAGTTGAAAAATGCTTTCATAGCCTTGGCGCCAACCAGCAATTATGCTTTCAGGCTGCAAAACGAGTCGATAAACACTTTGGCCCAAAATCCCCGGCAACGTGCCCAAGCCGCGAACCAACTGCTGGCACTGCACGACCAGGTTAAAGCCAAAAAAATCAACAGCGGCGATGAAACCGCCGAGTCCATATTTATTAGGGCGATAGAGCTCTACAACGAAGACCAGAACACGGACAAGGTCCTGGAACTCATGGACAGGTTTATCGACCTGTATCCCAAACATTCCAGGGTAACTGAATACCTTACTTTCATGGCCAACCAGTATGCCGCGCGCAATGATGAGGAGAAACACGAATTCTACGCCCGGGAACTCTTTCTCAAAGACAACAGACAATATGCGATCTATCAACGGATAGCTGCCGGGAAACTCTACAAGATCGTGACGGAGTTTGACGCAGCTTACAAGCAGCTAGATTGGAAACTAGCTTTCCAGAAGCGCGATGATTACAAGAAAGTGGAAGCTGTTTACAGGCGCGAGAAACTGCCGTTGGATACCACTTTGGCCTATCAGGCCTTTACGGTCGCTGAACAGGAATATCGTGAGCTGCAGGCGAAGAACGACTATCTGGCAAAGTATGAGCGACAGATCAGAGCGGTGGAGCAGGGTGCCCTGTTGAAAAGCAGCCCCTCGGACCTGATCACGATCCTGCCCCGCACTAGCTGGATGGGACACCTCTTTGGCGGTGTCAGGCGGATTCCCATCCTGAGCAACACGGCTGATCAGGAATACCAGATTATCACCGACTTGCTGAAGCAACCCGAATCCAGATATCTATCCACCAGTCAGAGACTGCGCGCCCTGGACCTCATCTGCCGGATTAACGACCATACCGCCGATGCCATTGAAAGCCGCATTATCCGGTATCTGGAGATATCCAACGAAATGAAAGACTATCGCGACAATAACTCCGAAGAACAAGTTCAGAACATGGTGCGGACGCTGATGAACGCCGAAGGATATATCGCCAAGCACCGCTCAATTTCCTCCGGCATCTTCCGCGAAATCTACGACAGCTATACCCTGGCGGGATATTCCGATCAGTTCACTCTCAAGGCGGAAAGCACCCTAAAATCCAGAGCTCTTCTGCCGGATTACCGGGTAACCTATTATCCTCTCAATTCCGAATGGAAGGTCACTTCTGCCAAAGCCGCACGAGATTCCTCGAGCGGCATTTCAGGTTTTTCCACTGTCGCCACCACACTGGGTTACACCTTGGGATCCTACACCATCCCAGCCCAGGATTCATTGATAGTGGAACGTGAGTTCACCGGCAGGATAGCCCCCTCCGCCATGTTCATGCATCTGGCCTACATCAACAATCCCCAGGTGTACATCAATGATGTTAAAATCGATCCCGCATATCTGCCGGTGGATTCCCTGTCCCACAACGGCCAATATGCACAGCGTTATGCAGCCCGTCTGGCTGGCAAATCCTGGAAGGAGACTACCAACACCCTGAAAGTAGTTTTCTACAACGGCACCCCAGCTCCTGTCCCGCTGGACTTCAGCGCCAGCGTTGTTTTTGACGTGGAGATGATCATCGCCAAATTGCCTTCGGAAACAGTCACATATCCCAGCAGTAACGCATGGATGTCCGTTGCGGTGAATCCCCTGACGGGAAAATCGGAGCGGAATCCTGCGATCTTTGCCGCCGATTTCAGTCTGCCTGTCAGTAAGGTGAAAGAACTTGCCAACTCCATCGCTGAACCTATTTGGGTTCCGGAGAGTGTGGACGCCCCCAGGAACAATGTCATCCTGGAATTCGATTTTGATATGGAGACCCAGTACCGGGAAGGATTCATCGATTTCGTAGCGCCTGAGACAGCCTCGCTGTATCTGAATGGCCAGCTGTTGATCGACAATTATAGTTACGAATACGACACGGAACCCGAGTTTATCGTATTTCCCAAACGGGTAACCCTGCCTAAAGAACACATGCTCAAGGGTCAAAACACCCTGCGGGTGGAAATCCAGAATACGTCGCCCTATCGGGGTTTCCTGGCCGAAGTTTCCCTTACCAGGGCGGTTAAGGAGTAACCATGCCCAAAGCGATTCTCATCCTCTTGTTCACCATTGCCTGCGGCTTGGCTTGGAGCCAGGGCACCCGTCCCCCAACCACTTCTTCCGGGCAAGGCGGATTTTCTCGCGCTCCCCAGGAAATGGTCATTGAACTCAAATCATTTCTTCCCAAACCGGGCTTCGTCGTGAAGACCAAGAAGGATACTTATGTTCCGGCTGGCAAGTATCCATTCACCATAAGCAAAGAAGACATCAGAAAGGAGAGCCGGAAACAACTCGCCGACTGGCAAATGGAGTTAAATAAATGGCTAGAGGAGTCCAAATGAAAGCCAAACATATCATCATCGCAATTCTGCTGCTGATCTTGGCACTGAGCGCATTGAACGCCCAGGATCAAACTGCGCCGCAAGAAGGCCAGAATCAACCTGTTGAGGAAACGGACGCAGGTTCCTCCGTATCCCAGGTTGAAGATGCTAAAGGTGCGCAAGTTACCCTGTGGAGCGTATGGATCGACAGCAACAGGCAAGGTGTATTCGGTTACATGATCCTGCTGACTTTCATTATCGGGTTGGTATATGGCATTATCCGTGCCCGGCAGCTCTTCCTGAATGAGAAGATCAACGCCGCCAACATGTATAAAAGCCTGAAAGGTTATCTCAAGAACAACCAGATCAATGAAGCCATCACCATCGCCGAACAACTCAAGGAAACCACCCTGGGGTTCATTTTCTTCAGCGGTTTGTCGGTCTATCGGGATTCCCGGGATAAAACCAAGCAGGAAGACCTGGGGCCCGCAGTCCAGAATGCCTTTGACGAAGCCGTACTGCAGAGCGTGTACAAACTCGATGCCGGACTTTTCTGGTTTGATACCCTGGCTCAGATCTGCACCTATCTGGGTCTGTTGGGAACGATCTGGGGTTTGCTCTACGCTTTCAGTTCCCTAAGCGACAGAACCTTGATCGCTTCCGACCGCAATACCTTGTTGACCGAAGGCATTAAAACCGCCATTGGAACCACGGCTCTGGGATTGCTGGCGGCCATACCGCTCACCTTGATCAAGGGCGCGCTGTTTACCAAGGCCCAGCGCATTATCAACGAGATCGACGAATACTGCGTAAAACTAATCAACTACATCAGCATTACCACCAAGGGATAAGAACATGGCCTACCGACCCTCAGCCGTCAGAAACCAAGTTTCATCATCGGCTCCAGTGGTCCCCAATCTGGTGCCGGTGATGAATCTCTTCCTCACGATCGTACCCTTTTTGCTCGTGATGCTGGTTGTCTCGCAAGTGGCTCTGATCGTACTGAATTTCAACCAGAGTTCCGGCCCGGCAAATGCACCGGCAGGTACTGGAGGTAGAAGGAATACGACCCAGGTCTGGGTGGTCATCCGGGCTCCCAATTCCCGCAGCGGAGGCTCTCCGGGATTCGAAGTCCGAGAGCCTGGAGCCACTCAAAAGATTGAACTGACAGGTGACCGCTACGATTTTGCCAGTTTAGACACCGCTCTGAAACAGGTCAAGACAAACTACCCCACTCTTGCCGACATCAACGTTGCTCCAGCTGATGAGGTGTTATACGACAACCTGATCAAGACCATCGACATCTGCAGGTTCAACGGTTTTTCTGTAATCCATTACAGGCCGCTGAGGTAGCGCGGATTGTTAGGGAGTACCTATGAGAAGCATAGTTAAAAAGCAACTGAACAAAGAGAATTACAACCGGAAAATCAGGCACAAGTTTGAAGATGTGCCTGCCCTATCCATAACCTCGCTGGTAGATGTTTTGACCATTCTGCTGGTCTTTCTCATCCAAAATGTCTCCATGGAGGGACAGAAGATCACCATGCCCAACAACATGCGCTTCCCGGTCACCATGACTAAACCCGATCTGCAAAATGAAAGCGGCACAACGGTCCTGCAGGTTTATCCCAACCGCATCTTGATCGGAGAACTGGGCACCGAGTTTGGCAGCCTGCAAGATTTCAGGTCCAACCCCAAGAAACGCGTTGAGTTGCTTTCCTACCTCAGATATACCGCCAGCGAGACGCTCAAGAACAAGGACGAATACGGAAATCCCATCACGCAGACTGCCCTCTTGATCCAGGCGGACCGGTCGATCCCCTGCTTCTACATCACGGAACTGGTAAAGCTGGGTACAAGCTCCAGTTTTGATTTTATATACTTCGCCACGCTTCTGGATCAGGAATGGTTGAATCGCGGCAACACAGCAAGCTAAGCAGATCAAGGAGGAACCATGACTATGAATAGCACTACCAAATCCACCCCGGGGGGAATGGCTCAGCTGAAAAGTTGGATGAGGGACGCTGGGCAGAATATCCGTGAAACGCTGACGGGTAGTTTTACCGGAAAATCGCTCCCTCCCCCGGAGACTGTGTTGACCCTGAAACTGCTGTACCAAGGGAAAATACTGGATACGATCCGTCAAGGAACGGATTTTACCCGGGCTTGGTTCATCGGCAAAGGCAAACGTATCTTCTGGCAGATCCTGGGCGCTGATCCGGATTTCCCCTCCCGCCATAAACTCATATCTCTGGAGGGCGACGAGTACCATCTCCAGCTGCCTCCTGGAGCCACGCCGCTTACCTTTACGCGCAACGGCGTTCCGGTCGACGTCACCTATCTGATCCGAAAAAAACTGCTGGTAAACGGTTCGGATCTTCTGCTAAGTTCAGATATGTCTGGCTCCGTGGAGGTAAACGACCAGTATCAGATTCTTTACGATTACCAGAAACCGCTCCGCAAGATGTTAACCGATGAAGAACAGCGGACCGTAGACGTCATTCGGGAACCCGCTTTGCCAGATCCCAGGGAACTTGCCAACCGTAAGATGATCTTCTCCTTCCTGATCTTTGGCTTGGTATTCAGTTTGATCTTTGACATGTTCCTGAAGCCAGATGTGGTTAAACCAGCGCCTTTGGAGGATGTGCTGACCGAGATCGCCCAAAGAATCGAAGTCGACAGGATCGCGGGTTCACCTGAGGTAACCGGGGAGGAAGAAAGCCTCGGCGATAATCCGGCTGACCGCAACCAAACGCCTCAAGCCCCAACTGGCAGGACAGGAACCGGTAGAGCGGGAACTGGCTCTGGCACCTCGCCCTTTGGCACAGCTGGCCGTTTTGTGGGCAATTCCTCTGGATACAATCCGGAGTTTTGGGACGAATTTGTGACCGCAAGGGCCGGAACCGGCATTGGCAGCAGCGGACCAGGTTCAGGACCTGGCGGAGTTTCCGGCTATTCATCGTCAACCGGCACGGGCTACCCGGGAACCTTCGATCCCTACGCGGTCGATTCAGCTCCCCCAGCGATCAACAAACCCTTCACCGGATATACCGGCGGCGGGTCAGCTTCACAGCCGGAACGCCCCGCAGAACGCTACACGGGTGATGTCACCCGCCTTGAACCGTTGGCTCCGGATCGCAAACCCATCCCAATTTCCGCCAAAGATCAGCCCATCATCCTCACCTTCAACTCCCCCGAAGTCAATAAACTCTCGGAAGCCAGCATCCGCGGTTCCGCTGCCGGAAGAGTACAGGACATCGACAATGTCTACGATCAAGTGTATCCGAAACGGGACCAGATCGCCCAGGCCTATCGCCGTAGCAGCGCCATCCGCGCACAATCAGGCTCGGTCCAGGTGAACATGTACATTGAAGCAAGCGGCAAAGTCGTGGCTTCCATCACCCCCAATGGCTCCTTCACTTCATCGTTCCTGCAAGAGGTGAAGTCCATCGTGGAAAACTGGCGGATTAGCGTGAGCAAAAAAACCACCTATCAATTCTCCATCCGCCTCAGCCAGGGCTAATCGGACAGCCTCCGCCCCTGCAACCCTTGAACCCCGTTCCCGCAACGGGGTTTTTTATTTGGCTCCCGTTAACACTGCGCGGTCATTGCGCGGTCATTGCGGGTGAAGCCCGCATTGACCGCGCAATGACGCCGTAATGATCGCGGGAACCAATTGTCCGGGAAAGGAAACCGGGACGCGGAGTCTGCTGTCCGCGTCCCGGTCTATAGGTTTGAACAATGGTCAGATATTCAGTTTGAGGGCGGTAACAACCGCCTGCTGCAGTTCGGGGCGTTCGGTCAGATCGCTTCCCTGCAGATAATCCTGGCGTTGCTGGAACCTGTCTTTCAGCAGTTCCAGGTACTTGTCCATGTTGCCGCGTTTTGCGGGGTCATAGCGGTCGTAATAGCCGGGCAGGATCCTGTCGATGCTCGCTTGGGTAGGGATCATCGCTCCGGGCAGTACCGGCCAGGATTCCCATTCCAGTTGATCCATCAGAAGGGCGGATTGCAGGGTCAGCGAGGTCTTCAAGGGAATGGCTTCCAGCACGTCGTCGGATTCCTTCCAATAACCGCGGGAATTGAAGCAATAGATGTCAGCGCCGGATTCGGCCACGTGCAGGAAAGCCTCCACGTCGCGGTAGAGTTCGTAAACCCGGAAGGGATTGGCAAAGGGCTCGAACACGAGCTTGTTCAATTCCTCCTCGGTCACATTCTCAGCCCGGTTACGCTGGGTCATCAGGGCGGCGCCCATGGCGATGGCCAGGTTCTTGTCGCTGAGTTTCAAAACCGGCGGCAGCACGGAGTCCTTCATCAGCCAGACCAGGGCTTTGGGGAAGGCGCAGCGGTTGACGTATTTGCCCAGCAAAGCGCGGTCCAGCAAGGCGCGGCCATTGGAATTGCGGGTGTCCAAGCCGATGGGGATGCGTTTGCCGTCCATTTCCAGCAGCGTGTGGTTCATCACCGCCAAGGCGTATTTCCAGTCCGGATGGTCGGGCGGACGGCTATCGGTTTTGTCGAAGAGGGTGGGTTCCCAAACGCGGCAGAGCTTGTTTTCCAGGTCGATCTGGAAAGCGTCGTCGTGCAGGACGACTTTGTCAAAGCCGGCGGGCAGGGTGCCGGCGTTGTCGTGGCTGTTCGTGTGGGAGGATTTTCCGGTGCCGGAAAGGCCGTAGAAAGCGATGGACCGCTTGCCCAGCTTATGGTACGAGGCATCGGTGCAGTTGGTGAAGTCGATCTCCTTGATTCCGCCATGGCAGGCGGCCATGCCAATGCGGATGCCGGAAGTCCAGGCCAGGGTCAGGGTCCCTTTCTTCCGCTCGCCGAAGTAGCGCATGCCCAGGTTCACGATCACATTGTGCTTCTCGTCCACCAGCGCCAATTGCGGAGCGCCGACGTTGTTGTAGAAGGGGTCGTCGCAGGTCCATTCGTTGAAGGCGACGAGAATGATGTCCTGGATGGGGAGGCTGGGGCTCTTTTCGTATTGCTCCCGCAGTTGCTCGTAGGGCGCGAAGTTCAGCAGCCAGTTGTAGAGGTTCACTACATCGGTTTCGGTGGTGACGAAGGTGGCTTTGATCATCAGGTCCGGGTCCATGCCCAAAATCGCCTCGGTTTTGATCAAGGGATAATGCTGCATTTGCCATGCCGCCTCGCGGAAATCGCCTTCCAGCTTGTTCTTCTGGGCCGGGTTGAGCCGGTGGTAGAAACGGCGGGCCTTGGCAGTGCGGCCAATGATGTTGCCATGGCAGTCGTTCAGGACTTTGGCATCGGCTGGGAGCTTGTGGAGCCGCACGAATTCCGGGTTGATGGGCAGATCGGTCGTGGTTACGCCGGGCTGGTTCTTGGCCATTTCATAGGCTTCGCGGATATCGATCTTGCGCACGCTGTGACCGTTCACTATTGTCTCGGCGATTGCGCGGATCGGAGACATTTCTTTCAAATTGCCGTAGAATTCGGCACTGCTTTTGCTGGCCATGGTTCCTCCATGTGTATATTTTTATATGGTTGTTAACTGGGAAGAAGCGGAACTCAGATCACCCGGAGTTCCTTGCCGATCTTGCGGAATCTATCCAGGGCGAAATCCAGTTGGTCACGGGTATGGGTGGCCATGAACGAACACCGGATCAGGCAGGAATTGGGAGGAACGGCAGGCGGGACCACGGGATTGATGAACACTCCCTCGGCGTCCAGTCGCTTCCACATCTCGAAGGCCACCATCATGTCGCCCACATGCAACGGAACTACGGGTGTGCAGGACGATCCGGTATTGTAGCCCATGCCCTGGAATTCCTTCAGCATGTAGTGCGTGTTTTCCCAAAGTTGGGCGATGCGCTCAGGTTCATCCTCCATGATCTTGAGCGCGGCCAGAACGCTGGCTGTGGAAGCCGGGGGTAAAGACGCCGAGAAGATCAGCGCGCGTGATTTGTGCTTCAGATAATGGATCAGGTCTTCATCGGCAGCGATGAATCCGCCCACTGAAGCCAAGGATTTGCTGAAGGTGCCCATGATGAAGTCGGATTCCTTGGTCAGGCCGTAATGCGCAGCGGCTCCGGCTCCTTTCTCGCCCAAAACCCCCAGGGAATGGGCTTCATCCACCATCAGGTTAGCGCCGTGCTTTTTCGCCAGGGCTGTGATGTTGACCAAGTCGGCGATGTCGCCTTCCATGGAAAAGATGCCGTCCACGATGATCAGGCTGTTCTTGCCGCTGATCCTGCCCAAAGTGTGCTCCAGCGAGTCCATATCGTTGTGGTTGAAGCGTAGCATCGTACCCTGCGAGAGCAGGCAGCCGTCGATGATGGAGGCGTGGTCGTATTTGTCGGTGACCATGTATTCGTGTTTTCCGACGATGGCGGAGATGCAGCCGACGTTGGCCTGGTAGCCGGTGGGATAAGCCAGGGCGGCGTCCTTGCCCACCAGTTTGGCGAGTTCCGCCTCGAGCTCGATATGGATGTCCAAAGTTCCGTTCAGGAAGCGGGATCCGGCACATCCGCTGCCGTACTTTTTCACTGCTTCGATGGCGGCTTCCTTGACCTTGGGATGCGTAGTCAGGCCCAGATAACTGTTAGAGCCCATCATCAGCATTTTCTTGCCGTTGCAGAGCACCTCGGTGTCCTGTTCGGAACTGATCTCACGGAAATAGGGGTAGTAACCCAGGGCGATAGCCCGGCGGGCATCCTGGAAACTGTAACATTTGTCCAATAGGCTCATTTATACCTCGATTTACAATAAGCGGAATTGCTTCAGGTTTTTCTGCAGGGAACTGATCAAACTATAGACCATGAACACCAGCGGCACCGAGATCAACATCCAGACCACACCGCCGAAATAGCCCCCGGCAAACACCGTAACCAGCACCACCAGGGGGTGCATCTTGATGGTTTTGCCCACCACCACAGGATAGAGCACATAGTTGTCCAGGGCCTGGACCAGGAACATCGCCAGCGCGACCCACAGGATCATCACTGGAGGCTGCCCGGTCACCAGGATCGTCAGCGCGCCAACCGCTCCGCCAATCCAAGGGCCGACGTAGGGAATGATATTGGTGACCCCGGCCATGATGCCGATCAAGACTGAATAGGGCACTCCGACTATGGTGAGCGCGATGCTGGACATTATGGACACCGAAATCATTTCCAGCAGCATGGCGCGCAAGTAGCGGCCCACGTTCTCGTCGATCTTGTTCAGCAGGATCAGGGTCAGTTCGAAATACTTGTTCGGGGCCAGGCTGACGATGGCCTTGCGGAGTTTGGGCTTGTCCGCCAGGATGAAGAAACTGAAGATCGGGATCGTGAAGACCAGGGCGACCGTGCTCAAGATCGTCTGGTAGTTTTGGAACAGCAGTTGCGGCAACTCGCCCAGTCTCGTCCTGAAGGAACTTACCAGGTTCAGGAGTTTGTCCGCCAGGTTAATATTGGGTATCTTGGCGTCCAGATTGACTAAAAAGTCGTAAGCCGAACGGATGAACGGCAGTTGCAGAATGGTCTCGTCAAGCGGCTGGCCGGATCTGTTCAACAGCGTTATGAACTGGTTTCCTTCCTGAATGAGGCGGGGCACAAACCTGGCTGTGGACCAGGCGATCGCTGCTCCGATCAGGATATAGACCAGCAACGCGGCTGCCCATCTGGGAAAACGTTTGCATTCCAGCCAGGTGACCACCGGATCGAACACATAGGCGAACACCACAGACAGCAGCAGATAGGTGAGCACCGGGCCGTAAAAGGCGAATGCGCCAACAATTACCGCGAGCATCATAAAAATGAAGACAATCCGGGTCCAGTTCATGCTTGGTTATATGGGCCGTTATCCGTTATCTGCCGGCCCAAAATCCGGCAGCAAGCGCTCAGGATTTTCACACCCAAGGCGGAGTTCTTGTTCACCAGATCCCAAAAATCGGTTTGGGACAGCGCCAACAGGCTCAGGTCCGTTAGAGCGGTAGCGGTTCCGGAGCGTTTTTCCTTGGCAAAAAGATCTGCGACACCCACGCAATCGTGCTTTTTCAAAGTCTGGAAACCTTCGCTGGGACTGGCCCCGCTAACTTTTAGCTCCCCCTCGGCGATGAAATAGAGCACTTCCAGGGGAAAGCCGGTCTCAAACAGGGTTTCCCCGGCCTTGAATTCCCTGTTGTGCAGGCAATTGTCCACCAATTGCAGTTGGTGCGCGTTCAGGTCCTTGAACAGCAGGTACTGGCGCAGTTGCGCGTGCCGCTCGGAAACCACGAACAGGTGCTTGAGCCACTCTAGAAATTTCTGGATCACTGAGTACTCCTTCAAGAGCTGATGAGAGGAACGAATGTGCAGCCGCCATGCTCGGTGACGCTGAATTCGCCACCCCGGCGCACTACCCGGTTGAGGATCTGGGCATAGCCTTTGCCGACGGGAACCACCAGGATGCCGCCATCAGCCAGCTGTTCTTTTAGGCGCGGAGGGATTTCACGGGCAGCTGCGCTGACTATTATCTTGTGGAATTCTTTATGGGGCGGAAAGGCTTTCTGCCAACCGCTCGTCCCGTCTCCAATGCGAAAATGGATGTTTTTATAGTCCTGTTCCTTCAGGACTTTCTGCGCCTTTAGGGATAGCGGTTCCAGACGCTCCACGGTGCACAGCTCGCCCGCGATTTCCGCGATCAAGGCGCTCTGATAACCGCTGCCGGTGCCGATTTCCAGCACCAGGTCAGTCTTTTTGAGTTCCAAATACTGCAGCATGATGGCGATCATCAGAGGCTGGGAGATCGTTTGCGCCAGTTCGATCGGCAGAGGCTGATTGCGATAGGCGTATTCGATGTATTGGGGCAGGATGAACCGTTCCCGCGGCACCTTGCCGAACGCCGCCAGCACATTCTGGTCCGTGATCCCCAGAGTGTTCAGTTCCTGAACTAAAAGGCGGCGCTGGTCTTCAAAACGCATCAGTCCTTCTCAAATTGCAGCAGGGAGTTGTCTTCCAGCCAATCCAAAATAGCCGGGAAAGCGTCACCCTTGGTGAGCGTGATCCCCAGTGGCGTGATGGATATGTAGCCATCGGCCACCGCTTCGGCATCCGAGCCCTTTTCGATGTCCCAGGAGGGCAAATCTCCTCCGATGCGGTAACTGAAGCCGTCCTCGTACTCCTGTACGATGCTTACGAAATTGTAATACTTGCGATGGCCAGTGCCAGTCAAACGGACACCGTTGATCTGGTCCGGATCCACATTGGGAAAGTTGATGTTCAGGATGCCGCCCTGAGGTATCAATGTCTCGAGGCCGCTGTCCAGCAATTTCACGATCCAGTCGGCTGCCGTGGAGAACTTCTGCTCCCGGTACGCGTTGATGGAAACCGCAATGGCCTTGAATCCAAACAAACTGGCTTCCAAAGCGGCGGCAACCGTCCCGGAGTACAGAACGTCCTCGCCCATGTTCTGACCCGCGTTGATGCCGGATATCACCAGGTCCACAGGCTCCGTGAGCACTTTCTGCGTGGCGATGACCACGCAATCCACCGGAGTGCCGTCCACGCAGTATTCATGCGCCGCTAGCTGCTTCAGGCGCAAATCCTTGCGCAGCGTGATGGAATGCGACGCCGCGCTGCGTTCGCGATCCGGCGCCACGATCAGGATTTCGTGGCCGGCTGCGCCCAGTTGCTGGGCCAGAATCCGGATCCCGGGGGCAAACACGCCATCGTCGTTGGTCAGCATGATCCGCATTTAAGCCTCATTATTCCTTTGCTTGGGCATCATCACCTCATCACGAAAACGATCACTGCCAGGATGGCCAATATGATCAGGATAAACAGCCAATTTTCCCTCAAGAACACCAGAACCGGGCTTTTCCTGCGATGCTTCTTCCTGCCATTCTGCCTGGACTTGTGTGTAACCGGCATCAAAGGTATGTGATGGGTCGTCCTGGCGGTCCGGTACACCCGGTTGGCTTCAGTCAGCCATTTTATCCTGCCATTGCTCATCAGAAAGGGTTTGTAGCCCAACGCGAGGTAGTGGCTCCGCTGCAGCTCAGAGATACCTGTAACACTGGCTGGATCGAGCTCTTCTACTACCTTGAACTTTTCTTTACTCATATAATTTCCTTGCATACCATTCAATTTGAACCATTTCATTCTGTCAAGGACTATCTCAGCGCTGGCAGGCATTTGCGGCTATATTCTGAAAGAAGTCTAACAAGATGTTGTTCATCCGTGCGGTAATTCGCCATGCGAGTCCCTTCAGTTAAAACATGATAACTCATAACCGCAAGCGAGACATATGGTTGCCTGCACGTTTCCAATGGCTCCCTGGGGGCTTAGCCTTAATCAAGCCTTAATCAAGCCTCAATCAAGCGTTAATTATTGACGCTTGATTGAGGCTTGATTAAGAAGTGATTGACGCCTATCCCCCAGTGCCAGCCAGGAAAACGATCCGGGAGAGTTAGGGTTCGCGTAGTGGAACACTTGGCGCTGTTCGCGATTTTTTAGCATTAGAAGCGATAATTGAGAGCGTCCGGAAGTTCAGGTTCGCGCGTCTCTGATTCGAGTTAAAATCGGAGTGGCGGATTGGATGCGGGTCAGCCAAGCTGCAAACAACGGCTGCTTTCAGCACAAACAAGAACTGCGCGGAATACATTACTGAGCCGGCGGCGCAATCTTTTCCCCAGAATAGGCTTGAAAATTGTATGTCAGAAAGAAAATGAAATACGCGGGGAGATTCACGCGATGCCCAAACACCCTTTGATTTATCTGATGTTATTGCTAGCCCTGTGCACACTAGCGCCAGCCGCGCTCAACGCCCACCGTCAACTTGAAACCGATCTGCAGCCCTATTTTTCCCGTTTTACGGAAACTCCGCCGCCAACCGGTCCAGTCCGTCCGATCGCGGAATTCGAGCCAGCATCGCATGTCCTGATCCGTTATCCCCTGGGTATTCCGGTGGCCCTGGTCGCCCATCTTTCCAACACCGCGCAGGTGATCTGCATCGTGGCGTCAACTTCCGTGCAAAACTCCGCCACCAACACATTTACCAGCGGAGGCGTCAACATGGCCAACGTCTCGTTCATGATCGCGGCCACGGATTCTTATTGGACGAGGGATTACGGCCCCTGGTTCATATTTGACGGTAATGGCGACTATGGCGTGGTGGATTTTCAATACAACCGTCCGCGCCCCAACGACAACCTGATCCCGCAGGTCTTCGCCAATCAAAACAGCCTGACTTATTATGGCATGAACCTTTACCAGACCGGTGGAAACTACATGACGGACGGGATCAACACCGCCGCCCAGACAACCATCGCCTACAGCGAAAATTCCGGCCAGACCCAAGCCCAGGTCAACGCGAAAATGCATGACTACCTGGGCATCACCAGTTATCACGTGCTACCCGATCCTAACAACACCTACATCGACCACATCGACTGCTGGGGCAAATTCCTGGCGCCGGACAAGGTCCTGATCCGCAGCGTGCCGACATCCCACGCCCAATACAACGCCATCGAACAGACCGCGGCGTATTTCGCCAACCTGAATTGCGCCTGGGGCTATCCCTACAAGGTTTACCGCGTCAACACGCCGCAAAACCAGCCTTATACGAACTCGCTGATCCTGAACCGCAAGGTCTTCGTGCCAATCATGAACAGCACTTATGACGCCGCCGCACTGCAAGTCTATCAAAATGCAATGCCGGGGTACCAGGTGATCGGAGTGGCCGGAGCCAGTTCCACGCCCTGGGAATCCACGGATGCCCTGCACTGCCGGGCGCATGAGGTCCCGGACCAGGATATGCTCTTTATCAGCCACATGCCCTATTGGGGCACGGAAACTTATTCAGCCAGCCTGCCTTTTACCGCTGAGATAAAGGCCCACAGCGGACAGGCCGTGCTCCCTGATTCCACTTTTGTGCGCTTCAAAATCAATGGCGGCAGCTGGCAGAACGCTTATCTGGCCTGGAACAACGGCGACGTCTATACGACCATGGTCAACGGCCTGGCTCCCGGCGACACCATCCGCTATTACATCCACGCAGCCGACTCTTCGGGACGCGCGCAGGACCATCCTTACTTCGCCGCGCTCGATCCGCATGTCTTCGTCGTCGCTCCGGATACCGAAGCGCCCACGATCCTGCATGGCAATGTGCCGGCAACGATCGCCAGCGGGGATCAATGGTTCTCGGCGGTCGTGACGGACAACGTCATGGTCAGCAACGTGGTGCTGCGTTACCATATCGATTCCGGAGAGCCCGTGGAAATACCCATGATGACCGATCCCGAAGCGCCGCCCAATTATTGGTGGGCGGATTTCGAACTGAATTTCGAGAACGGCCAGCAGAATTTCTACTATCAGATCGAGGCTTGGGACAACGCCAATCCGCCCAACCATGCCGTGTATCCCTGGCCTGGTGAATGGGTCAGCGTTCCGATCGAGGGCGTAAGTGTGGACGAAGATCTGCTGCCAGCCTTGGAGCCGGAATTGCTGAGCGTGTACCCCAATCCCTGCTCATTTAAGTCAAGTGCCTCTCTGACAATAGAGTACAAATCCGTGGTGAATTTACCACTTATGTTGAAAATTTTCAACACCAAAGGACAGCTTGTGGCCTGTGAAACAACCCGCGCTTCCTTGTCTGGCCTGAATAAATACTCTTGGAACCTGCCCGGAGGTTTAGTCCAACGCATGGCCTCTGGTGTGTATTTCATCCAACTGACGATAGGCGATAAGTCGCTGACCCGCAGAATCTTAGTTTTGAACTGAGGCACTGTGGAAAAGATTCAACAGCAGAATAAAGAAAAATCCGAAGAAATAGCTTGACACCAGAGCGGTAACTTTTAAGAATGACCTCAGCCTACAGACCCTACATAGAATGCCCTCCGAGCAGTGGGGATACCGCCCGGTATTCCCCACTGTATTTTTTTACCCCAGAATTGGAGTTGATATGAGAAACCTGATCTTATCCTGCCTCCTATTGGCAATCGCGCTTTCCCTTTCCGCCAGGGCTGAACGCATGGTGGCGCGCATCGAAAATCCCCCGCCAGACCTCTTGGAACGCTTTCAAACCCAAGGTGCCGACATTGCCGCGTACCGTCCTGGGCAGTATCTGGACCTTGTGGTGGATGCCACAACCCTGACTGAACTACGCAGGGAATTTTCCAATGTGTCGGTCACCCAGACGGAACAGCAGTTGAAAGAAAACCTGCGCCCCGCCAGAGATCTGCCCGGGTATCGCAGTTATGCGCAGATGGTCACTGAGCTGATGCAATTGCAGGCGCAGTACCCTTCCCTGATGAGCACTTCCGTGATCGGCACCGGTTGGGGCGCTACTTACGCGGATCAGAATATCGCCTCCTATCTGAATTTCGACCATGATCTCTGGATGGTCAAGGTTTCCGCCAATGTGCAAGCCACTGAAGACGAGCCGGCGTTTTTTTTCGTAGGCGAGCACCATGCCCGGGAGCCCCTTTCCACCGAGGTTTGCATGGGCATCCTGATCCACCTGTTGGAGAATTACGGCACGGATCCCGTGGTGACCAACATCCTCAACACCAGCGAGATCTGGATCGTTCCCCTCTTGAATCCTGACGGCCACAAGATCGTGACCAGCGAGACCGATGTCTGGTGGCGGAAGAACATCCGCGACAACAACTCGAACCAGTCCTTCGACTCCGACGATTATGGCTCCGGAATGGATGGAGTGGACCTCAACCGCAACTACGGCTACTACTGGGGCTACACCAGCGCCACAGACTATATGCCATCCGCCACCTACCATGGCCTAGCTCCTTTCTCCGAGCCCGAAACACAGGCCTGGCGGGACGTCCTGCTTTCCAAGCGCTTTCTGGCCGGCATCGGTTATCATACCTACGGCGAGTATGTGCTCTATCCTTATGGATACGTAAATGGCATCACCGCGCCAGACCAAGCGGAACTGCAAGCCCTGGCCAACGCGATTGCCGCTGTTTTGCCTGCAATGTCAGGCGGGACCTACGACCCAGGCCCATCCTGGGGACTGTATCCAGTGAGCGGAAGCCTGGATGATTGGGCTTACGGCGAGACCGCGGCTTTTTCTTATACGATCGAAATGGCGCAGCAATTCATTCCCCCCGCTTCGCAACTCCCCGCTCTGGTCCAGAACCAGGTCAATGGCGCCATGATCCTGCTGCAAAGACAGGACAAGAAGATCCTGCGCGGCCATGTGACCGATGCCGTTACCGGAGAACCAGTCGTGGCCAGAATCTTCGTCGATGGTCTGGACGACCAGCCTGTGGCCCGCGCAGCGATAAATTCGGAACCTCTTTATGGCGCTTATTACTATCTGCTGGCTCCCGGCACTTATTCCGTACGGTACTTCTGCCCAGGCTATGAAACCGCAACCCGGAGCGTGACCATTTCCGCCCAAACACCCACCATCGAAGACGTGGCATTGAGCCCCACGCAGCCTTACGACCTGAACATCCTGATCCTGGGCGACTTCTTTTCTCCGCTTGCCGGAGCCACCCTCACCATCAACAGCAATGCCGATTCCTTGTATGTTTCCGATGCCAACGGCAGCATCCTGCTCAGCGATTTCTACCCCGGCCAATACCAGATTCGGGTAGCCAAGGCCGGCTTCGAAACGCTAAACATCACGCGGCAGATCTCGACACCGGACATCTCCCTGCGCATAACCAGCCAGCCTGTTTTTGCCGACGATTTTGAGATTAACCTGAACAATTGGACGACTTCCGGCAGCTGGAATCGCACTACCAGCGAGCATTATTACGGCGCTTATTGCCTCACCGACAGCCCCTCCGGTAACTATCAGAACAACGCCAACAGCTTTTGCCGCCTTACCGCGCCCATCTATCTGCAGAACGTGGAGAACGCCAATCTGCAGTTCTGGGTGAAGACCGAGCTGGCTCTGGACGACGACGCCCTGCTGCTGGAGTATTCCCTGAACGGCAACACCTGGCAGTACCTGAGTTTCTATGCCGGCAACCAGTATTGGGCATTACAATCCATCAATCTGAACAGCCTGATCGGCCAGACCGTCTATCTGCGCTTCCGTTTGGTTACTGGCAGCAGCGGAAGCGGAAACGGTGTATTCATCGACGGCGTCAAGATCTACGCCACAACCGACGTCACTACCAATGACGATCCTCTGCTTCCCAAACCCGGTATCACTCTTTCCGTGTCACCCAATCCCTTTAAGGATTCCAGCCTGATCTCCCTCAAGACCGAAACCGGAATCAGCCAGGCCAGCATCGGAGTTTACAACCTCCGCGGCCAGTTGGTGCGCATCCTCGCCACAAATGACTTGACCAAAGGCGCTCACACATTTAACTGGGACGGACGTGACGACAAGGCGCAGCCAGCTGCCAACGGCATATATCTGATCAGGGTTTCCCAGTCCGGAGAAACCTTGTCCACAGCCAAAATCGCGCGAATAAGGTAGGACGGAACGACCTTTGACCGAGATCCGCATTGAAAACCTGAGCAAGGACTTCGACGGCTTCCTGGCCGTTGACGACGTCAATATCGCGATTCCCTTCGGAGAATTGTACTCATTTCTGGGACCGAGCGGTTGCGGTAAAACCACGCTGCTGCGCATGATCGCCGGCTTCGAGATCCCCAGAAGCGGACGCATCGTCCTTGGCGAACAGGACATCACCGACCTGCCGCCCTACAAACGCCCCGTCAATACGATCTTTCAGAACTATTCACTGTTCCCTCACATGACCGTTTTCGACAACGTCGCCTTCGGGCTGCACATCCGTAAAACCCCGCGGGAAGACATCCGCGCACAGGTGCACAAGATGCTGGCGCTGGTCAAGATGGAGGACCAGGCGTCCAAGTATCCCGCTCAACTCAGCGGCGGCCAGAAACAGCGGATCGCCATTGCCCGCGCCCTCATCAACGAGCCCAAGGTTCTGCTGCTGGACGAACCTTTGGCTGCCCTGGACCTTAAACTCCGCCAGCACATGCTGATCGAACTGATGAACATCCACGACGCCGTGGGCATCACTTTCATCTACGTGACCCACGACCAAAGCGAGGCGATGAGCATTTCCGACCGCGTGGCTGTGATGGAAAACGGCCGCATCGTGCAATCCGGACCTCCGGACGATATCTACGAGCGTCCCGCCAGCATCTTTTCCGCCTATTTCATCGGCGAGACGAACCTGTTCAGCGCCGAAGTGGTCGGCCTCGAGGACGAATACGTCCAGCTCAAATGCGATTCCGGCGACGGACAATCCTTCGAGATCGACAGCACCTTCCATTTCACACCGGTTTTAGGCCAGAAACTCACCGTCAGCCTGCGTCCCGAAAAGATCGCCATCACACGCGGCAAACCCGGCAACCAGGACGATTTCAACGTACTGCGCGGCACTATCGAGGACATCCTCTACCTGGGCACGCACACCCAATACATAGTGAAAGTGGGCAAACTCAGGGTCCGCGTGTTCAGCCAGCACAAGCGCGTCTATTTCGACGAAAAAGCGCTGGACTGGGAAGAGCCGGTCTGGCTGTTCTGGCACGACACGGATACCTGGCTGATCAACGAGATCCATGAACCCGACCAGGGCAATATCAACCCCGAATCCGTCGGCTCCATCCAACGCGGCAAAAGGGCTGGCGCCAACTGAGCGATGAGCCGCAAAACCGCTCTCACCCGCAAGTCCCTGGAAGCCCAAGCCCTCCGTAAAAGGAACATCTCCAGCTATCTGCTCACGCTCCCGGCGTTGCTCTGGCTGCTGGTCTTTTTCCTCATCCCCTACTTCATTGTGTTGATCTACAGCTTCCTCACACCCGGCACTTACGATGTCAAATTCACCTTCACCCTGGACGCCTACCGCCAGATCGCCAACGGCAGCTACCTGCGCCCCTTTTTCCTGGCCTTCCGCCTGGCTTTCTTCACCACCGTGATCTGCCTGCTGCTGGGTTTCCCCGTGGCCTATTACATTGCCCGGGCGAAGGATAAACTGCGCAACACCCTGCTCATCCTGATCATCATCCCCTTTTGGACCAATCTGATCATCCGCATCTTTTCCTGGCGGATCTTCCTGGCCTCGGAAGGCGTGCTCAACAGCGTTTTGCTCAAGCTGCACCTGGCAAGCCAGCCGCTGGAATTACTGCGCACCGATCTGGCCGTGATCCTGGTGATGGTCTATGTGTATCTGCCCTATATGATCCTGCCGCTCTACAGCGTGCTGGAAAAGCTCGATTTCACGTTGCTGCACGCCGCCATGGACCTTGGCGCTAACGAAGCCCGGGCCTTCTTCAGCATCACCCTGCCCCTGGCTGTCGAAGGTATCTTTGCCGGAGCGCTGCTGGTGTTCATACCTGCCTTGGGCGCTTACCTGATCCCCCAGCTGGTGGGCAACCAGCAATCCCTCTACGTGGGCCAGGTGATCACCTACAAGATCAAAAACATCCCCCGCAACTGGCCCATGGCCTCCGCTATGTCTTTCACGCTGCTGCTTTTAGTGGCGCTGCTCCTGCTTGTGATGTACTATCTTTATCGCCGGCGCTTGCGCTCCAGGACCTATTGACATGCTGCGGATGTCCCAACTGAAGCGAACTTACCAGGGTTTGAACCTCACGCTGTTCACGCTCGTGATGGTGTTCCTGTACATACCAATCGTCATCCTGGTCATCTATAGCTTCAACGACGCCAAGATCGTCACCTCCTGGAAGGGCTTCACGCTGAACTATTACCTGAGACTGTGGGAGAACGACGCCATCAAGGAAGCCCTCCGCAACACCCTGCTGATCGCCGGACTTTCCACTTTCATCTCCACCGTCTTTGGAGTTCTGGCCGCGCTGGGACTGGAAAACAAGCGTTTCAGCGGCCGCAAGGGCCTGCTGGCGCTGATCTACACCCCTCTGGTGATCCCGGATATCCTGATGGGCGTTTCACTGGCCCTGCTCTTCAATTTCACCCGCGTAAACACCGGGATGCTGACCGTGCTGATCGCCCACATCACGTTCTGCGTTTCCTACACCATAATCGTGGTCCAATCCCGTCTCGAGGGCTTCGACTATTCCCTCGTGGAAGCCGCCATGGACCTCGGCGCCAAGCCAGCCGCCATCTTCATGAAGATCAAGTTTCCCCTCATGTTGCCCGGAATTGTCGCCGCCGCGCTACTGGCCTTCACCCTGTCCATCGACGACTTCATCATCACGTTCTTCACATCCGGACGCGGCTTCGACACCCTGCCCATCTACGTGGAAGGCACCATCCGCAGGGGCGCCATCACCACCATCAATTCCCTCTCGACCCTGATGATCGCCTTCACGTTGTTCCTGGTGGTGGTCACCAAACGGGTGCGCAAGACCCTGATCTCCTCGCTTTAGATCGATCCATCCCCGCCCATTGATCCCCGTATCGCCCCCATTACCAGTGCGCCGTCATTGCGCGCTCATTGCGGGCAAAGGGCGTAATGACCGCGCAATGACGGCGTAATGATAACCGGAGGGAGTGAAGGAGATTTGCGCCGGACCGTATCCCTACGTTCAGGCTAATCTTCCGGAAAATCCTCACGACATCGGAGCAGTGGGATCGGTTCTGACCTATTTCGCCTGAATATCCAGCTGCCTGTACTTTTCAAACCAGTCGTTGGCACGATTGTTCACTTCGTCGTAGTCTTCTTTGGGGAGACGGTTCTTGAGGCCCTGGATTTTCTCCTGGGCCGGCGCGTAGCCATATCCGGCGGCGATGGTCCACCACACATAGGCTTCCATTTCGCTCTGTTCGATTCCGCGGCCGAGCCAACTGGCCTGGCCGCAATGGAACTGCGCCTCGGGATTGTTCCGATAGGCATAGTCGCGCAGGATGCTTACGGCCATGGCCAGGTCGGCTTCCGCTTGAGACGTCTCGAATACCCGGATCACGCTTTGCAGGGTGGAATCCACAAGAGCCGCAGGTTTTGCCTCCAATGAATCCTGGGCGGCAGGCTCCGGTTTCTCTTGCTTGCAGCCGATAACGCAAACCAGCGCCAGGCAGGCAATCAGGATGGCGATTTGCTTATGCATCTTTCCTCCAGAAAGGTCCATGTTTATACTTCTGCGACGGTGATCGAGTTGTATCCTGACGCGGTATCTATCCCCAACTTCGCGACTTTGTCCAAGTATCCCTGCATGTCGAATTTGCGCTTGAGTCCTGCGGCGTTCATGTAGCGGACACTGCCAAAGATGTTGCGGGATTGCCAGGGACGGTCGTGCTTGCCGAAACACCAGGCGATTCCGGCGTAGGAATTGGGATCGCGTCCGTCCAGCGAGTATTTGTTGTTCAGATAGAGCATGATCTGGAAGGCTGTTTCGGGGTCGGGCGTCCATTCGATGATCTTCTTTCCCCAATACATTCGCAGGTAGTTGTGCATCTTTCCCGTAGCGGCCATTTCCGTTTGGGCGGCGTTCCAGTAGGGATCAGCGGTTTGGGCAGTCTCCAGCTCTTCCAGGGAATAGAGGTAAGGGCGGGGATCGTGGAGGTGGTCGTTCAAAGTTGTCCTGGCCCAGAGCGGGATGCAGGCATAGTTGGCGTAGTCGGGATTGTAATGGCAGAAATTGCAAGATAGTTCGCGGCGGATGATCAGTTCCTCCAAAAAAGAGGCCAATCCAGCCTGCAAGGGCTCCAGACCGCTTTTATCGCGGATCAAACCGGCAGCTGCGTAAGCCGGAACCTCGCAAAACTCCAGCGATCGCAGGGCTACCTCGAGTGCTGAAATCTGCCCGAAATGCAGGTAGGGGCTGAGATTGCTCTGGATGCCCATCGCGGGCTCGTTGCGCTTATCCGCGTAGAGGCGCAACTTCCTTTCCAGAAAGAGTTCCAGGCGCCTCACTGCCTCCTTGTGCCCGCCTTGGAAATCAGGAACAGGAGCCACACTGGTGTCTATGTTCAGCTGCCGCCGGATAAAATCCAGCATTTCCGCCAATCCTGCATCTGCCGGGATATTCAGGCGGGGCAGATTGGAGGGGATGTGGAGGGCGGCCGAAGATTTTACCGTATAATCCGGCTCAGGCTCCGCTACCAGAAACTCGGTCAGGCGGCGTATAATCTTGCCCCGCAAAGTCGCCGCGGCGTATTCCTCCTTGGAAGAAGCGACGCGAACGGGAACGACAGCGTCCGTCTCCACCTCGCAGCATGCCTCTGGCGGCAATGAGTTCCGCAACCGGTCGCGCCATTGCCTCTGCCAGTTCAGATAGCCTCCATCCGTGACCACATAAGCGTTGGAGCCTGCCAGCGCGGTTATCATTTCCGGAGGGTCACCGGCGAGAAGGTAAAACCCGATCCCCTTTTCCCGCAAGGCTTTGGCAGTCTCGAGCAGCCCTTCCAGCAGGAACTGG
>DAHVPC010000039.1:17410-20099 GCA_027318475.1 Candidatus Cloacimonadota bacterium | reverse complement strand
GATAGCTGTTGCTTTCGTGGAAGAAGAGCGGAATCTTGCAGAGTACGGCCGCGATAGCCACGGGACCGGAGACGAAGCCACCGGTACAAAACACGCCGTGGGGCCGGTATCCGCGCATGATTTTCCGGGAAGCCAGCACTGACATGACTAGCGTCACGGGGAACAGCAGATTGTCCAAACTGACCTTGCGGTATAGTTTCCGCATCCGGATACCCCGGAAAGGATAGCCTTCGGATGCCACCAGTGATTCTTCCAAGCCGCCGCGGTTGCCTATGAACAGGATCTCGCAATTCTGCCGGCGAAGTTCGTTGGCAACTGCGATTCCGGGGAAGATATGGCCGCCGGTGCCGCCGCAGCCGAAGACGAAGCGTAATTCAGCCTTCAAATCAGCCTCCGCTTGGCGCTGATATTGAGGATCACGCCCACAGAGATCGAATCGATCATGAGTGCTGTTCCGCCGTAACTGATGAAGGGCAGCGTATTGCCAGTGGGGGGGAGGATGGACATCGCCACGCCGGTGTTGACCAGGGTGTTCAGAAAGATGTTCATGGCTAGGCCCGCGCAGAGAAACTGGTAGTATTTGTTTTCCTGGGTTTGGGCGATCTTGAAGGTCCTAAAGAAAAGCAGGGCGTGCAAGAGGAAGACCAGGATCGCCCCTAGAAAGCCAAACTCCTCGCCGATGATAGTATAGATGTAATCCGTGCGGGCTTCAGGCAGATAGAAATGCTTGGCCCTGCCACGCGCCATGCCTGTCCCGATCAGCGATCCGCTGGTGAGCGCGGTCAAACTTTCATGCACCTGATACTCGGCCGCGGCTACTTTCCTTTCTGCATCCTGGCGTGTAAACAGGTTGTAGGTCATGTAGGTTTTAATCCTCGACCAGCGGTAATCTTCGCCCTTGAGCAGAACCAAGGACCCGCAGGCCAGGCATAAAGCGAGGATCAGCAAGGCCAGGCGCTTGCGGATCCCGGCGTAGATCAGCATGCCCAGGAGCGTGAAGCCGCCGATGACCAGGGTGCTGAGGTGTTTTTCCAGGATGATAAGCACGAAGATGGCTCCCGCAAAGACTATCAGGGGCAGAAATTCGCGGAAGAACTGTTTGGCGCTGGCGGTCCTGATCTGTTCTTGCCGTGTGGACAGGAAACCGGCAAAGAAGAAAACCAGGGCGAAACGGGCCAGAAAACTTGGTTGGATGCCCACGGGGCCAAGCCTGATCTGACGCGTGGCACCGTTGACGTTTGGCCCCAGCATGAGGACGATCACCAACAGGATGAGGGACGCGAAGATCAGGAAGGGATTGAGCCAGCGTATTTTTTCCAGATCCACGAAGTAGAGGGTCAGGATCACGCTCAGGAAAGCGAACAGGCAATAGCCAATGTGACGGTAAAAATTGGTCATGGAACTTTGGATGGAGCTGATGTCCAGCATCATGACCACCCCGATCAGGCATAGCGCCAGATAGCTGAAAAGCACCACTTTGTCGTAGGAGACGATGTAATCCTGGACTCTACTTTTCTTCATTCTCAACCGCCAGATCGCGCACGATCTGTTTGAACACGTCGCCCCGGTGCTCGTAATTCCGGAATTTGTCGAAGCTGGCACAGGCAGGCGAAAGGACGATGATGTCGCCGGGCAGGGATTCCTGGAACGCGGTGCGGACGCATTGCGCGAAATCGTCGATACACGCCAGGTCGACCTGTCCTTCCCAGGCAGCCTGCATTTGCGGCGCGGTGGCGCCGGTCAGATACACTTTCCGCGCCCATTGCTTGAGCAGAGGAGTCAGGACGGAAAAATCCTCGCCCTTGTCCGAACCACCCATGATCACCCGGATGGGCTGTTCAAAAGCGGTGAGGGCGGAACGCACCGAATCGGTGTTGGTGGCCTTGGAATCGTTGAAGAACAGCACTCCCTGGATGCCGGCCACAAACTCCAGCCGGTGGGTCAAAGGGGTGAAGCTTTTGGCGGCTTCCATCGCCAGCGCCAGGTCCTGCGCGAGCGCTTCCACGCTCAACAACGCCGCCATGGTGTTGGCATAGTTGTGCGAACCGCGGATCTTGAGCTGCGAGACCGGCAGTTTGTGCCGCAGACCTATCTGTATGGCGTCCTTGTTCAGCCAGGCATCGGTATCTGGCGGGACCTTCATCAGAGAATAGCGCCGGATCTTCGAGCGGACCTGGCCCAGATTGGCCACCACCGGTTCCGAATCCAGACAGACGACCGCTGTGTCCTCGGTTGTCTGGTTGGCGAAGACGCGGAATTTGGACTGCGTGTAAGCGTCGAAGCCTGAGTAGCGATTTAGATGGTCGGGCGTGATGTTGAGCAGTACGGCCACATCCGGACGGAAATTTTCGATCAGATCCAATTGGAAACTGCTGACTTCGAGAACGAGGAAATCCAGCCCGGGTGTTTGGATGGGATGGCTGCACAGGGCCGAACCGATATTGCCGGCCAGGATGCTCTTGTAACCCATGTTTTGGAGGATGTGGTGGATCAGCGAGGCGGTGGTGCTCTTACCGTTGGAGCCCGTCACGGCGATGACCTTGCTGTCTTTGGCCTTGATCTGGAAGCCCAACTCGAGCTCGCTGATCATCCGGATGCCCTTTTCCTTGCCCAGCCGAATGATGGGCGCGTCGAGCGGGATGCCCGGACTCACGATCCACACGCTGTAAGCCAGCAAACGCTCGGTGTG
>DAHVPC010000039.1:0-17400 GCA_027318475.1 Candidatus Cloacimonadota bacterium | reverse complement strand
AGCCGAATGATGGGCGCGTCGAGCGGGATGCCCGGACTCACGATCCACACGCTGTAAGCCAGCAAACGCTCGGTGTGCCCGCCAAACTCGCACTCGAAATCGCGCTCAAGTTCGTCGGCATTCATGAACTTGTCGCGGGGCTGCAACTCGCTCAGGAAGGCCGTTCCACCCAACTCACGGAGTTTGTTGGCCGCGGCGATTCCGCTTCGCGCGATGCCCAGGACAGCGTATTTACATTCAAGATCGATCATTTTTTCGATGCTCAGCGTAGTTTGATGGTGCTGAGTCCCACTGCCAGAAGGAGGATGGCGATGATCCAGAACCGGATCACGATCTTGGCTTCATGCCAGCCTTTGAGTTCATAATGATGGTGGACCGGAGCGCAGAGGTAGACCCGCTTGCCGGTGCCGGTCTTACGTTTGGTATGCTTGAACCAGGTGGTTTGGATCATGACGGAAATGGTTTCCGCGATGAACACGAAACCGATGATCACCAGAAAGATCTGCTCCTTAAGCAGGACCGACATCACGGCCAGGATCCCGCCCAGCGTCAACGAGCCCGTATCTCCCATGAATACTTGCGCGGGATAGGCGTTGAACCACAAAAAACCAATCAGCGTGCCCACCAAAGCCGCGCTGAACACTGCCAGTTCGCCAGCGCTGAAAATATATTCCAGATTCAGGTAACCCGCAGAGACGAAGTTTCCCTTGATGTAGCTCATCACGCCGAGTCCCAAGGCCGAAAACACCAATGTCCCCGCTGCCAGGCCATCCAGGCCGTCGGTCAGGTTGACCGCGTTGGAGGTTCCGGTGATGTAGAGTACGATCAGGGGGATAAACAGCCAGCCCAAATGAATGTAGGTGTCCTTGAAGAATGGTATCTGCAGGGCGGTGATGTTGTCCGACGGCGAAGATCCAAAATAGATGACCAGGGTGAGCAGCAGGCCCACGCTGATCTGGCCCCATAGTTTATAACGTGGCAGCAGGCCTTTCACGGATTTGCCGAAATTCTTCAGATAATCGTCCAGAAAGCCCACCACGCCAAGCCAGACGATGGTGAGGAACATCAGTTGGATCGAGCGGTTGCTCAGGTCGTTCCAAAGGAAAGTGGCCGCCAGCAGGGCGACCAGGATGATCAACCCGCCCATGGTTGGCGTACCCGCCTTGCTTTGGTGCATCTTGGGGGCGTCCGCGTCGATGGTCTCCACAGCAGCTTTCTTGCGCAACATGCGAATGAAGGCCGGTCCCAGCAGCAGAGTGATGAGCAGGGCGGTAAGGAACGCGCCGATTGAGCGGAACGAGATGTAGCGCATGACGTTGAAGACGATGCTGTATTTGGCCAGAGGATAGAGCAGATGGTAAAGCATGTCAGTTTCCTTCCCTGAGCGCAGGCAGGAGTTTTTCCAGGTGCATGGAATGCGAACCCTTGATCAGGATCACCGATCCCGGTTTGACGCTGTTGAGGACGGAACTGGCGAGCAGTTCTTCCGCGGTGGCAAAATGCTTGTCGCGCAGACTGGTGTCCTGCGCGTGATAGCGGACGGAGAGTTCGCCTACGGTAAGCAATCTGAAATGCCCGCTTTCGATGAGGATCGCGGCGACCATGTCGTGATAAAGGGCGGCTTGATCGCCCAGCTCGAGCATATCAGCCAGAATTGCCACATGGTCCCGTTCAGGTTCGATCGACTTCCAGTATTCGATGGCGGCCTGCATCGAGACGGGGTTGGCGTTGTAACAATCCACCAGCAGATCGTATCTGCCCGTTTTTTCCAGTTGCAGCCTCATATCCAGCGCTGCCGGCTGATCCAGCGCCCTTTGGATATCCGCGGGTACGCAGTTCCTCAATAAACCCGCGGCAATGGCGAACGCGGCATTTTTGGCATGGAAGGGAGCAGGATAGGGGATATCGTAGGGCTGGCCGTTCACCTCGAATCTGCAGCGGCCATCCGCGCAACTGACTTTTTCCAGGCGGAAATCCGCGTCTGCGGAATAGCCCACGCTCTTGCCCCTTTCGGCGTAGGACGCGAATCTGGGATCGTCGGCGTCGAACAAGCGCAGATCCAGCGGCCGGTTGAACAGCGCGGATTTTTCCACGAAGACGCCGTCTTCGGAGCCCAGTTTTTCCAGATGGGAAGGTCCGATATTCAGGATGATGCCCGCGTCGGGCGAGCAGATCTCACAGAGAGCGGCGATCTCGCCGGGGGCGTTCGTTCCCAGTTCCAGGATAGCGTAACGCTGCTCCGGCCTGACTCTGGCGATGGTTCTGCACAGGCCGATGAGGTTGTTTTCGTTGGCCCGGGTTTTCAGGACCGGCGCCTGAATGGAAAAGACCTGGCCCAGCATTTCCTTGGTTCCGCTCTTGCCTGTGCTGCCGGTGAGCGCGATCTTGTAAAGCCCGAACATCAAAAAATACTTGCGATGGAGTTTCGCCATCAGGATCAGAGGATCGCCGGCCTGGAGATAATTTGGCCAGCCGCTGCCCGGGATGCTGCCCACTGCAAGCGCGCTGGCGTCCCGCAATACTTCGTTCAGGAAATCATGGCCGTCAAAATTGGGACCTTGCAGCGCGAAAAACAAAGCCTGCGGCTGGATCGTGCGGCTGTCGGTGGAAATGCTGTTGTAAGTGGCGGGCGTCCGGAAACCGGTGTTACTATTTGTCTCCGCGTCAAGCAGGATATCCAGCGTCAGCCTGTCCACCGGCAGGATCAGTTCTGTTTCGGGGAAGGCCGCGGAGTCGTATTGCTCCAAGTACGCAGCTGCCACCTCGCGGTCGTCGAAATGCTGGCGTGTGGAACCGGTTTCCTGATAGGTCTCGTGGCCTTTTCCGCAGAGCAGGACAATGTCTCCAGGCCTGGCCAGGCGCAGGATGGAGTGGATCGCTTCCTTGCGGTCGCGGATGATCCACCAGGGCAACCACAGATCGGTACCGGTGATGATGTCGCGAATGATGGCGTCCGGATCCTCGTTGCGGGGATTGTCGTCGGTGATGACCACGGCGTCGGCGTGCTGCAGAGCGGCTTTCAGCATCAGGGGACGCTTGCCCTTGTCACGGTCCCCGCCCGCTCCGAACAGACACAGTACGCGCCCGTGTGCGAATTCCCGGCTGGCTTTGAGGATGTTTTCCAGGGCGGCGGGAGTGTGGGCGTAATCCACGAAAACCCCGATCCCCTGTGTATTGGGTACCCTCTCAAATCTGCCGCGAACTGGCTGGACCGCGTTCAAGCCTTGCTCGATCTGGCGTTTTTCGAAGCCCATGAGATTCAGGCTCGCTGCGCTCAGAGCCAGATTGGCTATGTTGAAGCTGCCGATCAAAGGCGAGCGGATGTTGATCACGCCATCCGGGCAACTCAGCGCGAAACGGCTTTGCTGCCAGGAAGAAATCCCCGCGTCCTCATTCAGCCTGATGGTGTAATCGGCGTCCGAAGACCCTACCGAGAACACAAAGGCGTCGCGATCTTTCAGTTCGGAAAAGATGTGGGTGCCAAAACTGTCGTCCGTATTGATCAAGGCCACGGCTGTGTGCTGCACCGCTCCCTCGAAGAGCTTCAGTTTGGTGGCGCCGTATTCTTCCATGTTGTGATGGAAATCCAGATGCTCGCGCGTGAGGTTGGTGAACAGGCAGTAATCGAATTCCAACCCGTAAACCCTATCCAGAGCCAGAGCGTGGGACGAAACCTCCATGAACACGTGTTTGACGCCTTCTTCAGCCATGTCGGCCAGGATCCGGTTCAATTCCAGGATATCCGGCGTGGTATTCTGCGTCTCGTAGTGCCGTTCATTGATGTAGTAACCCAGAGTGCCGATCCAGCCTGCCGGCAAGGACAGTTCGCGCACAGCCTTGAAGAGCAGCATGGACGTGGTCGTTTTGCCATTGGTCCCGGTGATGCCGGTCAAACGAAAACGGGAACTGGGATTGTGAAAATGGAGTTTGGCCAGCAAGGCCGCCGCTTTGCGCGTATCGCTGACACGGATGGCGGGCTGGGAATCCGTAAAGGGGTCTTCCACCACGATCAGCGCGGCCTGCTTTTCGCGGGCCAGAGGAACAAACTTATGCCCGTCGGACTTCTGCCCTTTGATGCAGACGAAGATATCGCCCGCCTGCAGTTCGCGGCTGTCCACGCAGGGCGCTCCGGTGAATTCCTGCCCGTCTGCCAGCCCCTGGCATTCCAGCCAGAGTTGGTGAGCCTGAAAGATCTTCCGGATCTCACACAGGGTCATATCTCAGCCTCGACGATGCAAACCGTATGGTTGGTCAGCCGGGAACCCGGTTGGATCGATTGTTGGCGCACTATGCCCGAACCCTTGATCTTCAGGGCGATGTTTTGCCTGCCAGCCTCCGCCAGGGCTTTTCTGACCGTCAGTCCGCGCAGGTCGGGCATTTCACCTCTGACCATCACATTGGGGCTGGACTGCTTGCTTCTGCCGATGCGGATCGTGATGTGATGACCGGGATCCACCGATACTCCGGGTTTGGGGAACTGGTCGACAACCACGGAAGCGGAGTCGGCGCCCTCTATCCTATAGAGGAAGCCGCGCCGGTTCAGGATGTCTTCGGCTTCGTTGATGTGTTTGCCGCGTAAATCGGGCATCTGCAGGGAATTCTGGATCAGCCTGTCGTCGAAGGCGATGATGTTGCAGTTCGGCATGAACAGGATGTCTTCCACGATGCGTTTGAAGGTCGGCGCCGCGCTGGTGCTGCCGTAATGAAAGCCCATGGCCGGTTCATCGTAAAACACCAGGATCACCATCTGGGGATCGTCGGCTGGGAACATGCCCACAAACACGGCGTTGTATTTGTCGCTCGCGTAACCTTTGGCTCCAGGCAGGGCCTTTTCCGCGGTGCCGGTCTTGCCAGCCACCTTGATGTAGTCCATCTTGATATGCCTCGCCGTACCGCGGTCCACCACAGTCTGCATATAATAGCGGACAGTGTCGGTGACCGCCTTGCTGGCGATTTCGCGCAAGATCTCGGGTTCGAACTGCTCGATGATATGTCCGGTGTTATCGGTGATCGACTCCACTATGAAGGGTTTCATGATCTTGCCGCCGTTGGCGATGGCGCTGAAGGCAGTGATGTGCTGCAAGGCCGTCACGGAAACTGCTTGCCCGAAAGATACGGAATGCAGGGTGTATTTGTCCCACTGGTCCAGTTTGGCGAAGAAACCGCTGCTTTCGCCATACAGGTTCAATCCGGTCTTCTGTCCGTAACCCAGGGAGATGAATTTCTCGTACAGCCGATTTTCGCCCACCCTTTGAGCGATCCGGGCGATGCCCACGTTGCTGGACTTGGTGATGATATCCATGCGCCGCAAACCGCCGTACATGTGCGTGTCGGCGATCCGACGGCCACCTACCATCCACAGTCCGCAGGGGATCAGTTCGTCGGGGCCGATGACGTTGTGCTCCAGCGCGGCGATCATGGTCATGGGTTTCATGGTGGAGCCCGGTTCAAACATAAAACTCACGGGGATGTTCGATTTGACGCGCACCAAGCCAGGATCGATGCTCTTGTCCTCGGCGGAAATGCCAGCCATGGCCAAAATCCTGCCCGTGTGGGGATCCATGGCGATAGCGCCGACGTTTTTGGCCTTGTATTTTTCGATATCCTCATACAGGACGTTTTCCACGATCTCCTGGATCTTGGAATCGATGGTCAGATGCAGGTTGTAGCCGTCCCGGGAGGGTTTTTCGTGCAGGTTGGGATAGGGCACCCGTTCGCGGAGAGCGTCGTAGACCACTTCGCGCCAGCCATAATCTCCGGAGAGCTGATCGTCGTAGGTGGCCTCGATCCCGTTGATCCCGCTCATCTTATAGAGTGATTTGGTGGAGGTTTCGTCGTCGTAGCCGTTGGATACGGCCTGGACCGATCCCATGAGGCGGGCCGCCAGCGTTCCCTGCGAATAGATGCGTTTCATCGAGGAGAAACCGTAGTTCAGGCCGGGGAGTTTTTCCTTGTTGAAGGCCTCGATGATCCGCTCCAGTTCCATCTCCCGCACCTTGTTGGTGATCTGGATCGAGGTCTTTTTGTCGTTCATCGTGAGGCGCTTGTAAACCGTTTCCGGGGTCACGCCGCAGTTGTCGCCAATGGCCTTGCTGATGCGCTTATAGGCGCTGTCCAGCGAAACTTTATGGCGTTCCGACCAGTTGGATACCGCGCCCCGGTCGATGTCGATCTGGTTGTAGCTGATCGAGCTGACCAGGAGGTTGCCGTTGGCGTCGAAAATCGAGCCGCGCGTGGGGATCAGGATCTCTTTATTCGGAGTGTAGCGGACCCGGATGCCCTGAGCCAGGTTGAACGGGTCGAAGATCTGCAGGCTGAACAGATAGACCGACCAGACTAAGGTCAGCAGAGCAAAGACAAAAACCAGGAACCTGTGGCGCGAGCGCATGTCAGTCCAGTATTACCTCGACTTCCTTGGCCTGGGCTTTGGAGGCGAACAGGTCGATGATGCAATATTTGTCTTTGGCCCGGATATCGGCGGGTTCGTGGACGTAGATGATCTTGCCCTGTTCTTCCTTGGGCACGAAGTTGCTGAGTTCCACGCGCACCAAACTGGCGATGTTTTTACCGCTGCGCAGGTCGTCCAGTTCCACCATCAATTCGGTGTTGATGTTTTTATCGGCGGCATACGCCGTTTCCAGCCGGGCCTGCCGTTTGGTCTGTTCCACCAGCTTGCTGGCGTTCCAGAAATGGAAAAATCCGGCCACAGCGGCCAGCAGTAAAAAGACTATGAACTTGCCTCTCATGATTCCTCCCTGATCCTTTCGGCGGCACGCAAACGGGCGCCCCGGGACCGGTTGTTGCGCGCCAGTTCCGCTTCATCGGCGGATTGAGGGCGCTTGTTTAACAGAACCAGACGTTTTTTTTCGCCGCACACGCATCGCGGAGCCCGGGGAGGGCACACGCAGCCGGTTGCGGCGTCGCGAAAAGTGTTCTTGACCACGCGGTCCTCCAGCGAGTGGTAGCTTAGGACCACTATGCGGCCGCCGGGTTTCAGGATGTTGATCGCGTCTTGCAAAGCCGGACGCAACACCTCCAATTCCCGGTTCACGTAGATCCGCAGAGCCTGAAAGACGCGCAGTTTGGTTTTGAGCGATTCCTTGGTGCCGGTTCCGGCCACGCTTTCCAGAATTCGGGCCAGTTCCCCGGTGGTCTGGATCGGCCTTTGCGCTCGCTGAGCCACGATCTCCCTGGCGATGCGCGCAGCCCGCGGTTCTTCGCCGTAGTTTTTGAAAATCTGTGTTAGTTCCCCTGCGGGGAGTTCGTTAACAACTTGCGCGGCAGTCATGGCGGACCGCGTGTCCATGCGCATGTCCAAGAGGGCGTCGCGGTCGAAGGAAAATCCCCGTTCGGTGGTGTCCAGTTGATGCGAAGAGACGCCGAGGTCGAACAGGATGCCGTCGATGCTTTTGATCATCCTGAGGGCGAGCTCGGTGCGCAGCCGGGAAAAGTTGCAGGGAATATATTCCATTCTGTCCGCGTATCCAGCCAGCGTTTCCCTGGCTTCGGCGATCGCTTGGGGATCCTGGTCGAAGCCGAACATCCGCAGCTCCGGACACCGCTCAAACATCGCCGCGGCATGGCCTCCGCCGCCCAAAGTAGCGTCCACGTAAATTCCCCCTGCCTGCGGATCGATGATCCTCACGCATTCTGTGGCCAGGGCGGGGGTGTGGAAGCTGCTCATTTATCTCTCCTATTGGAAGCTGTGGGTGCTGTATTTCTTGCCGCTTACTTCGCGTTCAGTCTCGTATTTGGCGTCGTATGATGCCGGATTCCACAGCGAGATGTAGTTCCCTTCGCCTTTGATGACCACGCTGTCGGTGATTCCCGATTTCAGGAGTTGCTTTTCGGGGACCCGGACGCGCCCTGGACCCTCCAACTCGGTCTCGATGACTGTGCAATCGATCAGCCAGGTGCGGAACAGCCTCTGATCCTCAGTCCCATTCTCCAGTTTGGCCAGTTTTTCGTTCCAGTTGTCCAGCGGATAGATGGCGATCGTACCATCCGGACCGGCCGTGACCACCACCGTGTGCAAGGATTCATCGCTGAATTTACGCTTGAAGAGGGCTGGGATGATCACCCGTTTGTTGTGGACCGCATTTTCAAAAACACCGTAAAATGGACCTGACATAATCACAACCTTTGTTCCTTACTTTCGCTGAAGTGCCTGAACACTTTGTCCAGCCTGCTCTGGGAGCCTTTGCCTGGCGTTAAAAATGACATTTTATGACTTTTTGTGACATCCTGTGGTTCTCTTATGACATCGCGTGAATCCTGTCAAGTAGAAATTTCACTTTTTTCCAATTCTTCCGGATTTCCCCTCCCGAACCCTCCCCGAAGCCATCATTCTGCCCTGATTGACCATCTTATTCCGCTTCAGCCAGATGGAGTTTGAACTTACCCTCCGGCAAACCTCGTATCAGATGGATAACTTATTATTTGCCAAACGTATGCCATCCGATTCCCGATGGGCCATTTCTCCTCGGTTTGGCCGCAAAAAAAGTTGGATTTTTTTGTTTAACCAGAAGGCGAAATGACCGTTTTTCGCATAGGTGCGTGTCCTAAATCAGGACTCTGAACATTGGAGAATCTCAGTTACTCAGCCAGGGAAGCCTGAAATCCTGTACCGATGGGCGCTGCAGCGCTGTTTACTGCGGCGGAACGGTGTCCACCGGTACTTGGCCTGCCCGTCTTCCTGCCAGAACAACACCCTCTAGATATATACGGATGAGACCAACGCCCCAGGACAACTATTTTCTGCTCTTGGTTTTTTTTGTCAGATAGCCTGATACTCGAAACCGGTTTGTCATTACCCGGCATTTTTATCAATTAATCAATTTATCAATTCCCCGCCATACGGGGTATCCGGCAGCGGAGTTCAGGATTCAGGACATTGTTATGATCTAAACCCATACAGTATATGGATATATCTATATATCTTATATATCCTACTATATTAGTATATATGTTATATATAGTATATATAACATATAGTTAGACTATCTTCCCTCCCTTCAGGATCTGAACCTCTGGAAATCCTGCCAGACGGGGAATTGATAAACTGATTAAATGATAAAACCGCCCGGACAGGGTGTAAACCTGTTAATCGATAGAATTGATTAATTGATTGTGGCTACGGAAAACCTCCCCTGCAGGAAAAGGTATGGCTCTCTGTCACCCCAGTATCCAGTCTTTTTCTTGGCATGTATCAAGGAGTATCGGGCTTGGTTCTGGTTCTCTCATTCAAAGGACTGGATCCCGGGTCAAGCCCGGGATGACTGTCATTGTGCACATCTTTGCCATTGAAGCCCTGTTCGCTACACTTTCCAGCCGGGCAACCGCCTTAAATGCCTGCTGGGCTGGAGGATGTCCGCTTGGAAACACTCTCATCTCATCACTCTCAATTCTTCATTCCACCTTGCCTCTGTGCCTTTGTGCTGAAAACACAGGATGAATCCAGCGGACCTGCCGACTGAAGTCCGCGTTCCACCTCCACACCCCTGTTCATCCGTTCATCTGTTTCTCTTTTTCTCTCCGGCCGTTCAAGAATGGTGAAAAGCGACCAGATATAACTGGCGGTATTTATGGCAGTTTGGGAGGAGGCAAAAAAATAATCCAAACTTTCCCTTGACAGAAATGGTAACTTGCTATTTGGATGTAATTCGCGACTCTGGAGTCATACTCACCAAAGTTGCGTCCAAGTTGATAAGTGACTGTCTGCATAGTTTTTATTGGTACGAGGTTCAAGGGAGGTTTCGATGTTTTCGAAGATTCGAAAACGAAACGGAAACATAGTCAGTTTTGATAAGCAAAAGATCGTCTTGGCTGTTGCCAAAGCGGGCGAGGCCACCGGCGAGTTTGACGCGCAGATCGCCGAAGTTCTCACCGCCCGGGTGGTCAATCTGGCAACGCAGATCATAAATACCGAGATCCCCGAAGTGGAGAGGATCCAGGACATCGTGGAAGAGGTGCTGCTGGCCTCTCCCTACAAAAAATCCGCCAAAGCCTACATCATCTATCGCGACCAGCATGCCCGCATCCGCGAAATGTTCAGCTCCGGCGGCGTCCAGCTCATCGACCAGTATCTGGAAAAGCTGGATTGGCAGGTGAACGAAAACTCGAACATGGCCTATTCCCTGCAAGGCCTGAATAATTACATCGCCTCCGAGGTCAGCAAAACCTACTGGCTGAACAAGATCTACCCTCCCGAGATCCGGCGCGCCCATCTGGAAGGCGACATCCATATCCACGACCTCGGCCAGCTCTCCGTCTATTGCGTGGGCTGGGATCTGATGGACCTTTTGGTGATCGGTTTCAGCGGCGCGGAAGGCAAGGTGGAAAGCGCTCCCGCCAAGCATTTCCGCAGCGCCCTGGGGCAGATCGTGAACTTCTTTTACACGCTGCAAGGCGAAGCGGCCGGCGCCCAGGCCTTTTCCAATTTCGACACGCTGCTGGCGCCCTTTATCCGCTACGACGGCCTTTCCTTCGAGGACGTGAAGCAGGCCCTGCAAGAGTTTGTGTTTAACATCAACGTTCCCACGCGGGTCGGATTCCAGACGCCTTTCACCAATATCACGCTGGACCTGCAGCCTCCGGACATCTACAAAGATCAGCCGGTGATCATCGGCGGCGAGCCCCAAGCCGAGACCTACAGCGAGTTTCAGCCTGAGATGGACATCCTCAACCAGGCTTTCCTGGAAGTGATGATCGAAGGCGACGCCAAAGGCCGCGTGTTCACTTTTCCCATCCCCACCTACAACATCACCAAGGAATTTGACTGGAACGACGCGAAACTGAACTACCTCTGGGAAGCGACCGCCAAATACGGCATCCCCTATTTCTCGAATTACGTCAATTCCGAACTCGATCCAAATGATGCCCGCTCGATGTGTTGCCGCCTGCGTTTGGATACGCGCAAGTTGGCAGCCCGGGGTGGCGGACTTTTCGGCGCCAATCCGCTCACCGGCTCCATCGGGGTCGTGACTCTGAATCTGCCCCGCATCGGATATCGCGCCCACAGCGAGGAAGAGTTCTTCGCCATATTGGAAGAAGCGCTGCTGATCGCCAAAAACAGCCTGGAGATCAAGCGCAAGATCCTGGAGCGCTACACCGAAAACGGCCTCTATCCCTACACCAGATTCTATCTCAAACGCATCCACGAACACTTCCTCCAATACTGGAAAAACCACTTTTCCACTATTGGGATCATCGGCATGAACGAAGCCTGCCTCAATTTCCTGGGTAAAAACCTGGGCAATGAGGACGGCCGCGCCTTCGCCCTGAAAGTGATGGACTATCTGCGCAGCCGGCTGGTGCAGATTCAGGAGGAAACGGAGTGCAATTACAATCTGGAAGCCACTCCCGCCGAAGGAACCAGCTACCGTCTGGCGATCCTGGACAAGAAATTCTATCCGGAGATCATCTCCGCCAACTGCCAGACCGACACGCCTTTCTACACCAACAGTTCACAGCTGCCGGTGAACTACTCCGACGACATCTTCGAGGTGCTCGATCTGCAGGACGAACTGCAGACCAAATACACGGGCGGAACGGTGCTGCACATTTTCGGCGGGGAAAGGGTCGAGCACGGCGAAAGCATTCGCAAGCTGGTGCGCACGATCTGCGCCAACTACCATTTGCCCTATTTCACGTTTTCGCCCACTTTCAGCATCTGCCCGCAACACGGTTATCTGGACGGCGAACAAACCCTGTGCCCCAGCTGCCACAAAGCCACCGAGGTCTTTTCGCGCATCGTGGGGTATCTGCGCCCGGTCTCGCAATGGAACGAGGGGAAAAAGGCGGAGTTCAAGCTGCGTACCACTTTCGACCCCATCAAGAGCAGCAAGTCCAAGGATCACAACCCCGATCCGAAAGTCCACCATCAAGTGCTGTAGTTCAAGGGATCACAAGATGAACAGATTAACGTATGTATCAATGAACAGGGATTCCGGCCCGGGCCTCAGTTCCTTGGGCAGGCTGGGTTTTGGCACTTTGGAGCGCAGATGAAGATCGGCGGTTTCCAGAAGTTTTCCATGCTCGATTATCCTGGGCAGTTGGCGGCGATCGTCTTCACCCAGGGTTGCAATTTCCGCTGTCCCTATTGCCACAACCCCCAGTTGGTGGATCCCTCGCGTTATACCAGGCCGCTCCGCAACAGCAGGGTGTTCAATTTCCTGCGCAAACGGGCCGGAAAGCTCGGCGCGGTGGTGTTTTCCGGCGGCGAACCCACCTGCCAGCCCGATCTGGTGGAGGCTGTGCGCCTGCTCCGATCCCTGGGCTATTTGATCAAGATCGATACCAACGGCTCGCTGCCCGATGTGATCAAGACCTTGGCGGAAAATAAACTGGTGGACTACTGGGCGATGGACCTCAAGGCTCCGCCCGACCTCTACCAGGTACTTACGCGCACCAAGATCCCCCTCGACAACATCCTGCAAAGCATGGATATCCTGCGTTCCAGCGGCAGGAACTTCGAGTTCCGCACCACCTTTTTCGAGATGCTCTTCGATTGGAGCGACATCGCGCGCATCCAGTCCCTGCTCAAGCCCGGAGACAAATACATCCTGCAGGAATGCCGCTACACGGGGACCCTGGAAGACGTGCGCAACGCCACCGCCAAGTCGCTAGACCTGGAAACCGCTCCATTCCTGCATTTGCAGGATAACCCCGCCTGCCAGTCCTTGTTGAGTTGGGGAAACCAGAACCAGGTCAAGATCAGCATCCGCTCGCTCTGACGCCATGGCCGCGATCCAGTTCGAGCGCTGGCTGCCCCTGGTTTCCAAGCCCTCCCGCTACATCGACCATGAACTGAACGCCGCCCACAAACCCTGGCAGGAAGTGAATTTCTGCCTGTGTTACCCCGATGTGTATGAAGTGGGGGTTTCGCATCTGGGTTTGAAGATCCTCTATTCCATCCTCAATTCCCTGCCCGGCGTCTCTGCCGACCGCTGTTACCTGCCCTGGCTGGATATGCTGGAGATCATGCGGCGCGAAGGCATTCCGCTCTTCGGACTGGAAAGCAGGCGGGAACTGCGTGATTTCGACCTCATCGGCATCACTCTGCAGAGCGAACTCACCTACACGAATATCCTGGAATTGCTCGATCTGGCGGGGCTTCCCGTATATGCCCGGGATAGGCAGGAAACCGATCCTGTGGTTCTGGCGGGCGGTCCCTGCGCCGCCAATCCCTTGCCCCTCGCGCCCTTCATCGACGCCTTCTTCATCGGAGAGGCGGAAGAAGCCATCCAGGAGATCACGAACATCTTTTTGAACTGCCGGAAACGCTCGGAACGCCTGGCCCAACTGGCTGAAGTGGATGGCTGCTTAGTGCCGGCGCTGCATCTGGATGAGATTTTGCAGGGCTGGAAAGTTCGGACGCGCAAGTTCGCCGGCTTTTCAGATAGCAGCCTGATCCACGCCCCGCAGCTGCAATCCTGGCAATTGGCTACCCACAACCGTTGCGTTGCCGAGATCATGCGCGGCTGTTCCAGAGGCTGCCGTTTTTGCCATGCCGGATACTTCTATAGGCCCGTGCGCGAGCGTTCCGCGTCTTTGATCCTGCAGGATTTGCTGCGCGAAATAAGGTCCACCGGCTGGGACGAAGCGGGCCTGCTTTCCCTATCCAGCAGCGATTACGGCTGCCTGAAGGAACTGCTCTGTGCTCTGCTGGCAGCATTGGATACCGACAAAACGCATATCTCGCTGCCATCACTGCGCGTGGACGCTCTGGACACGGAAACCGTGGAACTGATGCGCCGCCTGGGCCGCGAAGGGCTCACCATCGCTCCGGAAGCGGGTTCACAAAGGCTCCGGGACGCCATCAACAAGAACCTCAGCGAAGCGCAGATCCTGGACGGAGTGCAGATCGCCCGGCGCTTGGGCTGGCAGAAGCTGAAGCTGTATTTCATGCTCGGTTTGCCCACCGAGACGGACGCGGACATCGACGGCATAATCGACTTGATCGGCAAGATCGCCTCCTCAGGTGGTAAAAGATTACAGGTCAACGTGACCCTTTCGCCTTTTGTGCCCAAGCCTGGCACGCCTTTTCAATGGGCGGAAATGCTGCCGGCAGAGGAATTGCTGCGGCGCTGTCTGCGCGTCAAGCAAGCCTTTGCCAGGGCCCGCCAGGTCAAGATCAAGTATCACACCATCGAAAACTCGCTGCTGGAAGCCGCCTTTTCCCGCGGGGATCTGCGCATGGGCGGAGTCCTGCTGCAAGCCTGGCAACTGGGCGCGCGGTTCGACGGCTGGAATGAGTGCTTCGATTTCCGTATCTGGGAGCAGGCTTTCCAGCAAAGCGGAGTATCGCTGCGGGAATTCCTCGCGGCCAGAGATCCGGACGCTGAACTGCCCTGGGATTTCGTTGCAACAGGGGTCAGCCGCGACTTCCTGAAAGACGAATGGAACAAGGCGCAACATGCGCTTACGACTCCGGATTGCCGCGCTGTTTGCGCCAATTGCGGGGTCTGCGGAGATGTAGTTTCGCCTGCCAAAGCGACAACTGATGCCGGTTTGGCACCCGACACTACCTTAGCCCTTCAAACCCCGCTCAGCCAAGCCTTCCAGCCCAATCCCTCCCAGACGCAGTACCGTTACCGGATCCATTATGCCAAAACCGGCATGCTGCGCTTCATCTCGCATCTGGATTGGATGCGCATGCTCTTCCGCCTCATTGCCAACGCGCCGCTGGACACGGTTTTCACGCAGGGCTTCAGCCCCCATCCCCGCGTCAGCCTCTGTCCGCCGTTGCCGCTTGGAGTGGAAAGCGATTGCGAGTTTTGCGACATTTCCTATTATAACCGGCACTCCTGCTCGGAAATCTGCGCCGCTTTGAGCCAGGCAAAGATCCCGGATTTCCGCGTCCTGAACTGCGCACCGCTTGCTGGTAAAGCAGGCATTCCGATCGGCGAATGGATCGCCGTGGAGGTTTCTGGCGCATTACGATCCCGGGTGGAACGGCAACTGGCGGCATTCGCTCTCGAACCGGAGCATGTGTTCACCAAAAGCACCGAGACCCGTTCCAAGTCTTACGACCTGAAGCGGATCGTCCAAGCCACGAAGTGGAACGGAGACAGCCTGCTGATCCAAAAAAGCCTGGCCAGTCCGGCGCTTTATGACGTCCTGGCGGAACTGCTGCAGCTGGATAAAGACACCCTCTACACCCTCATGATCAGCCGCCGCGACTGGGTTTTCTAGCTTCTTCCGTCCGCCACCTCACAAATCCTCTGGCCAGTGAAGAAATTCCTTGACAAGATTTACCGGCTGGGCAATATTAGTCCATCTGCTTAATAGGGAGGTGGAACATGAAACACCTTTGTTTACTTGTCCTTGCCTGTTTGGTCTGGACAACCGTTTGCGCCCAGTGGAGCGTCGATCCCCAGTCTCCAAACCTAATCGCCGGGTATCCCGGTGACCAATCGATGCCCAAAGTGGCAATCACCACATCCGGAAACACCTACATCTGCCGCTTCGACAATAGCAGCGGCGGTTACAAGGTCTATCTCAACCTTCTTTCACGCGAAGGAAACGCGCTCTGGACCGACCCCAACGGCCTGCTGGTGAGTGAACACGCGCAGATGTCCTGGCTCACCGAATACGACCTCACCGTGGATAACGACGGCAACGCGGTAATCGTCTTCCAGGATATCCGCAATGCCGGCGCCAACAACGTCGTTGCCTACAAAATCAGCCCGCAGGGCACTTTCCTCTGGGGACCGGACGGGATCGCCCTCTCCTCGGATACCGACACCGAGATTTCGAACATGTCTCCCGTGGTCTTCAATTCCGCCGATAACAGCACTTACGCGGCCTGGCAAAGGATGGGGACGACGACCTCTACAACCATCCAGCGCTTGAACTCGGCTGGGCAAAAACTCTGGGGTGAAAACGGGCTCACGGTCAGTTCCATAAACTCCAGAATCACCTGGCCGCAAATCATCCAATCCGACGGCGACAACATCCTCCTGAAATACTACAGCGATACGGGACCTGTCTATGCGCCCACCCGGCATCTTTATGTTGCCAAATACACCCCTGAAGGCCAACAGCTCTGGAATACAGTGATGACCGACGCTGGCGGCATGACGGCCTGGCAGCAGCTGATCCCCTTCGAATCCGATGGCTCCGGCGGCGCGGTTCTGGCCTGGTATGAAGACCGGGATTCCAACATGGATAACGATATCTACGCCCAGCGCGTCACCTCCGCCGGAAGCATCACCATGCCCGAGGACGGAGCCCTGGTCAGCGTCGATCCCGCCAACCAGCAGTATTATCCGGAAGTGGCTGTTGACACTTCCAACCAGGAGATATTCGTCTTTTTCCGGGTGACTGACGCCAATCAGAGTTCCTGGGGCCTAGCCAGGCAAAAGCTTAATTTTAACGGGAACCGGCTTTGGGGGGAAACCGCCGTGAACTTCGTGATATCGGAGGCACGGAAGTCAACACCGTCGGCGCTTATTACACGTCCTTTGGGGCTGTGTGCCTCTACGAGTCAGGCGACGGCCTGCTTGCCAATTGCTGGCGCTCCATGGGAAACCAGGGCTGGCAGGCTGGTCCTTCCTCCATCGCCACCACCGGTGGATCCAAACTCCATTTCGACCACGCTGTGCATCCTGACGAGTGGTGCGTGTTGGGATGGGAACAGGGTACTACGGGTTTTGATATCTACGCCATGCGCCTGAACGGCAACGGCTCCCTGGGCATGGAATACCCCGCTCCCCACGGTTTTGACGCGGTTCTGGTCCCTCCCGACGGCGTGCATGTCACCTGGATGCATCCATCGCAATATTTCCTGCCCGATAGCTACTATATCTATTTGAATGGCGAATTGCTGCAGTCGGTTCCCGCTACTCAGACTACTTACGATGTCAGCGGCCTTGACCCCGGCGATTATACTTTTTACATGAAAGCCCGTTATGGGGACATTTATTCGCCGCAGACCTATTCCATACTGATCAGTGTGGTCTCCAATTCTGATGCGACGGCTCCGAATCCACCCCTGGTCGCGCGCCTGCATCCCAACCCCTTCCGTGATTCAGCGTCGCTGGTTTACACGGTGCCCAAAGCCGCATCAGCAGGCAGGATGAGATTATATAACCTCAAAGGGCAAAAACTGGCGGAACAGGAGATCCAGTCTGGAATGGGAACGCACACCGTTCCTTTGGATGAAATTCTGCCCAGCCTTTCCGGAACCGGGATCTACTTTATCCGCCTGGAATTGGATCGCGAAGTCCTGATCCTTAAAGCAGTCCATGTTAACTGACCCTCCTTAGGGATCATAAAAAGCCGGAGTTCCTTTTGCCTCAGGGACTCCGGCGATTTCTTATGGGGACTCAATTTCGATTGGTAGGTTAGCCCCGGAGGGTGCGGCAGAATATAGCGAGGGTGCGTAGCCCCTCGAAA
>DAHVPC010000038.1 GCA_027318475.1 Candidatus Cloacimonadota bacterium | reverse complement strand
GCAACCGATAGTGCGGGAACTGAGATCGATGTATCCGGAGGCGGAGATCGAGTTTCTGTGCAAGCCTGGTTTCGCGGTATTACCCAAGGCGTTCGGCCTGGGCGTCCAGGCGCTGGACTACGCGAAAACCCTGGCCTGGCATGGGCGGATGCTGAGGCAACGTTACGATCTGGTGCTGGACCTGCAGGCGAAATTCTCGTCCTGGCTGGTGCGATCGCTGGTAAGTTCCCCCCTGAAAGCCGTCTATAACAAGCAGCGCTGGCTGAGGCAAGCGATCGTGCGCGGAAACCGCAGGGCGGCGATCGAATCGACGGTACGGCTGTATTATTCCGCCCTGGAGAAGGTGTTTCCGAATCGCTATACACCCAACCCGAAGATTCTGGCTCCCCAACTCGTAGTCCCGGAGTATGCAGAAAATGGCGCCCGGTTGGTAAAGCGAGATCCAGAGAAGAAACTGATCGGAGTGTTCGTGGGAGCGGCACATGCCACCAAGGCCTATCCGCCGCAGCAATGGCTGGAACTGCTGCGCCTGGCTCCCCAAGAATACCAGTTCGTTCTTTTGGGAAGCAAGGCCGATGCTGATCTTGCGGCTGAAATAGGGCGCGAATGCGATGCTGTGGAGAACCTGTGCGGAACACTCGGATTGGCTGAGTTGATCGTAGTAATCGGGCTCTGCGACGCGGTCGTAAGCGGCGATACGGGACCGATGCATATCGCCGCGGCGATGGCCAAACCCCAGGTCGCGATCTTCGGCGGAACCCATCCCCGCCTGGGTTTTGCCCCCCAGAATGAGAAAGCCAGGGTAATCTGCGCCGGTCTGGATTGCCAGCCCTGTTCACTCCATGGCCTGGAGCGCTGCCCCCAAGGCCATTTACGGTGCCTGAGATCCATTCCGCCCGCGCTGATTCTCGGAGAATTGAAGAAACTCATCAAACAACCCAAATAGCCAACACCAATAGCCAACACCAATAGCCATTCGTCCACTTCATAATAGGAACTCTTGCCTGGCGCTACAACTTAAACGCAAAGACCCTTTTGACCAGATCCTGACGCACAGCGGCAACACAGGAGAGACACAGCAGAGGCTATGGGTAGGGCTATGAGGAAACACTGGCGCAAGAGACAATCGGCGGAATACCCGTCCGCAAGATCTGCTCGTTGATCCGCGTTATCCGCGGGAAATCCCAATAATCAGACCCTCTGATAAACTTCTCCCCCACTGAGACAATCTAGGCTATCACCACTCCAGATTGAACTTGACCATCGGTTGGCGGTCCTTGATATCCAGATACACGTTGCCCTTCCTGTTTTGGGCCGTGAAGCGCAGCGCGTCCACCCCGCTGATCAGGTGGTTGACAATCATTACTCCGATTGCCAGTTTGCCATAGTCGCGCAGGTCCTGGGTCTGGATGCGGATCTTGCTGTAGTCCCGGCGGTTGGCCAGGCTGTCCCAATTCCAGGCATAATTGTCCGGATAGATGTTGGCGTCGATATAAATCTGCTGCTGGACGGGGTCGTTGGGATAGATCTGCATTGCTTCCTGGCGGATCTGGGCGTTGTAGCCGCCAGCCTCGAATCCGCTGCTATTATAGCGGCTGAGGTCGCGGAAATACTGGTCCGGATAATCCTGGTTCTGGATGTGGGCGTGCTTGATGGCGTATTCGAAATATTCCTGTGCTTTGAGGTTTTGCTCGGCGTTCAGATACAGCATGGAGCCGATGATCGCCACTTCGGAGCCCAGCATGGCGTAACCGTAACCCCGGTCGTTGCGGATCTGTCCCAGACCTGGCACAGCCAGGGATTGCAGCAGGATGAGGCCCCTGTTTTCGGCAGCCAGCCCGGTCGTGACGGCCAGCGCCGCGAGGAGCAGTACAAGCGTTTTTATCTTTATAGGCATTAAAACTCCCATTGGTAATTGAGCATCAAACCGGCGGATTCCAGAGGCGTGAAATACAGGGTCGAACCATTCTTCCGGTCCCTGGAGATCAGCGCCACGTCGATGATGCTGATGGCCCGGTTTAGCAGCATCACTCCCAAACTGAGGTTTTGATACATCTTAACGGTTTGGGTTTGGCGGCGTAGTTTGCGGTAATGCTGTTGATGCTGCTCGCTTTGCCATCGCCAGGCCTCATCCTGCGGATAGGTGTTTTCCGCCAGATAGAGATCGTAGTTGGCCGGATCGTAGCTGTAGATCAGGTAATAATTGCGCGCCATCAGTTCCTGGAATTGGTTGAATTCTTCGCTGCTGGCATACTCCTGGATATGCTGGTAATAGCTTTCCGGCATGTCTTCCGGAATCCCGGCATACACCTGGCCATAACGCTGATAGGAATTTATCAGGTTGTTTTTCTGCCGTCCGGTTGCCCAGTAGGAACTCAGCGCCAGGATATCCACGCCGAGGAGCACTGAGCCCTTGGCAGTTTTGCCCAAAGCCAGTTCACCGGTTCCGGGCACCACCGCCGAAGCCCCCAAATACGCGGCCTTGGGCAGGGCAAAGAGAGGCAAAGCCGCCGTGACGAGCAGCAGCGCCGTGAGCAGATAAATCCTGATTCCGCGCATCAGAACTTGTAGCTTAGCCCCACCATGGGCGAAAGCCTGTTGTCGCGGTTATCCAGGCAGTAATAGAACTTGAGGTCGTTCTGGGTGAGCGAAGTCCGGTTAACCCGGTTGGTAAGGAACACGGCATCCACGGCTGAAGCGATGTGGTTGAAGGCCAGCCCCAGCATGAACAATCGGGAGCGGGAATACTCCTTGTTGGCGGCGGTCCGCAAGCCGATATATTCAGCGCGGAGCGGCGAGGCTTCAGCCCTGTCGGGATCCACAGGCTGGGTGATCACGCCGTTCATGAAATCCTCGATGGCGTAATTCTGTTCCCAGCGGCGCCGGTGTACAAGTTGGGGATCGGTGCTGCCGGAGAAGATCCACACAAAGGCGTAATCCGGATCTTCCAGGATGAAGGCGGCGTCTTCGGAGGTCGGATCGGTGGCGAAGCGATGATACCAGTCCACCCAGCCGAAGATGTACTTGTTATACTTGCCGATGTCCTCGTAGAAATGCTGGGAATTGGTGGCGTCCAGACGGAAGAAACTGCCGTCGTAGATGTCGTAGGCATTGACGTTCATCAACACGTTTTGGACCGCGGTCTGAAAGTCCCGCCGGTAGCGCGGCCCGGTGTAGGTGTAAGAATACTCCTGCCCGCCCACGACGTAATTGAAGGTCTGCGTGATCACCTCGCCGGTCGCATAGTTCTCAAACACCTCGGTCTTTTCATTGCCCTGATGGTTGAAGTACACGATACCGCCGATCATGGCCAGTTCCAGCACCGGAAAGAGATAAGTGGTGAAGGAGGATCTATCGGCATAGAATTGCCCCGCTCCCGGTAAGATTGCGGAATAGAGCATCGCCCGGCGAGCGTCCTTCTTGTCAAAGTTAATCTTGATGATGTCGGTCTGCAGGGAATCGTTCTGGATCTGGAAGATCAGATCGTCGAGTTCCTGGGCTTGGGCAAGGCCGATCAGCAACAAGCCCATGATTATCAGGACAAGTCTCTTCATATGAACCTCTGCGCCGCGCTCTTCATTTTTCCACGGCGAATTTCATGGTTTTGCTGTTGCTCCCGCAGCGCACGTTTAGAATGTAGACGCCGGAGGAGAGTTTACTGCTGTCCATCAGGATGTCCCGCACGAGGGTTCCGTCAGCCGGGACACTCCCACTTTGCACCAGGGCAGCGTTGATATCGTAAACCGCGTAACTGAGTTCCTGGTCGAAATGGCCAACACGCACGCGGAAACTGGATTCGCGGACCGGATTGGGAAACACGTAGGCCCAGAAATCCTGCCCGTAGTTCGACATATCATACATCTGATGGCCTCCGGAACTGCCGTCGCCGCCGTTGCGGAAGCCATTCCAAATCAGGCAGAAACCGTTGGCGTAAAACTGGGAACTATGAATGCTGAGTCCGCCTTCCGGAGAAGAGTAGTACCAGAATAGATCTTCATACACATCGTCCGCGGGTACTGCGGCGAGCCGGGCACCCAGGACAGGTGAGTTCACGACCAGGGAGTTGTTCCAGAAGATCCCTTCGCCCGGGGCATAAGCGACGTGGCCTTTGCCCGCTACCGGTAGATATAGATATAAGTGTGGATGATTGAGCAGGGCGTAAACGTGCTCGCCGGCGGTGAACTCCAGCGGAAAGGCGTTGTAGGGATAGCCCCACATCAGGGTTCCGTCGTGTTTGACCGCGTAGATTTGGCTGCCGCAAGCCCAGAATAACAGAGGTGTAACCGCCACTTCGTAGCGGGGGCTGGACATCGTGAAACCCATTTGCGTGGGACGGTCGGAAGAGTGGTTTTGCCAGATCTTGCGCAATTGCGAGTCCTGGTATTTATAGACGTTTCCGCTGTTCGCCATCAGGAAGAGCATCCTGATATCATCGGTATCCGCGGTGAAAGAAACGGGTTCGTACTGGCCGAAAGGTTCCGTTAGTTCGACCTCGTGTTCGATCACCAGAGTGGCGGTATCCACTATGTAGAGCAAGTCCTGACAGAGGGCGGCCAGGTCCTTTCCATAACTGCCCAGGCGTTTGATGCCCTGGATTTGGTTGAAATGCGTCACCAGGCCGCCGCGGACTGCGCTCAGGCTGTTTGCGGTGCTCACATAAAGGGTGTCGTTCAGCGCGAGTGGCGTGGTTGTGATCGCGGAAGGAAAATTGATACTGTGGCTCTGCAGGGCGTCGTTGGAAAACTCGGCCAATTCGAGCGCGCTGCCGTGTACCATCACCAGTTCTGTGTAGTTGTTGGCGTCCTGGTCAGCGCTCACGATGGGATAGTCGATAGCCTGACCATTCCAGGGAAACTCGCCCATCAGGTCTGTCCACTCATTGTCAACCTTGCTCAGCAACCGGATGGAGTTTTCAGAGATAAGAGGGATGTCCATGTCGCTGAAGCTGGAATTGATCACTGGCCCAGGCAGAAGCCCTGGCTCGCTGTAGGCGAAGATCTCGGTACTGTTAAAAAAACCTGAGCGGACAGTGAGGTTCATCACCGCTCCGGGATTTCCCATATCGCTCAGCCAATAGAGCGAACCCTGGTCCCGGCTGTCGAGCAAAGGTGGCTTGGTCGCAGCATTCAAGCTGGGTTTCCACTCGTCCAGAGACCAGTTCACAAAGAAGCCCTGCCCATCCAGAATGGGCTTGGTATGGTGGAAATACTCGTATTGTGTGCCGGTCCAATACCAGGACCAGTTGTACCCGATGTCTGGAAGGTTGTCGGCTTCGATGAGTTCCACTCCGCGCTCGGCGTAACGCGTGTTGATGGAGTTGTTGTCAAAATTGGAGACCCAGTTTCCCGCGCCATCGGTGACGCCCTGCCCGTAGATCACGTCGTCGTTCACTCGCCAGACGAGGATTCCACCTCCGATTGCCGAGCCGTCCGCTTTTTGGAAAGAAGGCAGCAGATAATCGTATTCATAGGTGGGCGTGTTTTCGGAGCCGGCGATGGTTGTGGGATAGAGGATCACGCGGCTGTCCGGGGTCGCGAAAACCGCGGTTCCGCCATCGCCGTCCGGATCCACGTTGCGGTTTTCCACCAGGATGTATTCACCCGGCGCGATGGGTATCCGCAGGATCTCCGGAACTATCGTGGAGCCGCTTTGCATATGGCTTGCCGCCGCCAGGTTAAGAGTCTCGAAAAGGTCGATCTGACTGATATCCTTTAAATAGCCACCGCTCAGGAAATGATCGCCGAAAAGCAAGACCCGCGACCACGCTCCCGGCAACACCGGCAAAGCGCCTTCCACCATCACATAGGAGCCGTCGTTCAGGACGTCCACCAGCACTCCCGATCCGCCGCTATCCATGATGTCGAAGACCCCCACCATGGGCTGCCAGTTGTAAACGTTATACAGGTCCTTCATCCCCAAGGAATGGCCGAATTCGTGGGCGATCACCGCGTTTAGCGCTCCGTAGCCGCTGTGGTAAGTCTGCTCGCCGGAGACCTGCGTGGAGAAATCCTGCGAAATCGTGGCGGGTACGTTGCAAGCGCTGCTGATCAAAACCGCTCCGCCGTCCACCACTGCCTCCTTGCCTTCCCCCACGTTGATGAAGAACGAGGGCAGGTCCGAGGGAGTGTCGCCAAACACGTCGTGCTGCCAGTCGGAACCGGCGTGGATGATCATGTAGTGGCCGTATTGGGCGAAATCGATCTCGGGGGAAAGGCTGTCCGCCAGTTCGAACGCAGCCTGGAAATACTCTTCCATCCTGCTTACGAAGAGGCCGCCATCCGCTCCGGGCGGGTTGTAATAGCCCATCGTGTGGGGCAGGGTATAGGCCCCGGTTTGCGGATAGACCTCGTATTCCAGGTTGTAGGAACCCATCGAGGCGGCCAGGTAGTAATAGCGCAGGGCTTCCAGATTATTCAGGAAATATTGGCGGTTGTGGGGCGGGCTGGCCACCGGGTAGAGGTAACTGAGGTCAGGCGCCAGCTGGAATTTGCCGTCGCCTGTGGTGTTTACATCATCCGTTGTTTCTGCCTGGAAATCCACCAGAATCACCAGGAGTTTATTGTAGCCAGCCGCTTTGCGGTCCGGAGCGAAATCCTGCCGGGGGCTGAACTTCTGTATGTAGGGATGGCGTTTGGCGGGCCGGTTGGAATACGCTTTGGCCGGCTGGATCTTGACTCCGGCCAGAATGGCTGCCGCCAGTAGCAGGGCTGCGAGAGCGGTTAATCTCTTCATCTGAAACCAATGGCCGGATCGCTGGGGCGCGAACCGCGGCCAGACAGGTTTGTCAGTGGAATGGCCGTGCTAAAACTCGAAGCCTACGGAAAATACTTTGTTATAGTCCGTCAGTTCGCCGGCGCTGATCATGCCGAAGTCGGCCGTCAGTTTGTAGCGCTTGTCAAAGGTATACTGCAGTCCGACGCCAAAGCTTGGACCCACCACGCTGCCGGCGTTATCAAGGAAGTAGCCGCCACGCAGGGAGATCAGGTCCAGATAGGTATATTCCGCGCCCGCGCCGTAGATTGTCTCATCAAAGTGCTCCCACCCGGTCACAAACCTTTGTAAAAGTGGATCCTCGTTGGCCAGGATCTTGCTGGCTTCCACGGAGACCAGCAGCTTGTTCATGGGACTGTCCAAAACCTGGTAGGCCGTTCCCAGGCGCACTGTCATGGGCAGGGGATCGGACTGGGATTGGTCCACGAAGGTCACGTTCGGGCCGATGTTTTGGATCGTCAGTGCGGCGTCCAGGCCTTTCAATCCGAGGTCCTGATACTTTCCGCCGAGGTCGAAGGCGAAACTGAAAGCCTTGCCTTCATCTTCCGTGTTGCCGGTGCCGGGCCCCAGATAGCTGTACACCAGCTTGAAGTTCGCGCCCACGCCCAGTTTGTCCGTGATGAGGTCATAGCTGTAGCCGAAAGCCCCTGCGAAATCGAAACTCCGGAAATCTCCCAGAGAGTTGCCGTTTTCGTCAGTCTGCTCCTGGGTTCCCGCGTCCAGCAGGACCAGGTGCATGTTCATGTTGCCGATGCCGTCGAAATACTTATTGAAGCCCAGGTACTCATAGTACATGTCGTCAAAGCCCGATCCCGCGCCTTGCAGCCAGGGCATGTGGGTTCCAGCGATCTGGGTTTTGCGGTTGAAAGCCGTCGCCCCGGGATTCCACCACGCGGCGTAGGCGTCGTTAGCCACGGCGGTGTAGGCGCGGCCCAAGCCGTTGCCCCGGGCGCCGGGTTCGAAGGTGAGAAAGAGCAGGGAGCCCTGGGATATCGCCCCCAGGGTGAAAGGCAGGATCAGCAGGGCCACCAGGGCCAAGAGGACCGGTTTATATGGTCTGGACATTATACCTCCATTTGAGATATCTTAAAACGCCGGGATGGAGAACAATCCCAACGGGTTGCTTATTCATCGAATTCAGGGAAGTTAAATACCCCATGCACAGGTTCTCGTTACACTACTATCTACAAAAAATGCTGCTGGCTAGCAAATTCCGGCTATGGCTTTCTCCTCAACTTGGTGGTGCCGAAGGCCGGAATCGAACCGGCATGGGCGTGAGCCCGGTGGATTTTGAGTCCACTGCGTCTACCTGTTTCACCACTTCGGCACAGAAATAATAGTTCGGGACCTGATCCGTGCAAGTATCATCTATTCACTTGGTACGTTTGACCCTTTTTTTCGGGATTGCTTCCCTTGTCAAGCAGAATATCGCCACCCCTGAAAATCTATGCTGAGAAACGGGTTGCGCGGAATTGGGGTTTTATTCGTCCAGCGGACTGAACTGAGCAGCTGCACCCATCCGCTTCCGCCAGCAATCCAGCGAGCGTATGAGTGGTTACGCGAGGTGTTACCCTTGGACACCTACACTCAGTTCAACCACACTTGCAAGCTGTACATCCTCAATCCCGGCATCGTCGAGCTCTGGAGCAAATGAAATGAAGCGGAATCTGAGCCATGGACCACCAGAATTTGGGTATTACTCAGGGAAACCGACTACAACTTTGCTGAAATTGTCATGATACCGATTCGATTCCCACCTTGTGGTAGTTGGGCGAGCTTGCGAGCATCGCCTTCAGCAAGATCCAGCGATAGGAAGATTTCGAAGCCCAAGCTCCTGCGTCGCTGAACTCCTGGAACGCCAAAATGCTCAGCGTTCCTTGGCGATCAATTCCCCGAGTTTCTGAGCGGCTTCGTCCAAGGCCTGCTGGGGTGTCAGGATGCCTTCCTTGGCTTTTTCCAGTGATCGTTTCAGTTCGTCGCGCGCAACAAACCAGGCTGGGTGTTGGGGCTCGAAGACGGCGTGTTCCAATTGGGCGTAGATCGCGGTGAATTGGGGATACTGCTTCAGGAAATTCTGGATCGTGGGGGTTTGCATGGCGCTTTTACGCAGTGGCATATAGCAGGTCCGGGCGCTCCATTTGGCGGTTTGCTCGGTGTCCGTAAACCATTTGATGAATTCCCAGGCGGCCTTTTCACGCTGGGGGTCGCCGCTTTTGAAGATCACGATATTAGCCCCGCTGATGGCGCTCTGATCGGTTTTATAGGTGGGCAGCGGGGCATAGCCGATGTTGAAATTGATCGGCTGCTGCCGCATGTAGGTGATGGACACGCTGGAGCCCTCGAACATCGCCACGGTTCCGGCCAGAAAGGCGTTTTGGCCGTCCATTTCCTTAGAGGCCTTGGCGGTCTTTTCCTTGTTCACCAAGTTCAGGATGTAAGTGAGGGCCTCAACTCCGGCAGGGCTGTTCAACACTGGTTTGTCGTCCTTGTCCATGATGGTTCCGCCGGCTTGGTGGATGAGGTTCACGAACTGCCATTCGTTGACCGTGAAGTTCGCACCATAGGCGGCCGGATGGGTTTTGGTCTCCGGTGAAGTCAGCAAGCGGCAGTATTCCTCAAACTCTTTCCAGGTGGCGGGAAAGCGGTTGGGATCCAGACCGGCGCGATAGAAGGCGTCCTTATTGTAAAAATAGGCGCGGACGCTTTTATTGAAAGGGAAGGACCACTTTTTACCCTTGTAAGTGATGGATTGCATGAACACGGGATAGAAATCCGCCAATTCCTCGGGCGTCATCTCCGGATCATTGGCCAGAAGGCTGTCGATGCTCACCAGAACGTTGTCTTTCTGATATTTCGCCGCCCAGGATTCGAACACCTGTGCCAGGTCGGGCTGCTTGCCCACGTTCAGCGCGGCCGAAAGTTTCTGGGAAAGGGCGGTGTAACTGCTGATGGGATTGGTGACCACCTCGATATCCGGATGGGTGCGGTTGAATTCCACGATCATCTCGTTGAGCACGTCGCCCAGAGGGCCACTCAACCCGTGCCAGAAACGGATCTGCACCTTGCCGGATTGGGCCGCTTTACCGCAGCCGCCCAGGATCATTAAACCCAGGATTAGGACGATCAATACGCGTCGCATATGTTTTCCACCTTATTCGAGACTGACTTTATTGTACCGGCGCCCGCCGCAGCGCCGGTTTATGGGCTGATCAGCGTCCGCCCGTACACTGATTATTTGACTTGGAGGTATTTTGCCAAGCCCGAGCATTGTTTTTCGATCCCGTTTTCAGGTCAATCTTTTTCGCTGTCCGCAGCGTTGGAACACTCCGTGCTTGACAAGCAAGCCTGCCTGAAAATCCTGACTTCCGCCAGAGTGAGAAAAAAGCCTGCGCCTGGATAATGCGAAAGTGGCGGAACTGGCAGACGCGCTGGACTTAGGATCCAGTAGGTTTAACCTGTAGGGGTTCAAATCCCCTCTTTCGCACCATAACTTTCAAGGGAGAAAAATGCAAGTCGAGATCAAGGAAATCAACGGAGTATCCAAAGAAATAAGCCTGCGGGTGGAAACCGAACGTGTGGACCAGTCTTACCAGAAGTATCTGGCCAAGGCCGCGAGGTCGTTGGAAGTGCCGGGCTTCCGCAAGGGAAAAGCGCCGCTCGCCATGGTCCAAAAAGCCCATGGAGACAGGATCCGCGATTATTTTGAGAAGGATTTCATCGACGAGATCTTCAACGAAGCCGCCAGGGAACACGAACTACATTTCCTGCTGGCTCCGGTAGTGAAGGAACTGAACTGGACCCCCGGCTCCGAAATGACCGTCCTGTTCGAGATCGAGCACGAGCCGAAGGTGGAATTCGTCCAGCTCAGCGGGCTGCAAATCCCCCGCCGGGAAATCCTCCTGGAGGACGAAGTTGAGCGGTTTATTACCGAACTGGCCAAAGAACACGCCGTGGTAACCGATGTGGACGCAGCCGAAGCCAACGACCAGGTGAACCTGGAACTTAGTTTTGACCTGGGCGGCGAAACCCAAACCCAAACCGTGGAAATGTTCGCCGGAGAGGAATACCCGCAAAGGTCCCTGGCCACCTTAACCGGCACACGCACCGGCGATAAACTGAGCGCCGAACTCACAGGCAAGCAGATCAAACTGCTCTGCAAGGATTCGGACCTCTCCCTGGACAACGATACAGCCTATCCCTGCGCCCTGGAGGTCAATTCTATCAGCCGCTACAGCGTTCCCGCCATCGACGACGAATTCGCCAAGGACATGGATTTTGCCGATCTGGCGGAAATGCGGGCCAAGATCGGCGCTGACCTGCGCCTCAAGGTGGAGCACCGCAATCTGGAGATCGAGAATTCGGCGATCATCGTGAAACTCTTCACTGATAACAAATTCCCCCTACCGCCCAAAACCCTGAGATACATTCTGGAAGACGAACTGAAGAACGCCGATCCCCAGATCCGCGACCTGCTCTTCCAATATTACGCCCAAAACCTGGTGCAGGAAATGACCGCCCTTTACATCATGCAAGCCCTGCGCAAACAGCAGGAATTGGAACTTACCGACACCATGCTGGAGCAATACATCGAGCATCTGGCTATCCTGGACGACATGTCCGCCGGAGCCTTCAAAGAAAAGGAAGCGGCCAGGATCGCCTCGGAAGATTTTCGCATTGCGGCGACGAATTTCCACATCCTGAGGGCCTTGGCGGTCGATAACGACTTCATCGAAGCCCCGGACCAGCCGGAAACCGAACCAGGCCCGGAACCGGAATCACCAACCCAGGAGGAACACGCATGAACTACATACCCATGGTCATCGAACAAGTGGGCCGCACCGAACGCGCCTACGACATCTATTCACGGCTGCTGAAAGACCGGATCGTCTTTGTGGGGGGAGTGATCGAAGACAACCTTTCGAACTCGATCGTCGCCCAAATGCTGCATCTGGAAGGGGAGGACCCCGAACGCGACATCTATATGTATATCAACAGCCCCGGCGGAGTGATCTCTTCCGGCCTGGCGATCTACGACACCATGCAATACATCAAATCCAACGTGAGCACCATCTGCATCGGCCAGGCGGCCAGCATGGCGGCGTTGCTCCTCGCGGCGGGACACCCCGGCAAACGCACCGCTTTGCCCAACAGCCGCATCATGATCCATCAGCCGATGGGCGGCGCGCAAGGCCAGGCCAGCGATATCCAGATCCAGGCCAAAGAGATCCTATATCTGCGCGACCGGATGAACGACATCCTGCACAAGCACACCGGCCAGGACCTGAAAAAATTGATCGAAGACACCGACCGCAACTATTTCATGGACGCCGCTGAGGCCAAGAGCTACGGCATTATCGACGACGTCATCGTGAACCGGAAATAACTTGACGGGAATCACACAGCTGCTTTGTAGGGATTAATGTATGCAAGCACCACAACCATATTACCCGGGAGGATTTCTTGGATAAGATCAAGAACCTGAGCTGCTCATTCTGTGGCCGCAACGAGATCGAGGTTCAAACCCTGATCCGCGGCATCGCCGGCAACATCTGCAACGAATGCATCGCTATGTGCCACAACATCATCATCTCCAGCGCCGCGCCCGAAACCGAAGAGCTGGAGGAACTGCCCAAACCCAGCGTCATCAAATCCTTCCTGGACCAATATGTGATCGGCCAGGAAATGGCGAAAATGATCATCTCCGTGGCGGTTTACAACCATTACAAACGCATTTTCCGCCATAACCGGGACGAATACGCGGAGCTGGAAAAGAGCAACATACTGATGATTGGACCCACGGGCAGCGGTAAAACCCTGATCGCGCAAACTCTGGCGACTTTTCTCAAGGTCCCCTTCGCCATTTCCGACGCCACGACCCTCACCGAAGCCGGTTACGTGGGCGAAGACGTGGAAAACATCCTCGTCCGCTTGTTGCAAGCCGCGGATTACGACGTGGCCAAGGCTGAGCGCGGCATCGTGTATATCGACGAGATCGACAAGATCAGCCGCAAATCCGAAACTCCCTCCCTCTCCCGCGACGTTTCAGGCGAAGGCGTCCAACAAGCCCTGCTCAAGATTCTGGAAGGCACCAAGGTCAACGTTCCTCCCAAGGGCGGACGCAAACACCCACAGCAGGATTTCATCGAGATGGACACGCGCAACATCCTGTTCATCGCCGGCGGAGCCTTCTTCGGGCTGGAAAAGATCATCCAGGAACGCATGGATAAAAAGGCCATCGGCTTCGACGTGAAACTTGGCCGCGTAACAGAAGACTACAACATTTTCGACCAAACCCAGTCGCACGACCTGCTCAAATACGGCCTCATCCCGGAACTGATCGGCCGCCTGCCGGTCCTTTGCACCCTGCACGAACTCAGCCAGGAAGCCCTGATAGACATCCTCACCAAGCCCAAGAACGCCATCTGCAGCCAATATAAGAAGTATTTCGAGCTCGACGGTGTGGATTTGAGCTTCGACTCCGACGCCCTGCAAGAGATCGCCGGCACGGCCATCAAACAGCAGGCGGGAGCCCGCGGACTACGCTCGATCATGGAGAAATTCATGCTCAAGATCATGTACGACATCCCGGATATGGACAACGTCCGCGCTTGCCGGATCTCCAAAGACGTGGTCGCTAAAGGCGCGCTGCCGGTTTACGAATACCTGGAAAGCGCTTCCGGCAAAAAGAAAGCCTCCGGCAATTCCTGATCCGGAGCCAAGCGCATGAGACGCTCGACCATCCTGGCCTTCCTTGCGGGCATCGCCATTCTTCTGGCGGCCTGTGAACAGGACGGGGAACTGCGCGTCCGCAACCGCACGGCTTCGGATGTCTGGATCAGCGTCGATAACTCCGAACCCCGGCAATTGGCAGCCGAAACGAACTGGTCCGCCTACTACGGCAGCGACCGCAGCGTGACGGTCAGTTACAACGGAAACTATGTATTCGCCAACACCGTGACCCGCGAAGTGAAGAAAAACCTGGTGTCGACCGTGGACATCAATCCCGACGGGGGCGCCATCCGGCTCATTAACGACGGAGAGGTCACGCTGTCTGAAGTCTATGTATCGGAAGCGGGCGATCCCAATTGGGGCATGGACGACCTTTCGGGCTTCCTTCTGCCCGGGGAAAACACGCTTTGGACCGTTACGGAAGGGACCTGGGACATCAAGGCGGTGGATGTGGACTACGGAACGCATTACATCTACGGGCAAACAGTGTCATCCAATACGACGCTCGAGCTGCTGTTTTCCGCCTTCGGCAAAGAAGGTCAAGACCGGAAACATTCAGCAGCGCGGAATACAAAAACACAAGGCAAAACAAGCAGGAGAATTCATGACGGCAAAGCTCTTTGAACAACGGCGGGACAAACTTGCGGAGCAGATGTCCGAGGGCGATTTCGTGATCGTCTTCGCCAATCAGCAAGGCAAACTCGAAAAGTTTTCCCAGGACAACAACTTTCTCTATTTGACCGGTTTGAACCATCCGGAACTGATCTTCGCGGGCGGTAAGTACGGCGGCCAGTTCAACTCCATGCTATTCATCGAACGCAGCGATCCCGACCGCGTTGTGTGGGAGGGCAAAAAACTCTCCGCCGAGGAAGCCGTCCAGATCAGCGGCATCCAGACTGTGAAGCATCTGGATGAGTTCTACGGCGTGCTTTCCGCTTATAGCCCGCTGATAAAAAAAGCCTTTTCCAACCTGGGTTTCGCCGCGCTGAACATGCCACCAACCTATCCCATGCACATGTTGGAGCCCCTCCGGACCAGGCATCCGCAGATCGAGATCCGGCAATTGAACGAGCTGATCGCGCCCTTGCGCAAGATCAAGGACGAAAGCGAGATCAAGCAGCTGCAACAAGCCATCGACGTAACCGGCGAAGGAATCCTGGACATTATGCAGTCGGCAGCCGCGGGCATGATGGAATACGAGCTGGAAGCGACGCTGTTTTTCCGGATGCAGGTGAGCGGCCTCAAACGCTGGGGTTTCGCACCCATCATCGCCGCAGGGATCAATGCCGCCACCCTGCACTATGAGAAGAACGAATGCCGCATCAAAGCGGGCGATCTGATCCTGATGGACGTTGGCGCTTCCTGCAACAACTACAGCGCCGACATCACCCGCTGTTTTCCGGCCGGAGCCAAGTTCAGCCCCCGCCAGAAGCAGATTTACGGCATCGTGCTGGACGTTCAGAAGCGCGTGATCGAACTGGTCAAGCCCGGCGTGGAACTTTCCACCCTCAATGCCAGCGCCAGAAACTGGCTGGCTGAGGGCATGCAGGCCATCGGGCTGATCAAATCCGCCGACGAGGTCGGGAAATACTACATGCATAGCGTCAGCCACTTTTTGGGCATGGACACCCACGACGTGGGAGGACGGGAAGCCAAGCTGGAAGCGGGCAACGTGATCACCGTGGAGCCTGGGATTTACATTCCGGATGAGAAGTTGGGAGTGCGGATCGAGGACGACGTTCTGGTTACCAAACGCGGACACCAGGTCCTTTCCCGCCACATCCCCAAGGAAATCGCCGACATCGAAAAGATCCGGCGCCAGGCCCTGAAATGAGCAACGCGGCCATCTATCCCGGCACCTTCGATCCCATCACGCTGGGCCATATCAACATTCTGGAAAAGGCTTCCCGGGTGTTCGACCATGTGACTCTGGCGGTGGCTGAATACACCGGAAAACCGAATTTCTTCTCTCTTCAGGAACGCCATGAACTCTGCCTGGAAGCTACGAAAGACATCCCCAACGTGGAGGTGCAGACCTTTGCCGGACTGGCTGTGGATTTCGTCCAATCCCGGCAATGCAAGATCATGATCCGGGGTTTGCGGGCGGTTTCGGATTTCGAGTATGAACTTTCCCTGGCGCTCACCAACACCAAACTCAACCCCCAGATCGAGACGATCTTCATGGTCCCCAGTTTGCGCTACATGTACCTTTCCTCCTCCATGATCCGTCAATTGGCGGAGTTGGGCACGGAACTGCACGATTTTGTGCCGCCCTGCGTGTCCGCCGCGTTGATCAAAAAGGTCAGCCAGCGCTGATTATGGCGAAGAAGGAAACCGTCCCCAAGGAAGTCACCCAGGTCTCGGAACGGAGCCTGCCCACCGACGTCAATGCCGAAGCGGCCGTCCTTTCCGCCATGATCATCGACTCCGGGATCGTGAGCAAGGGCATCGAGGTCCTCAAAGAGGAATTCCTTTCCCGCACTGCCAACAAACTCATCTTCCGCACCATCTGCGATCTCTTCAACGAAGGCGTGGAGATCGACACGGTGACCCTGGTCGACCGCATGAAGCGCAACAATACGCTGGAAAAAGCCGGCGGAGTGCCCTACATCAACGACCTTGCCGACTTCGTGGTTTCCAGCGCCAACTTTGATTTCCACCTCAACATCGTCGTCGAAAAAGCCCTCCTGCGCCATCTGATCCTGGCTTGCAACGGTATTATTGAATCTTGCTACAGCTCCTCCAAACCGGTCCAGACGATCGTGGACGAGGCCGAACAAGCCATCTTTTCCATCGCCGAACTCCCCGAGCATCAAGGCTTCCTGCGCATCGACCAGATCAGCGCCGGAGTCATCCAAACCATCGACGCCATCGCCTCCACCAAGATCCCGGTGATCGGAGTGGCCAGCGGTTTTGGCGATCTGGACCGCCTGACCGGAGGTTTCCGTCCCGGGCAGTTCATCATCATCGCCGCCCGGCCTGCCATGGGCAAGACTTCCCTGGCCCTGAACATCGCTTCCCACGCGGCCGTCAACATGGGCAAAAAAGTGGCGATCTTCACGATGGAAATGGCCGCCGACGAAGTGATCATGCGCATGTTCAGCAGCGCCGCGGAAGTAAATATGGAGGCCATGCTCAAGGGCTACGGCATGAACGAGGAGAAGCTGATCCGGATCATGCAAGCTTCGGAAGTGCTCTCCACCAAACAAATCTTCATCGATGAGTCCGGCACCAACACGCCGTTGGAGATCCGCGCCAAAACTCGACGGCTTTCGGCTGAAGTCGATGGGCTGGACCTGATCATCATCGACTACCTGCAACTGATGACCCTCCCCCGCGACAAAGACAACCGCCAGCAGGAAATCTCCGAGATCTCGCGCGCCTTGAAAATCCTGGCCAAGGACATGAAGATCCCCGTGATCGCCCTGTCGCAGCTCAACCGCATGCTCGAAAACCGCGAGGATAAGCGTCCGCGGCTGGCCGACCTGCGTGAATCCGGAGCCATCGAGCAGGATGCCGACCTGGTGATGTTCATCTACCGGGACGAATATTACTACCCGGATAAGACCGAAAAGCCCGGAGTCGCCGAAGTCATCATCGGTAAGAACAGGCATGGATCGACGGGTTCCGCCGAACTGGGCTTCGTTAAGGAATACACGCTCTTCCGCAATCTGGACACTTCGCATGAACTTTAGTTTCATAGCCGGGATCGGGGAATACACGATGTTCCTCGGCCGGGTCTTTTCCAAACTTCCCAAGATCCACAAACGCAGGCAGGAGTTCGTCCTGCAGTTCAAGCGCATCGGCTACGATTCCCTGTTTTTACTGGCCCTGACCTCCGCCTTCACCGGTCTGGTGACCGCTTTGCAGGCCGTTTACCAGGCCAGCCAGTTCAGCCGCGCGGACTTGGTGGGTGTGATGATAGGCAAATCCACCATGATCGAGCTGGCGCCCGTGCTGACGGCGCTCGTTTTAACGGGAAGGGTGGGCGCTTCCATCGCCGCGGAGATAGGAACGATGAGGGTCAGCGAGCAGCTGGACGCCTTGCAAAGCATGAGCATCTCCCCCGAGGAGTTTCTGTATATGCCCCGCATCCTGGCCGGTTTGATCGCCTTTCCTTTGATCACAGTGTTCGCGGACGTGGTCGGCATCGGTTGCGCCTGGTATTTCTTCTGGCTGCGGCACGGCGTGCAATTCAACATCTTTTTCAACAACATGCGGGCTTCCTTCGAGCCGTTCGACCTTTTCAGCGGCCTGATCAAATCCTTCGTTTTCGGCTTCATCATCACCTCCATGGGCTGCTTTTTCGGCAGCCGGACAACCGGAGGCGCGGAAGGAGTGGGACGCAGCACCACCCTCACAGTGGTTTACTGCGCGGTTTTGATCCTGGTCATGGACTTCTTTGTGGCCTGGATCCTGTTGGGTAGTTTCCATTGAGCCGGACCCTTTGCCGCCACTTGTTTTTACTCACGCTGGCTTTTCTGGCTTTGCTTGGTATAGCCTGCCAGAAACCCAAGCCAGAGGTGAAACAGCTGCCGCCCCGCACCAAACTGCAGATCTTCGCCCTGGACGAGATCCGGACCTCGGGTTTCGAGACAGTGGTCCTCAAGGATTTCGCGGACCAGCATAACACAGCGCTCAAACTCACTCTGTTCCCGGATTTTCCAGCCCTCCTGACAGCCCTGAACAGCCCGGAAAACAGGGGTAAAGTGGACCTGGTGTTGGGCGTGGACAACGCCTTCGCCATCACGGATTCCCTGTTGGACGTGTTCTTGCCGGTTCCTGAAGTCGCGCTCACCGAGATCAGTTTCGAAGTGCCCAAAGACCCCTCCCGACGCCTGATTCCGTATGCCTATTCCCACATGGCCCTGGTTTACAACGCCAAGACCGTGTCCCAACCGCCGCAATCCTTCGGCGAACTACAGGATTCCCGGTTCTATTCCCAACTGGCGATCTGCGACCCCCTAACCACGGGTTTGGGAAGGAGTTCGCTGCTGTGGTCGGTCTCCCTCTTCGGAGACGGCGGATTCGACCAACTGTGGACCAGCTTGCGCAAAAACATCCGCAAGGTCTATCCGGACCGCTGGGTGGCGCTGGAAGCCTTGCGCAAAGGAGAATGCGGATTGATGTTGGGCTTGCAGAGCGCTCCGGCTTGGGTGGCGGAATTCTTTCCCGCGGAAAACAACATCCAGGCGGTCATTCCCCAGGAAGGCAGCTACCTCTACGTCGAGTCCGCCGCGCTGTGCAATGGCGCGCCCAACCGCGCTACCGGCCTGGATTTTCTCCGCTATCTGATCTCCGCCGACGTCCAGAAATTCGTAATGTTCAAACTGGGCTTGCTGCCGGTGAATGGACGCACGCCGCTGATCAGGACATTTGAGGCCATCCCGAAGAACGCCTTCGCCCACAACCAGAGGCTGAATAAAAACCTGGCGCGCGAACAACTGCCCCTCTGGCTGGAATCCTGGAACCGGATGAACAACCGGCTGCCCGGATTCTGACATGCTTCCCCTGGCCCGTTCGGATTTCCACATCGTCCTCTTCGAGCCGGAAATCCCCGCCAACACTGGCAATATCGGGCGTCTTTGCGTGGCGACCGGCTCCTGCCTGCATCTCATCCACCCCTGCAGGTTTCTTCTCACCGACAAGGCGCTTAAACGGGCTGGGCTTGACTATTGGCCGGATTTGTCCGTCGTTCACCATCAGAGCCAAACGGAAGCGTTTTCCCAATTCGCAGCCGACCGCGTTTTCCTCTGTAGCACCAAATCCGAGCTCAGTTATCTGGACGTGAACTACCAACCCGGCGACGCCTTTGTTTTCGGCCCTGAATCACGGGGATTGCCTGCAACCCTTTTGGAACAATATCAGGGGCAGGTCATCACCATTCCGATGCAGCCCCTTTGCCGGTCGCTGAACCTGGCCAACTCGGTGGCCATCATCCTGTTTGAAGCCATCCGGCAAACCAGCCGGATTGGCATTTAGCGGCTGATTCAAGCTCGCAACTTCGCATTCCGGAACTATCACACTCGCCCAATACAACCCCAATAAGCTTCGGAATGTCTTGGGCGGAACTTACCTCAGCGAGGGAAGTGGCCGCCAATAAGGGCCGGGGATTCCTACACCCACGGGTTGTGCCGATTTTACATCACGCAGATTCTAGTGCCTTGACCCATAGCAAGATGTTGAACGGTCTGAAGGCTAAAATAAAACTTGACAAGAATCTGAGTTGTTTTCAAACTACATCATAGACAGTTTCCCTTGGGAAAGAAGTGATTGGTTACCCACCGCAAGGGAAGGTCTAATTGGTCTTTTTTGCCAGTCAACGCCTGTGTTTGAGCGTAATCGAGTTGTAAAAAAAGTCATCGGGAGATTATGAAACCAGCAGTTTGGCCAGTTAGTTTTGTTTCTTTGGCATACCGCTTGCGGTGTCTGTCTGGTTCTGTGTCAGAAGCTGTCACCTTGCTATCAAACCCACATATATCCTTGTCGAATAATGGTTTTGGACAAAAACACCTCCCCTTCCAGTCTGTTGGGAATAATCATCGCACATTATTACACGATCACTGGAGCGGAGCGATTTTGCGGGAACCAAGTAAACTTCTCAACTTCAATAACTGGTTTGGAGCCGGATCGCTGACCGCCAGATCCGGAGGAGGCCGACCGGCTCTTTAACTTTTACCCAAACGTAACACCACATAAAATCATAATAGGAGAAAATTATGAAGAAATTCCTATTTCTGCTGGTGGCTCTATACCTTGCCGCCGGCTTAATGGCTGATGTGACCAGGATTGT
>DAHVPC010000037.1 GCA_027318475.1 Candidatus Cloacimonadota bacterium | reverse complement strand
TCTGATCTGAAAAACGAGGTCCTTAACCTCTGCTTTGGTCTGGGTACGGCATTGGCGGAGGATCTCAGTTTTATTCAAAACCAGCTCCTGCAGCCAGGCATTGTTCTGGACCGCGACGTAAAGGATGGAGTTATAGAACCTGAAAGGGTGCGACCGGGAAGCCAGCAGTTCGCCGACGATCCCTTTCCAGGCCTGGTAAAGGTCGATAAAGGGCCGGTATTTGTCCCCCGCGATCCGGTATACCACACGGTTGTGCCGGCGCGACAGGGATGTGAAGCCCATGCTCTGGATCCGGGATCAGCAAACAGGCGGTTCAGGACAACTGATAACGGTTGTCCAGGGCCAGAAAGGCCAGGATCAGAGCCAGCAGGGCGGCCATGTAGGCACCCGTGAAAGCCATGGATTCCCTGGTGATCAACAGCACCACGATCCCGGGCAGAATCGCGGCCAGCAGGATCAAGAGGTACCCCAGGGTCCGGTTGCTGGATTTGTCGCCCCATATGTTGATCATGAAGAGGGCCAGCGCGATCAGGCCAATAAAGACTAGGGTGGCGACCAGGGTAAGAATGATGGCCAAGATCTCTTTACCTGCGCCGATGGGTACGAAGCCGCCGTAGCGGATGATCAGCACGGGCAGCAGCAGCGCGAGGATACCCAACACAAGTGTGGCGATCTTTTTCAACGCTGGGCTGGCGGGCAACAGGTCGCTGTGGCGCTGGTGGTTTTTCACACGCAGGAAGATAGCCAGGAACAACAAGCTGATGACCAGAATCCAGATAATGTAGCCCAGAGGGCCATGGAGCAAGCCCAGCAGCGACAGCATACCGATGAAAACAGCCAGGCCCACGAACTTCATCACCTGCATGAGTCCGGAACCGGATTTGGCGGTACGCTGGCTTTCTTGGGCGGATTTGTTCATCAGGAAGATCGCGCCGAAAACAACCACGAAAAACAAGGCCAGGATGGGAACGGCCTTGGGATTGCCAACTCCGATCATGGAAAGGATGCCGATCAGCGCCACGGCCGCCAGAATCCTCAGACCGTAAAACATGAAATTCTTCATGGGTAACTCCAGATTATACTTCGTCTTCCAGATCTGATTCGGCAAGTTCCGCCGGATCAGGTTCGGCAGCAATTGCATCGGCGACAGCTTCAGGCTCCGCGGTTTCCACGGGCTTGGGCTGCGCTTTTTCTTCATGTTCCTTTTCCACCTGGATCCTGAGCTCGGAAACCAGGTCGCGGTGCAGGCGGATTTGAACCAGGCTTTCACCCAGGGCTTTGATGTGCTTGTCCATCACCAGCTGGGATTTGTGAACCGAAACGCCTTTTTCCTGCAGGGCGCTTACGATGTCCACTTCGGAGACTGAACCGAACATATGGTCGTGTTCGTCAACCTTGCGGATAAAATCCAGAGAGAGGGATCTGATCCTGGCGTCAAGTTTTTTCAGCTCGGCCATGATGCGGGCTTCTTCTTCAGCGGCCTGGGCCTGGATGGAGCTGAGTTTCTTCATGTTCTGCGGCGTGGCATAGAGGGCCAGTTTGCGAGGGATCAGGTAGTTCCGGGCAAAGCCGCTCTTCACGTTAAGCAGGTCGCCCTGCCTGCCGACTTTTTCTATATTGCTTAGCAGTATCACTTTCATACGGTGGTTCCTTTGAGGTTTAGTTTCCTGAAATTCAGCCAGATATCGGCAAAACCGAGTAAGGCGACCAGGAATAGATTGAAGATTATTAGCAAGGTGGCGAGCACCATTAAGATTACGTTTGAGGTGTGGCGGGCGATGAAATGGGAGACCACGCCGACACCCTGGATGATGGGCAGGATACACAGGGCGACCAGGGCGTTAACAAACACCAGGCGCAATTGAGGCAGCAAATACAGGGGTAAAACCGCCAGGATCGCCAGATTGTAGTAGGGCGGGAAGTGGATCGCCTTCCAAACGAATTTGGCTCCGGACAGACGCAGCAGGATTACGAATCCGGCAAACAGCGCCAGGAGTTGGGATACAACCCAGGCCGAAGGATTCATTTGTTTTATCAGCGCCATTGTGGTTTGCAGCTGGGGCGTTTGGGCAAACTGCGGGAAGGCTTTGGCCATCTCCGCCAGGGCTTGCTCGTTGGCCAGGCTCAGTGACGCGCCAAACAAGAACTGCCGGGCGATGCCGTAAGCGATGACCAGGAGTGCCGAATTGGCCAGAGCTGCCGCCGGAAGGAATCCCCGGCGCAGTGATGCCAGAAAGGTCAGCGCCGCCAACCCCACGCCAAACAACGCGTCGGAGGCTACGAGCAGGCTTCCGGACTGTTCCCGGAAAAATACAGCGAACATCACCGGAAAAACCAGGACCAGCCCCAATGCCTGCATTGGCTTGACCTGAGCGCCTCGCAAACTGAAACTGCAATACATCAGCGCCAGGATCAACCCGAAGAAGGGGCTGAACGTAGCTATTGCACCCAGGAGCAAGGCGATGAGGTTCACTATTCGATCACGTAGGGAAGCAGGGCCATTTGGCGGGCCCGCTTGATCTCGCCGGTGAGTTTCCTTTGGTGTTTGGAGCAGGTTCCGGTCATGCGGGCCGGATCGATCTTGCCCACGTCGGAAATGAACTGGCGCAAGGTGTCCAGGTTTTTATAATCGATTACGATCTCCGGATTGGCGCAGAACCGGCAGTATTTTTTGCGGGTGAATTTCTTTCTTCTGTCTGTGGTATTCATTTATTTCTCCTGATTAAAACGGGACGTCGTCAGTTGTGGTTTGGGAAACTGGCAGGGGGCTTTCTTCCGGCATGGGAACTTCTTCGTCGGCTCCCTGTCCTTCCGCTCTGGGCTTCCATTCCAGGGTCTGGATGTAGTCGGCGATGATTTCAAACACCTTGCGGTTTACATTATTGGAGTCCGTGTAAGACCTGGTGTCGATCTTGCCTTCCACCAGAACAGCGGTTCCCTTGTGGGCTTGTTTGCAAATGTTCTCGGCGTTGTTGTTCCAGGCCACCACTTCCACAAAGACTGGCACAGACTGCCATTGCTCTGATTCATCCTTGAAGCGCTTGTCCATGGCCACGGTGAACCTGACGACAGCTGCGCCTTTGGGGGTATACTTCAGTTCGAGGTCCTGGGTAATACGGCCGGCAATGAAGACACGGTTGAGTCGGGGTAACTTTAGATCTGCCATGTTTCCTCCTAATCGTTTCTGGCGATGAACATATGCCGGATCACTTTCTCGTTGAGGTTGATCTGGCGTTTAACGTTTTTGACGGTGGTGGTTTCCAGCTTCAAGAAGTTCAGGAAGTAATAGGCCTCGGTCTGTTTGTTGATGGGATAGGCCAACATGCGGCGGCCCCAGGGATCGGTCTTGATGATTTCCCCGCCCTGTTCTTTGACCCAGGACAGGATGGTTTCGTTCAAGCCGCTGGCTTCCTCTTCGCTGAGCTTAGTGGTGATGACCACCATAAGTTCATAGTTTTTGGTCATTTGTCTTCTCCTTTGGACTTATGTTTCCGGTCTCTTCGGATCCGGAACAGGATTTTTTCCAGATACTGTATGCGTTCAAGACTGACGCGAAATCGTCTTTTATATATATGTCGATAAACTCGCTGACCTTGCCCAGGGCGGGTTTCAGAGTTTCCAGTTCGGCTTCCGCGAAGTCGTCCAGAACGTAGTCCCTGGGATTGCCGGCGTATCTGCCGATGCCGATCCGGACGCGCTTCAGACTATCGGGCGGCAAGACTTCCAACAGCGATTTAACGCCATTGTGTCCGCCATCTCCGCCTGCGTTGCGCAATCGGATCTGGGCCAGGGGCAGCTCGATGTCGTCGTGGATCACCAAGGCTTCCGTTGCTTTCCAGCGCCGCGCTGCTTCAGCCAGCGCCAGTCCCGAGCGATTCATATAGGTGTTTGGCATGATCAGGCAGGCGTTGCGGAACCTGGCGTAATCGAACAAGGCGTCATGTTTGAAAGTGACCTTGTGCCGGGCGGACCATTGCATCAGGCAGAGGAATCCGGCGTTGTGGCGCGAGGATTGGTATTCCTGACCGATGTTTCCCAGCCCGACGATCAGTTTCATGCCTCGGGTTTTTCTGCCACAACCTCAGCCGCAGGTTCAGCGGTTTTGACCTCTTCCTGTTTCTTGGCGTGCACGACCACCAGAGTGATGTCGGGATTGTCCTTGTAAAGCCACTTCCCTTCTGGCAGGTCTTTCACGTGCAGGGATTCCCCAACGTGCAATGCCGAAACATCGAGTTTGATCTCTTCCGGAAGGTCTTTGGCCTTGCAGCTGATCTTGACGGTCCTCTGGATGATGTCCATAAAGCCGCCTTCCTTGGTTCCGGCGGCTTCTCCGATAAACTGGACGGGGATGTCGAAATCCATGGCCACGGTGTCTTGAATGACCATGAAATCAATATGCAGGATATTCCGCGAAACCGGATGGACCAGTTTTTCCTTGAGGATTGTGTGGTATTTTTTGCCCTCTAGGTTGATCTCGTAAAACGCCAGTTCGTTGAAGCTCTTTTTGTAACACTGCGCAAACGCGCCCTTGTTGATGGCAATCGGGATCGACTCCACAGTTTTGCCGTATAACACCGCGGGGATCATCCCGGAGTTGCGTAACGCGGTTAGTTCGCTGTGTTTGGTAGTGTTTCTTTTTTGGGCGTCGATATTAAATATCATTCATTCCTCCATCTCCAGCCTATCTAAACAAGATGCTGAGAGATTCTTCTATATGTACTTTTTTTATCGCTATGGCGAGCATTTCGGCTATTGAGAGCTGCACTATTTTGGGGCAGTTCTGCGCTTCTTCGGACAGGGGTATGGTATTGGTGACAAAGAGTTTTTCAATCGGCGAGGCATCGATGTTGCGTACCGCGGCTCCAGATAATACTCCGTGGGTGCAGGCGGCGTAGATCCTTTTCACATCGTGCTCTTTCAGGACTTTGGCTACCTTGATCAGGCTGCCGCCGGTATCGATGATATCGTCGAACAGGATGGTCGATTTACCGCAGACATCGCCAATGATGTTCAGGAGTTCGGTCTGGTCGTCGTTGCCGCTGCGCCGTTTATCGCCGATGGCAAATCCGCAGTTCAGGCGTTTGGCCAGAGCCCGGGCACGGTTGGCGCCGCCGGAATCAGGCGAAACCACCACCACATCGTCGATATCCATGCTGCTGAAGAAGCGGGCAAAGGTGGGGATCGAAAACAGGTGGTCGACCGGTATGTTGAAAAAGCCCTGGATCTGTTCCGCGTGCAGGTCCACCGTGATGATCCTGTTTGCGCCTGCAACGGTAAGCAGGTCCGCCACCAGTTTGGCTGTGATGGGCACGCGGGGCTGGTCTTTTTTATCTGAGCGGGCGTAGGCATAATAGGGGATGACGCAGTTTATCCTTTGGGCCGAGGCGCGTTTCAAGGCGTCGATCATGATCAGCAGGTCCATCAGGTTGTCATTGACCGGCCGGCTGGTCGGCTGAATGATGAATACATCTGCGCCGCGGACATTGTCGTTGATCTTCACAAAGGACTCATCGTTGGAAAACTTAAACAGATCGATATCCGCCAGGGGCACCCCTGTATAGCGCGCCACTTCCTCCGCCAGATTGCGGTTGGCATTGCCTGCGATCAACTTAAGTTTGGAATACATCCTGATACTCTTTCCTTTTGATAGTCCTTACTATCTGTGTCCAATGACCTGCCTGGTCAAAGGAAGCCTGGCATTTCTGGGCCTGGTCAGCGGTCGGGAAAATTCCGAAGCACGTTGACCCGCTTCCGCTCATCATTGTAGGTTCCGCGCCAGCGCTGCGCAGACGCTCCAGAACCTGGTCCACCACGGGATACTGCGCACATACGGCAGACTCCAAGCGGTTGAAACAGCATTTATGCCAATTGGCCTGCTGGAAGCCGTGCCTGTCTAAGCAGGCTGGAACAGGGGCCATGCGATAGGCCTGGCCGCTGGAAATCCTGACATTGGGATTGACCAGCAGTATGTTCCGTATGTCCAGATCTGCGCAGGGAGTGATCTTCTCACCCCGGTTGGTCGCCCAGGCAGTCCCTCCATGCAAAAAGAAAGGGACGTCGCTGCCAAAACCGGCGGCGATATCTTCCATTTCCGCAAGGGTTAACTGCAAATTCCACAGGGAATTCAGGGCTCTGATGACATTGGCGGCGTTACTGCTGCCACCGCCCAAACCAGCTGCCAGGGGAATATGCTTCTCCAGATGGATTTCAACGCCTTGATCAGGTTGGAATTCCCTTTGCAGGTAGTTCGCCACTTGAAGGACCAGATTATCCCCGGACACCATTTCAGGCAAGTTAGACCACATTTTTACGTGCCGCTTTTTTGTCAAAGCATATTTGAGGGTATCACAAACTGAGACACTGCAAAGCAGTGTCTCAATCTGATGGTAGTTATCTGGCAACTCTGCCAGGATTTCAAGATACAGGTTTATTTTTGCGTAGGAAGCGAGCTGCATTCTTCTTCTGCTTGTTCGGAATATCTTCCCCGTAATAGTAATAATAGTAGTAGTAATAGTAGTAGTAGTTCTGTTTACTGTAGTATTTCTGGACGTAGATGCCGTTCACGATGATCCCGTCGATGGTGGCGTTGATGTTCTCCATCAACTCCTTGGTGCGCTTGACGATACCCTTTTCAGTGAAGCCGCAGCGGACCACGATGAGGGTCAGGTCGACTTTCTTGGTGAGGATCAGGGCGTCGGTGACGGCGATGATGGGCGGAGTGTCAAACAGGATAAAGTCGTATTTGGTTCTCACTTCCTCGATCAGTTTGTCGGTGCGGGAAGAGGAGATCAACTCCGAGGGGTTGGGAGGTACAAAACCGCTGGTGATGACGTCCAGATTGGGGATTCCAGAGGGCTTGGCAACCTGTTCCAGTGAGACATCCGGATCGATCAGGTAATCGCTGAGGCCGTTTTCCTTCTCCACGCCGAACTTGTTGTGGATCATGGGACGGCGCATATCCATGTCAACCAACAGGACCTTGCTGTTCATCTGGGAAAGGGTGATTGCAATGTTGACGACAGTCGTTGATTTACCTTCTTTGGGACCGGAGGACGTAACCAGCAAGGTGGTGCTGCCGACGGGTTTCTTGGCCAGGATATTGGTACGCAGAGTGCGGTAGGACTCGGCGATGGGCGATTTGGGAGCATAGTGCGAAACTAGCTGCATCATGACGTAGTGCAAGGATTTACTGAGTTGTTCCTTATTCTCGCCCTCAGCTTGTTCGATCAGATTGTTGAACTCCATGATGCGGGATTCGGATTCCTGGATCAGGGGAATCGTGCCAAAGATGGGAAGCCGGACATAGTTTTCCATGTCTTCCAGGGTGCGTAGTTTGGTGTCCAGCGAGTGCACTAAAAACGCGGCCGCGATACCCAAACCGAGGCCTAGGATGATGCCGACCAGCATGTTCATGGACACCCTGGGTTTGATGGGAGCGCCTGGTTTTTCAGCATAATCCAGGATTCTGACGTTTCCGATCTTGGCCTGTTCAGCGATACGGGCGTCCTCATACTTTTCCATCATGATGCCGTAGATCTTTTCATCCAGGGTCATGCTGCGCATCAGTCGCGCCAGTTCCAACTCTTTGTCCGGCAGGGTTATGATCCTGTCGTCGTAGATGTTTTTAGTCTGCTCCAATCCATTGACCAAGGTCCGCGCCATTTCCAGTTCCACACTGGCCTGCACGATCTTTGTGATCAGCTCGTTGCGCGTGGAGAGCGGGTCTCTGCTGAGCGAGACGTTGATGAACTTGCGGATCTCAGTATCCAGGGTGGCTTTGGTTTTGGCCAGCTCATCCTGCAGCAGTTTCATCTGCGGATGGTTTTCCTGGTAGTTTTCATTGGTGCGCAACCGGGCGATCATAGCCTGGGTGTTGGTGATCTGTTTACGCAATTCTTCTATATAAGGAGCCTGGAGGACGTTTTCCACCTGGGTGAGCAGGGAATCCTGGTCCTGGAGCTGCCTTTGGTAGAGGTTCAGGGTTCTGGCTTTGACTGCCTGATCGGTGAGCGCTGCTTCGTACTGGGATTCAATATCGCCGGATTGTTCGATCCACTGCTTGGTCGTTTCGGAGAGCTCGACCAGTTTGTTCTCGTTCTTGAAAGCGCGCAGGTCATCTTCCGAGATTTGGAGGCGGCGGGAGATCAGGTCCAGTTGTTCGCCAAGGAACTCACGGATGGTGGTGAATTCCAATCTGGCGATCTGGGTGTTTTGCTGCTGGACAGCATCCGCGATGGCGTTGACCGCAGCCATAGCCTCGCCTTGATTGGTGGATTCGAAAGACAGGGTCAGGATGTCGGTGTCGCGTTTGCTTTCAACCTTAACAGAGCCTAATCTGCCGGCCGGATATTCTGAAGTGCTGATGGGATAGGCTTCCCAATCGGGATTTTTTTTCATCACTTCCCAGGCCGCAGTTAAGATCGATTTGCTTTTGATCTGCTCGATCTGGTTGTTGATGTAGTTCTTTCCGCTACCCTGGTTGGTCAAAGCCAGGATGTCGGCTCCGGTGTTCTGGTTTTCCAGCAGTACTCTGGCGGAGGCTGAATAGATGCGGGGTTGCCTGTATGTGTAGATGATTGTGGCTGCTAATATCAGGACAAACACCAGAACGATCAGATACCTGTATTGCAGGATTATGCGCAGGTAATCGGACAGTTTTATTTCATCAGGCTGCAGGGGCTGCATATTTTGGGTTGGTTGTTCCATCTCACTCCACCTATTTGATGTTGGTTACAAGATTGTACACGCTGAGGGCGATGGCAGCCTTGGAAAGGAAGTCGGCCACCTTGCTGAAAGCGTAGAAGATAGTGCCTGAGACGACAATGGTGTCTCCGGGTTGCAAACGCAGGTCATAGATCATATTCTCAGACTCGATACCCGTTTCCTCATCAATTTCCCTGGCGGTTTGGGTCTCGGTGGCGAGATATCTGTGGTCGGCGGTTTCCATGTACTTCTTCAGGTTGATCCAGATGATTTTAGCCTCGGCATAGTTATCCACCGAAGTATTGGCTGGCCGTACCACGCGGATCTTGGTCAGCTTGGCATCTTCACTGGGTCCGCCGGCCAAAGCTAGCAAGGTCAGAAAGTCTGTGTCATCAGGGACAAGGTATAAACCCGGTTTGGCAACCCTGCCAAGGATGTAGACGTTCATTTTAAGTTTTTCCACGCCGCTTCTGTTGCCTTCGTAGGAGTAAGCTGAGATGCTACTCGAGGTTGTAACCGTCGGGCTCGCCTGCCCAAATATCAGCAGGGCCATGCAGAGCATTAACAAAGATAGCAGTATCTTCTTCACCATCGCCTCATTTCTTCGTGTTTTAGTAATTTTTTAGGACTCTCGATTTACGTCAAGACAAATCTTTATTGCCTTGCAAACAAGATAGTTACATTGCACATTGCATTCCCTCGCGAGATTGGGTGCCCCATTCCAGAGCACACCATTGGGCCTGGCCCGCGGTCCGGTTTATCACCTCCCCCACTCCTCCCCATGCTTGTGAGGGAGGTCATAAGGAGGCGATCAAGTGGGGTGCGTTCCAGAGATGGCGGCAATTGGGTAAAACTATGCGTAATCATTTCAAGCATGGGCAGAGCCAAACATCTCGATCACTGGATATGGACTACTCTTTCTGAGGATTCCGATCCCAGATACATTTGCATTTCTTCATCCCAGTCAAAGGAATCGATCCTCCACCTGAGGCTTTGCCCGGAATACTGCGAAGCCAGGTTGACAGGCAATGTAACGGACAAGGGGTCAATTTCCAAGGCCACCATCAGATCGTGATGCCAGACATAATTGTAGTTTTCATCGAACACGATCAAGCGGAACTTGGAGGCGAAGCCGCTGCGGTTCCACTTGAATTCCGCTCCGACCGGTGAGATCGTGGCGTTGTTTTCAGGAGTCAGAGGAAGGCTCTTGCTGAGCAATCCATAGGATATGGTATCGGATCGCGACACATTGCCGGAAGAATCCACCAGGTCTATAAAATAGGAGTACCAGACTCGCTCGGTAAGTTGGTTATCCGTATCCAGGTAGTATGTGGCGGAAGAGGGGATGGAGTCTATCTGGACAGGCTCGGGGTCAAACTCGTCGTAGCGGTATATCTTAACATGGCTAAGGTCGTTATCCAGGAATGGATTCCAGGAAACTCTGATCCAATCTCCGTCCGGAACTGTGTCGATGCCGTTGTTCTCGTCGTTAAGTTGAATCGGCTGGCCCTGGTAGACAACCGGTTGATCTCCGGTATCGCCAAGATGCGGGATCAGGACAGGCGGGATGGGAGGAACCTTGTCTTTGTCGTTTTCGTCTTGTCCAGAGCAAGCCGCCAATAGCAACATGACCAGTAAGAGGCTTAAGAGGATACATCTGAACATCATCATCTCCTTTAAAATCTCACTCTCAAACCCACCCGGTTGGTAATGCCGACGGGGTTTGTGACCAGCGCGTAATCGATACCCACCCCATAGACGTTCACGGTGGCTCCAAAGGTCAGATTCTTCGAGTAGTAGCCGGCCCTGAGACTTCCTAGATCCTTGTAGGACCACTGCGCTCCGTAATGGCTGGTTCCTTCATATACATAGTCATAGTCGTAGGCCAAGACCAGTTCGGAGTCGAGTAAGGGTACTGGCTGGCTGACTGCTATGCCAAGTTTTGTGTTGAATAATACTTGATCCACGTGCTCCGATTGGGTATCCCAACCGATATCGGTTCCGGAGATATCCTGGAAGTTGATGCCAAAATCCAGTTTACCCAGATCTTCCCAATCGAACAAGACGCCCATGTCGGTCTTGACCTTAAATCCGAAGTCCAGGCCGATCCCATCGCCCTTATTATCCAGTATGTTGCGTCGGATGAATTTGACGTTGCCTCCTAAATACAGGTCGAGAGGCACAGCAAAAAACATCCAACCCATGTTGAGATCGAAATGTTGATGTTTGGCGAAGGCAAACTGATAAAGGTCGTCCGTGCTGCGGAAACTGCCATCCGGATCACCGGTAAGCTGGTAATCGCTGTTGTTTATGCGTTGATCCACATTGGTTCCGATCAGGTAGGATTCATCAAAGACAGGGATGTCCGAGACGGTCAGGCGGGTGAGATTCAGGCCGATCGTCACTCCATTGGGCAGTGGATGGCAGTAACTGATATTATCGTAGGAGGCCAAGCCATTATAGAGGAAAGCATGCATGGCCGTAACCTCTGATTTTGTGATCTGAGCGATCCCCGCGGGATTCCAATAGATCGCGGAACCATCGTCAGCCAGGGAGGCAAAGGCTCCTCCCATTCCCAGGGACCGGGTTCCGGCTCCGATCATCATGAAATCACCGGCATAACGTCCGGCTGCAAGGGGCAACATCAGAAGGAGGGCGGCGATTGAGGTCAGTATTAGCTTCTTCATCTTATCCTCTATTTGATTATGGCCATTTTCATGGTCTTGACGATTTTTTTACTGCCTTGGGTGGCGATGAGCTTATAGAAATATACTCCGTTGGCCAGGAAGAAATCGAACTCGTCCTTGCAATCCCAGCCGTAAAGCGTCCGCGGATACTCGTGATAGCCCACTCCAGTGGGTAGGTTGGAGAATGTTTTCACCAGTCTGCCGGCAACGGTGTAAACCTTGATCTGCACATCGTCCGCGTCATCTGTAAGCACGTAGGTGAAGCGGGTCCGCCCATCGTTTTTCGGATCCTGGGCACGGCCCAGAATGGGATTGGGATAGTTGGCCACATTGATCACATCGAAGGTCTCATTGACGACGAATTGGATTTCCCGGGTGTTGAAATTGCCGTTGACGTCCTTGCAGTCGATCACCAGGGAGTAGTCGCCCCTTGCCAGATCCAATTGGTACTTGATGGGAATGCGGTTGACGTTGCTGATGTTGATCGAAGTCACATAGTCATTGGGGGATATCTGGTTGCCATTGAGATACATCTGGATGGTATTGTCGAAAACGTCAATCCCGTTGGCATCGCTCAAGAGCAGGGAAATGGTTCCCTTGCCGGAGATATATCCGCCAACCGTGAACTCCTGATCCTGGACGTTGACATCTATGGACGGCCTGATCCGGTCGCGATTTCGGTAGATCGTGTAAGTTCCCTGCCGGCTGACTTCGAATACCACTTTGTTATCGGCGGGGGAGACGTTTCCGCCTTGCAGGATCCATTTGTTCCCCGTGCTGTCCCAACGGTAGATCTTGTATGAGTTTTCTGATTCCAGGCTCTGGGTGTCTTCGTCGTTCACGCTGTAGAAGAATGTGAGTTTGAGTTTTTTAGCGTTGATCAGGGTATCCGTCGAATCGACCAGGGCTGGGTTCAGAGTCCTGATTTCGTAGGCATTGGATGGCGTGAACGAGGGGACCGTATCGAATCTCAGCAGCTTGATGGAAGCGATGTCCGGTTGGTTGCTCGCCTCAAGGGGTCCCACTGAGTTGATGTAAAAGATAGAACTTAATCCATCCTCAATAAGCCCAGCGGGGACTTCGCAGGTGACATTGCTGTCCAGGCTTGGGATAATAGCGCCATCGCTGCCCACGCTGTAGAAGTTGAAGTTGGCGGTCAAGGTTATCGTGTTGCTTAAGGTGGTATTCACATCCCATTCCGGAAAGGCTAAAGAAGAGTTCACGCGGACTTCGAAAGTGATGATCCCCGGACTTAAGCCCTCTAGAGAAACACTCTCCCAGCGTTCCTCGTTTACTCCCAACGGAAGCAGATCCTGAGTGGCGAACAAGGTCTGGGCGCTACCTTGAGGCCGGACGTAGAGCCTCAGGTCGGTTGTTGTTGAGGTGGCATTGCCGATGTTTCGCACGAGAGATTTGATATACTGTCCGGTCTCAGTCGTCTCCAACTGGATGTCGCAGAGTTGCAGATCCGGCCCCCGGGTAACGTAGTTGCTCAGCATGGATTCGACTGTTCCGCTGGATGTTGTCAGGACGTATTTAACTGCGATTTCCTCTCCTGTGGATTGCGGTGGAATTTTGGCAGTTGTGATGTACGAGTCGTCCAGATCAGGATTTGGTTGCATGGGCAAAGTGACCCAGTTGGAATTCGATCCGACGCTATCGACCCTGACTTTGCAGTTCACGGATAAAACATCCTCGTTACTGAAAAGCTTCGCAATGAAGCCCACGGAGTCGCTCCAGGCAGGACTGGCAGGCATTGAGGTGTGATGCATTATCGCTGCCCGGCCTACACCGAATACGGATGTCCCCACATATTCATGGGTGGGGGAATATCCCGCCACATATATCGTCCTGTGGTAGGGCGGGTTGACGTCTTCCGGCACAACGTAACTGGCGCTGAAACTACCATTGATGACAGGCAGATCGTAGGGAATGTTCTTCACAACCTCATTGCGGTTCATAATATACAGACGCGCAGCCAAAACCTCAGGCGAGAACTGCGCATTCACCAATAGGGTGTCGCCAGGGGCAAGAACATGCTCTTCCGCGCTTACTGCTACTCCTGGCGTAGGTTTCAGAGTCTTGATCAGCGGATCGCCCAAAAAGGCGGCGGCATTGATCAGCGCGTATCTGGCCGTCGAGGATGCGTTGGTCGTGTAGAACCTCGACAGTGCGTATTGGTAAGCTTCTCCGAGGGTGGCAAAATCATGTTTGAACACCGCCTCGGTGAAAGCGAGTCCCCAGATCTCATCCTGGTACATATAGCCCAAACCGCTGAAACCAAAGGCGGCAATGGCGCCTTTATTCGGCTGCATTACAAGCGCTTCGCTGATGCTGGCGATGCCGTTTGTATCGAAAGAGGAAGCATAACAGGCTAAACTGAGAACTATGGGGTAAACTTGGTTGTTCAGGGTGGCGACGTCATTGAAGTTGAAGAGGTTATAATCCGCCCAAATGCGGCCTCCGCCATGGCCAAGGAAATGCAGATACTGGGTTCCTGAATTGATGGCGTCCTTCAGGTTGAAGGTACCGCCGAAATACTCCTGGCTGACGGTTTGGGTGGAGGTATAGACTCGAGTCGCCCGATAGTCCTGGGGTATGTTTTTTCGCCGCAGGCGTTCGGATTGCTGGGCAAAGAGATCGTCTGTATCGGTGATCTTTCCACCTGATGTTATGGTCACATGGCTGTTCCAAAGTCTGGAGGTCAGGAGGTTGTTGCGGTAATCATAAGCTTTGTTGGCATAGTCCATTATCTGTTCTGGTTTCCAGGCGTTGATTCGGGCAACCGCAATATCCGGAACCAGGTCGTTGCCCACAATGGTTGCATACCATCCATCGCTGGCCGTAGCGCCATGGGTACTGGTCCAGGTTTTCTTGACTGGCACCAGGGTATAGATCCGTGCCGGGCTATTGTCGCGCTCATCGTCCACGCCTTCGCCAAGCAGCACTACATGCGACAACTGCGGGGATGACCAGTTATTGTAGGCATATGTAAAGAACTCCTTTAGCGACTCAGCGGAGCGGATTCCATGGTTGAACTCATCGAAGATATCCTGGTAATCAACCTTAGCCACCACATTGTTGGAGGCCTCCCAAACACTTACCAGCAGGTCAGTGCCTTCAGCAAGGAGGAAATCCCCTCTGGAGACCACGATCACATTGGCATGATTGAGCGGATTCTTCAGGTCCGATGGAACATTCAAACGGAGTTCTTTGGGGCTCATCTTTTGGGACTCGGAGACCGCGTAGTACTCGATCGCGTTGGAGGCTACGCTATCTTGCAAGGTAACGGTCCATGGCGCCACGCCATCCAGGTTGAATGGTTCCACCTGGCAGTTACTGAACACGCTGGAGCCTATTTTATAGACGGAGACATCGCTGCCCGAGAAACCCGTCACCTGAAACTGATACAAGCCAGCCGGCCGGTTGGAAGGTTTGGTGAACTTGATCTTGTCCTCGCTGGTCCTGTATTCGCGCCAGTAGGTGATATCCATGTAATCGAACAGCACCTGTTCCCGGTCTCCGGAAACCGTATTGCCAGACAGGCTGATGTAGAGATTGTTGGTGCCGTGATGGAAGTATGAATTGGGGACGGGATTCTGGTTCAAGAAGATCTTCTCCGTCTGGCCAATCCAACTCTGCGTGTTGATCATCGCGGCGTTGATCCGCACAGTCGCTTCGTGGTCGTATTGGCCCACGGGCACGCTCTCCGCGTAGGTTAACCCATACAGGACCGCTTTGACGCTGGCCGTGCGGATAATGCTGTCCTTGGGATATTGGAGTTCAAAGGGGATGATATCCAGGTTTGGCGCGTTTATCTTCCGCCAGAACCATACGTCTTCCCGGTAAAAGTTGGGATTGCTGGCGTTCCAACTATTGCCCAGCTTGTCGGAAAGCATTTGTTCCTCAAGATGGATGGTCTGCTCATAAGCGTCCGGAACGATGTATTGGGCGGGGTTGGAAACCACCAGGCCGCCGTTCTCCACAGCCATCCTGGCCCCCAGGCCGCTTTTGAGATAGAGCCCATACACGTTTTCATCGGTAAAATCGTCGGAGTAGCCAGCATCGCCGTAATGCCTGTCTCCATAGAACTCGAAATAATCCTGCTGATCGAAACTGCCGTCCGCTTCCCCCACGAAATTGATCGGAACTGAACCGTTCTCGTCCCGCAATTCCAGATAGCGCGGGTCCACCGTGTCCAGATCCCAAGCCATCTCTACATCCAGGGAATCGGTCATGGTCTCAATGAAACTGTCCAGACTGGCGTAGCCAATTTTGTAGATACCAGCTTCGTCCACGATCAATTGGATTTCATTGACCAGCGTAGTGCCGTTTTTGGGCGCTTCATAGCTGGCGTCCTTGGTTTTGGGCAAGCGCCACATCCTTGAACTGGCATTGTTCAGGAAGAGCGCGTCTCCGGCCTGGTCCATGGGATTTTCGCTGAGTTGCCAGCCGTTGGTTGCGGATTTGGTGCCACTTATCTGAACCCGGATGGTGAAACTGGTATTGACCACCAGTTCCTTGTTCGCGGCATTGTATTGAAAGGGATAGATCTGCAGCGGGACGAAATTGCGGTCGCCCGTAAATGCCGACTCACCCTTCTGGACTATTTGCAAGGGATAAAGCTGGCTACTGTGGTATACTTGGGGGTTCTGATAGAATACGTAGTCCACTTCCTCATTTTCCACTACCAACTTGTACACAGGCTTGAGGTTGATGTTCTTCAAAACGGTGGACTTGAGTTCAGTGACCTGAATGGAAATATCGCCGTCGATGGGAATGGCGATCGCTTCGCTGTAGATGCGCACCTCCGGAAATCCTTCCTCGGCATGCACGCCGCCAAAATCAGTAACGATTCGTTCCCAGGTGGAACCATTGATCTGTTGGTGTTCGATCTGATACTCCGGAAGATTGAATTCCAGGGTTAGTTCGTCCTGCGACTGGCTGATCACGCTGACAGTCCCATTTAACAAAGCCAGGGGCAGCAGGGCCAGAATTACAATGAGATAAGACTTCATCTATCCACCTTCATAGTGCGTTAAGCCGCAGGGAGACATCGCTGCGGTAACATTTTCCTGTAAAATCCGTTTCGCCCACATCCCGGTAAACATTGCGGCGCGCGGCTTCCATACTTTCATCCAGGGCCACCAGAGAGAGAACTCTGCCACCGCTGGTTATCAAACTGCCCAACTGGCTCTTGACACCGCTGAAATAGATTCTGCTTGCCAAACCTTTGCTCAGCCTGATGGGGAAGCCCTTCTGAAAACTGCCGGGATAGCCAGCCGAGGCCAGGACAACGCAGACACTGTATTGGTCTTTCCATTCCAGGCGTAGCTTGCGGACCCGATTCTGCAGGATCGCTGCGCACACCTCACTCAACGGGGTCTGTAGAAGCGGAAGCAGGGCTTGCGTTTCGGGATCGCCCAACCGGCAATTGAATTCCAGAATACAAGGACCCCGCGCAGTGATCATCAGCCCGCAATAGAGAATGCCGCGATAGGGACAACCCGCATCGCGCATGGCTTTGAGGATGGGGGAGATGATCTCTGCCTCGATCTGTTGACGGTATGGTTCAGCTTCAAGGATCGGGCAGACGGCTCCCATTCCTCCTGTGTTCGATCCAGTGTCCCGGTCCCCGATCTGCTTGTAGTCCTGCACGAACAGCGTTGTCTGAAAATCCTCTCCATCGGTAAAGGCGAACAAAGACACTTCCCAGCCTTCTAAGAATTCTTCCACGACCACGCTGGAACCTGTACAACAAAGAGCACTAAGTTCCTGGAACGCCGCCTGCGCCTCGCTCTCAGACCTTGCGATGAATACACCCTTACCCGCCGCCAAAGCGTCTGCCTTGATCACCAAAGGGTAATTTCCCTTCGCAATTATGTGTTTCAGGGCTAACCCGGGATCGTCGAATGCAGTCCAGGAAGCCGTGGGAACATTTGCTTTGGCCATCAATTCCTTGGCGAAGATCTTGCTGGTTTCGATGCGCGCGGCAGCTTGGGAAGGCCCAATGCAGGGAATCTTGTGCTCATTAAGCAGGTCCGCCAAACCCTCGGCCAAAGGTTGTTCCGGTCCAATGAACACGAGGCTGGGTTTCTCGCGTAGGCACCATTCCACTATTTTCGCCTGGCCCTCCATGATGACGCAGGGATACTCCAGCGCTATGCCTGCGTTTCCGGGCGATAGGACGATCTCGTGGCCGGCGTTTTCCGCGGTGAAGGCTGCGGCAATGGCGTGTTCCCGGCCTCCTCCACCGATGATCAGGATCTTCAAATCTTCTTTCCTTGCAAAAGTTTGACCAAGTGCAGGATGGCAAACTCCGCAGCCTTGATCCGGATCGCGTTCCGGTCGCCGCTGAAGATTTGCGTAGCACTGGATAGTTCGTCTAAACATGAAAATCCAAAACACACGGTTCCGACCGGTTTGAGCTCAGTGCCTCCATCCGGGCCAGCCACTCCGGTTACCGAAATTGCCGTTGCCGAATTTGTCAAGATTTTTATTCCCAGAGCCATTTCCCTGGCGCATTCCTCGCTGACGGCTCCATATTTAGCCAGGGTTTCTGGATGTACCTTCAGCAGAACCAGTTTCACTTGATTGGCATAGGCGACGACCCCGCCCGCAAAAACATCCGAGGCTCCAGGTGGGTCTGTGACCATCTTCTGGACGAGTCCTCCGGTGCAGGATTCCGCGGCTGAGAAGGTCAGTCCGCGAGCCTTTAGCAACGCGGAGAGAACACTCACGGGGGTGTCTTCATCCCTGCCCCAAACGTACTTGGATATGAGAGGCAGACTTTGTTCTATACAACTATCAATAGCATTAGGATCATTTCCATAAAAGCGCAGATCCACCCTGCCTGTCTGCGGCAACCAGGCACGGTTGACGCCCTCGGGTAGAGCGATTCCAGCCAGAAGTTCAGCCAGCGCTGATTCAGAAATGCCATGGGTATGCAGGGTTTTTTGGGTGATGGAGCCTTTTATGCCAAATCGGTCCCTGATGATAGGCCTGGCCTGGGTATCAAATACATAGCGCATCTCCAGAGGCACCCCGGCGAAAGCGAAAAAGCATTTGCCTTCCGATGAGAAAGCTAAACCGGGAGCCGTACCGCGGTCATTGCGCAAGGCGGAGAATCCCTGGGGAACCATGGCTTGGTTGCGGTTGATCTGGGGGGTGGAGAGATTTCGGGCTGCGAACAACGCCTGCACATGCTCCCAGACTGCGGGGTCGAAAACCAGTTCTGCCCCGAAGAATCGCGCGATCTCCTGCTTGGTGATATCGTCGTCGGTGGGACCCAAACCCCCGGTGGTGATCACCAGGTCGTACTTCGGCCAGCATTGCGCCAACGCGTTGCCGATCGCCTCGGCTTCGTCCTTGACGGTAAGGGAAAACTCCACGGGAACGCCCAGCAAAGCCAGCTCGCCAGCCAGCCAGGCCATGTTCGTGTTCAGGGTCTTGCCCAGCAGGAGTTCGTTGCCGATACTGATTATGGCGCTGGCCGGCATCCGCTCAATAACTCTTGGCAAAGATCACGCGTTTGTGCGACTCTTTTCCGCAGCAGATACAAGCGCCCAGTTCTTCTTCAGCGTCGAAGGGAATGCAGCGGACCGTGACCTTGAGGTCGTCCTTGATCTTTTCTTCGCAAGCGATATCGCCGCACCAATGCGCAAGCGCGAAACCGCCGTGAATCTCAGGCTGCTCGGCATTCTGCGGAGTGAAGTAGGCGTAAAAATCCGTAATCCTGTCAATTCTCACGGTATTCTCCGCCCTGAACTGACGCGCCTTGGCCAGGAAATTCGCTTGTATCTCGCCCAAAGCCTGCAAGCAGTAACTAACCACCCCGGTTAGAGGGACAGACTGCTTGGCGCGCGGTTCGAGGTCGCGCCGGGCGATCATCACCGCTCCGGAGGCCACATCGCGGGGTCCGATCTCGATGCGCAGCGGGATCCCTTTCTTGATCCAGTGCCAGTTACGTTCGCTGGAAGTGAGGTCGCGGTCGTCCAGTTCCGTGTAGACGCGCACGTCTTCATAATTCTTGTTCCTGAATGCGGCTTCGATCTCCAATGCCTTGGCCATCACAAGCTTGTGCTCCTCGGCGTCCCGGTAGATGGGAATGATAGCAATGTGCGACGGCGCGATCTTGGGCGGTAGCACCAAGCCGTTGTCGTCGCTGTGTGCCATGATGAGCGCTCCGATGAGGCGCGTGGAAACGCCCCAGGATGTGGTCCAGGCGTGCTGGAACTCGCCATCGCGGTTCTGGAAGCGGATTCCCGAGGCCTGGGCAAAATTTTGGCCCAGGAAATGCGAAGTACCGGACTGCAACGCCTTGCGGTCCTGCATCATCGACTCGATGCAATAGGTATTCACGGCGCCGGGGAACTTCTCCCCTTCGGTCTTTTCGCCTTTGATGACGGGGATCGCCAGGTATTCCTCGGCGAAGCGGGCATAAACGTCCAGCATCTTCAAAGTCTCTTCCATGGCCTCTTCCCGGCTCTCGTGCACGGTGTGCCCTTCCTGCCACAAAAACTCGGTGGTGCGCAAAAAGAGGCGGGTGCGCATCTCCCAACGCACGATATTGGCCCATTGGTTGATGAGCAGGGGCAGGTCGCGGTAGGAATTGACCCATTTGGCGAAGGACACGCCGATGATCGTTTCCGAGGTGGGACGCACGATGTAGGGCTCGGTCAGTTCTCCCGCCAGTTTTAGTCCGCCCTGTCCGTCGTTTTCCAAACGGCTATGCGTGACCACCGCGCATTCTTTGGCAAAGCCTTCCACATGCTCGGCTTCTTTCTCGAAATAACTCTTGGGGATGAAGATCGGGAAATAAGCGTTGCGGTGTCCCGTCTCGCGGAACATCCCATCCAGAACCCGCTGGATGTTCTCCCAGATCGCGTAGCCCCAGGGCTTGATCACCATGCAGCCGCGAACTTCGCTGGTTTCCGCGAGGTCTGCCGCCTTGATCACCTGCTGGTACCATTCGGCGTAGTTTTCCATCCGCGTCGGCTCGATCGCCGTGCGTTCCTTTTTGCTCATCGTTTCTCCATAAAGGCGTTTGGGAACCAATCCTCAGGGACGGAGTTGTTGTCAATAGCAAAACCGCGTTTCCCGGTCATCCCGACCAAGGCTCGGGCGAAATGTTGAGAAGCCGCTTATGTACAGGTATAGCGGTTCCTATTGTTTGTCATATTTTGGGTTGGTAAAGACGCGTTGTTCCGATAGATGCATAGATCTTGGGGTCTCTGGGTTCAAAGATCCAGTTCTTCCTGAGGGCTGGGTCGGTGCCTACTTTATCGCCTCCTTATGACCTCCCGCTCGATCTTGGGGAGGTCATAGGGAGGTGATAAGGATATCAGGGAATCAGCCACTAGGTGGAAAGGTGAAGAAGACTGGATCACTGATCAAGCCCGGGATGACACACAGCCCTTGCAAAAGTATAGATGTTAAGAAACCTGGCTGGCGTAACCGGG
>DAHVPC010000036.1 GCA_027318475.1 Candidatus Cloacimonadota bacterium | reverse complement strand
GGATGCCGCTCTTGTAAAGCAGGCCCAAGCGCGTGGCCTTGATCTCGGCGAGGCGTCCCATCTGATCATATTGCTTGAGTTGGGAGAGTTCGGAGGCGTTGGTGAAGTTCAATCCGGCAAAGATGGATTTGGCCGTCACCAACCACAGCACGAACACGCCGCCGCAGATCCAGAAAGCCTTGAAGAGATTTTTGCCCCAGCGTTTCTCCTCGTTTTTCGTCAGGCTGAGCACCGTGTCCACACCCAGTGCGGCCAGGATCACCGCGATGATCTGCACCATGGTGAGGATCATCGAAGGCACGCGGAACTTGTTGAAATAGGGCAGATACTTGAGGAACAGGTCACTGAGTTGCGGCGTGAAACTGCCAAAAGACAGGATGAGGAAGATCACCGAACTGATGGCCAGAAATACAGCCAAACGCCGATGTTTCCTGCCCAAAAGCGCCAGCACGCCGAAGCCCATAACCAACAGCCCAAAGTAGTTGTAGATCTGCGTGAAGGGCATGTAGCCCCAATAGTTGGGACTCACGCCGCCGTAGAAATCCGGGATGAAGAAGGTGATGATCTCCAAAGGATGGAAACTCCAGCCCTGCGCGTAGCTGGTTTCGAGTCCGGCGGCGCCGCCACGCATGGTGTAGTGGCTGTATTCCATCGTGCTCAAATAGGGGTTCAGCACCGCCAAAGCGGTCAATCCGAAAGCCAGCACGGTCAATCCCGTGAAGGCCCCAAAGCTTTTCCAGTCCTTGTTTCTGATGCTTTCGATCAATTGCCAGAGCCAATACATCCCCATGAACAGGTAGAGGTAATAGCTGATCTGCGGATGGTTTTCGCGCAGTTGCACGATCAGCATCGTGGCCAGGAAGCCCAGCCCCAGCAGTCCTGGTCTCTTGCGCAGATACATCAGCGCCCAGATCACCCAGGGCACATACATGATGGCGCGGAACTTCGTGTTGTGGCCGATCTCCACCAATCCCAACCAGTGGCAGGAAAACATGAAGGCCACCGCGCCGAACAGACTGGTGAAGGGATCCAGGCCCCAAAACCGCAGCAGCAGAAACACGCCCAGCGCTCCGATGAACAGCAGGAAGATGCGCCAGTTGATGAGTTTGTCCGTGAGTTTGCTAAGGTTTTCCAGGAAGGGGAAGCGGTTCGGGAACGAGATCATATAGGCGGGCATGCCGGAAAACATGCTCTGGGTCCACAACGCGTTGTCGGAATGCGTCTTGTTGTATTCGATCACCTTGTTCGCCGCGCCTTGCCACTGCGAAATGTCCGAAGCGGCGGGCGATTTGCTCTGAAACGCCACAGGAAAGTAAAGCAGGCAAACGAACAGCAGCAGCGCCACCATCAGAGCCAGAGGCAGCCAGCGGCTTTGCAGAAATGGCCAGGCGGGGGCTTTGGGCGCTGGGGTTTTGGGCGCCGCGTGGTGTTGCTGCGCGATCCGGGGCTTCACCGCGCTGGCTGGAACAGCCGGCTTGGAGCTGGTGTGGGCCTTGGGGTGGATTTTGGGGTTGACAGTTTTCTTGGCCATATAATCCTCATTCCAAAATTTATCCACGCATCAGAATTGCGCCTTGCTTATCGGTCAAGTATAAATTCAGCCGGGGGCTTCTGAGAAAAGGAAGGAACAGCGATGATCTTTGAATTCCGCAAGCGGATCTATGGCTTCGAGTGCGACGTTTACGGCCACCTGAACAACGCCAACTATCTGCAGATCCTGGAATCAGCGCGAGCCGAAGCCATGATCGGCATGGGCATGTCCGTTTCCCGGATGCGTGAACTGAACCTGCAGGTGTTCATCCGCTCCTTCGAACTGCACTACCTCAAGGCCATCGAACTCGAAGAGATCATCACGGTCAAAAGCTGCTTCGACGAGATGAACCGCCTGAAAGGGCACTGGACGCAGCGCATCTATAATCAAGCGGGCGAATTGTGCTTCGAAGCCCGCATGATCGGCGTGTTTGCCAGCAGGGGCAAAGCCCAGCGCCTGCCCATGGAGGTGTTCGAGCTGTTCTACAACTTCCGCGAGGAAATTCCCGGCGCCGCCCTGTCCTGACATTTTCTGCACCTAATCCCATTTATTGCATATAGATAGACTGCATCAACCTGGAAGTCTTTCCGTAACTGACTATCCGCCATTATGTTATTGACTATTATTGCCTTCGCCCTGGGGGGTTAGCCTTAATCAAGCCTTAATCAAGCCTCAATCAAGCCTCAATTATTAACGCTTGATTAAGGCTTGATTAAGAAGTGATGGACGCCGTGACCCGGGATCCAGTCTTTTCAGTCTTTCATCCCAACATTACTTGGCCTGTCAGGATAATCATCATGCAAACAGGTTGATAAATCCCAAAAGGCGTTGAAGAAACCATACGCTGCCGGGCAACAACAAGCTTGTTTTGAAACTAAGCCGGGTTTATTTGCCGCTTTGTAAACCCTTGACGGTCTCCACAATGCTGTTAAGGATATTCAGGGCGATGGCTTGGGGGTCTTCCCTGGTTTCGGGATCCTCTTTATCGGCTCGGTTTTCTGTCAAATTCTTCCCGCTTTGCTGCAGCAAATGGTCCACGATCCTGGCATAAGCACCCGCTTTGTCAGTTTCTTCCACGATGCTCGCGGCAATCGCCTTATACTCCAGGGACGTGATCTCATTCTGGTAAAATTTCACTTCCTTGAGGTTCCTTTCATAGAGTTTGAGAAAGAAGAAGGCGAACAACTCCACCAACAGGGTAAGCGACAGGCGGGGAATGAAATAGGAGATCAGGGCGTTGCCTGGCTGATTGGATTTGTCGTTCATGACCACTACGAAATAGACCAGCAGCCCAAAACCGACCACTGTCACCAGGAAGCCGATGAAGAGGTTTGTGATCGACATCCAGTAGGAGGTTTCGGCGGCTTTGTGCAGCCTTTCGATGGAGGGGTCGAAAGCCATGAGTTGCTTGGATTTCCGGCTTTCCATTACAGCATCGGCTACGTCACGGTATGGGCTTCCGAGCTTCAGTTTCATGTTGCGGGCGTTGCCATAAGCCACATAACGGAAGATCAGCAGGAGCGCTGACAGGATGAAAGCGAAGACCGCCGTGTACCTGATATAATCCAGCGCTTGGGCGATCTGCAGTTCCTTGAATCCTTCCTGCCAGATGTACTCGCACAGCGTGATAATGGCAGTCAGGAACAGGAAAACGAAGAAGCCGTACATGATCCAGCGCGTGATCATGCTCCGCGTGTAGATTTCCCGCGGATCATCCGCGCAAGGGCTCCCTTCGTCCGGCAACCGGTACAGGAATCTGATCGGAGACAGTTTGTGCTTCTTGGGATCAGGCTCGTTTGGGCTCATATGTTCCACCTCCTTAGGGATGAAAAAACGCATAACTGCAAACAAAAATCCCGTCAAGAAATATCTGGAATGTCCGAAAAGGCTTGACACCGGGGCTCTTGTTTCCGCCGATGGTTTTATATAGCAAAACCAAGCAGGGAGCCGGAATGAAAGTTCGCCATACGATCTTCTTAATGATATTGGCAGCGTTGTTTAGCCCGCCCGCCGCCGCCAAATACGCCGATGGCTTTGTTTTGGGCAATTTCTCCTATTTGCGCGCCACCAGCGGGTTTTTGCCCCGGGTGGATTCGCTGGCGGCCAGAATGCGGGAAGCCGGCTACAACGCCACGGTCTGCGAGATAGTGGACGGTTCGAGCCCCAGGCAGATCGAGCAATTGCTGGGGGCCTTCGACCGCCAGGGCATCGACGCCATCCTCACGGACAAGGTCTGGCGCGAATCCGGAGCCGACCCCCAATACGGCACGGAAGCCCTTTCCATCGGCAACTACTGGCGCTTCGAGGCCGAGTACGACTCCAGCTCCACCCTGAACCAAAACGCGGAAAAGTATTTTTACATCCATTCCGGACGCACCGGAAACGCCACGCGCTCCAGACTGGCTTCCGGAGGCTGGTTGCGCGTGTTGCAGGACGGCCAGCCCGGCTACGCCTTGAACCGGATGGAATTCCGCTGGCCCACCGCCGCCCATAACAAAGGCGTCAGATATCATATCGGACCGGAAATCCGGTTCGTCCAGCGTGCCTATGGCAGCGGCGATAAGGATGATTTTCATGCCAATCCCTGCGCTGACGACACGCTTTATGTCACCTTCGCCTTCAGCTGCAGCAAACTGCCCGCCGATCCCGACGCCATTATCCTGCGAGTCTCGCTGGCCGGATTCACCAATCAGGGCGGCCAAAAAGAGCGGATGCTGTTCAGTTACGATCCCCAGACCGGTAAAATGTTCGTGCCCAGGGAGTTAACTGTCCGTGATTACAATTCACTGCCGGTGGCAAACAGGGACCGGGACGGCGCCAAAACCTGGCCGCACAGGGAATTGACCGTCGCTTTGCCGGTCCGCGACCTCTACGATGCTGGTTTGATCGACCCCACCAAAGGCTGGCGTTATTCGCTCCTGAGCCTCAACCCCGGTTTCTATTGGCTGGGGAAGGGGCAACTGGAACTGGATTATGTGGAGTTCGAGGACACCATGCACCGGCAATTGCTGGCCAATAACGCTTTGCGCCAGGCGGTCCGGGAACGCGTCAAAAACCTGGCAACCGCTTACGAAAATATCAGTTATCTGTTCCTCACCGACGAACCGACCGTGGGGCAGTTTTCCTCCTACAGGGAGATCGAACACGGACTGCTCTCCGATCTGGACAAACTCGCCCCTTCGCTCAAAGGCCTGATTTCCTGTTCCTGGCTGGACCGGCGCAACGTGCTCAAGGACAACGGCGACAATTTCAACCTGATCTCGCTGTTCGACGAGATTGCCCAGCCCCGGATACTCACTTTCGACATCTATCCGCTGTTCGGCTCGTTGCGCTGGAACCGCCCGGAAGTTACCCGCGGCGTCCAAAAGACATTGGACATGGATATGCTCAAGTACTACCGTAGCGCCAAGATCCAGTGCGCAAAGCGCGGCGCGAAATTCCTGCCGGCCACCCAAAGCTACGGCGTCTGGCTCTACGACCAGCAGAAATGGGGCACGCTGCGTCCGCCTAAAAACATGCAGAAGTGCCTGCAGTACTTGCCATTATGCTATGGCGCGGAAGGCCTCATCAACTTCAAACTCTACGACGTGGTGGGCGATCCAGCGGTCACCAAACAGACCCGGCAGGATTATTCCCCCATCAACGTCCACGAATCCGGCGGCAAACTCAGCCTCAGTTTCAACTCCCATTGGGATGCCATTGTGGAGGCGAACCGGCGCATCCTGGCTTACGAAGCGCCTATGAGGAGTTTGGATTGGATCGATTCCGAGGCGGTCCTGACAGAAGGCTACCGCAATCCCGACGCGCTGGTTTCAAGCGGTTTGCAAACCCTCGAAGTGTTGCCGCAAATCCTTGTCCTGAATGGAATAAGCCTCTACGATGGCTACGTGCAGGCCGGCCTCTTCCGGCAAAAATCCGGAGCGCCCGCCCTGATGCTGGTCAACCGCAGGACGGAATTCGTGTTTCCTCAAGCTGGCGCGGCTTCCGACGGCAGCGACGAACTGTTGGCTGTGCCGCCGGACAGGTTCGACCAAGCCTGCTTTCCCGCCCCGCCGCAAACCGTGCGCGCGACTTTTTCCGCTTCCGCCGTCAGGAATCTGGGCGGGCGTCCCGGGCTCTGGGACCCCTTCGATAACAGCTTCTACCCGCTGGATGGGAAAGTTGCGGAAGTGGAGATCGGTCCGGGCGACGGAAAATTGCTGCTGCTGGTTGCTTCTTTGCCGGCCAACCTGGACGGCAAGTCCAGGATCAAGGGTCCGACCCTGGTGAATCAGGAATCGCACTTGGGCAAAGGTGCCAGGCTGATCTCCGATCCAGGCAGCGAACTGCATATATTAAAGGATGTTACGATTGCCAAAGGGGCGAGCCTCAAACTGCGGGGCAGGATAACCATCGCGGACGGAGTGCAAATCAAGGTTTTGCCCGGAGGCAAGATCGACCTTAAAAAGGCTGATTGCACGTGGGGAAAGGGCGCCGAACTGGTGAGGAACTGACCAGTTTAGTTGCTGAAGAGGCGACCGTCCTCGGTGATGTAGAGGTCCGGAAAACCTTCCGCTTGGAGGGTAATCAGGAAGGAGCGGGATGTAGTCTCCAGCCGGGGCGTGTAACTCTTTGCATTGAAACTAAATATAGGCATTCCCAGTTCTGCCAGGCTGTCGGAGTAGCGCCCATGATCCAGCCAGAATTGCTTCTGGGCGTAATAGATCTGGCGCAGGTATTCGCGAGCGTTTTCCACTTGGGGTGGGTAATGTGTCATGGATACGGAGCCAGACGTCCCGGAAACGAAGAACAGGTAGCCCCACCGCTCGGGGTAATGCATCGCGACCAAGCCCTGCGGACTCCATACCCAATTGAACTCAGGCTTATCTGGGACCTTAACATACTCTCCCGCAACGATATCGGTCTCCCATTGGACCCGGGAAAAATTGATCCGCCAATAGTCGCCAGGCTGGGGAGGACAAGGTGTGTGGGCCATTTCGGAGACTGCTGACCAAGGCATAAAGAGTTCCACACACCAGGCCTGATCGGTATCGGAGGGGTCATTCAAGGTTCCCTCAAGTCCGATGGCATAGCGCAAACCTTTTGCTTCCCAGCCATTTAGCGAACTGTGGGCGTCGCGGTAGGGTTTGATCAGAAAGAGGTCCCAGAGCGTGCCCAGGGCATTTAGCTCCAGTTCGAAATACTCATGGGTGTCGCCGTTGGGATCGAGAAAAACTTCAAAATCGTTGTCCTGGAAGATCACGGAATCGTGCTGGAGTAGTTTGGCCCAGATGTGTGGTTCTTCCATCCTGGCGAAGATATAGAGGCCAGTTTGGTCCCAAAGCATTTTCACCCGGGTGTTTAGGTAGGGGGCGGGTTTCAGATCGCCCTCGATGTCCGTAAAGTATTCGGACCATGTGGCTTGCGCCCAGTCTGTCTCAGTGTCCCGGCCATCTATCTTGAGCGGCAAAGTGCTTTGCTGGCAGTTGTAAACCCGGGGGCCGAAAGGTAATTGCGGCACAGGAAAGGTCTCGGCGCAGAGCAGCGATCCCAGCAAGCAGCCGGCAAGAATTAGGCAAGATACTGTCTTCATCTCAACTCCCATGAGTGGTTTTCGGGTAGATATGGTAACCTTGGAACAAACATTCGCGGTCAAGGGCGCAGCAAACAGCCCCGCAGGATCGTTTCCGACCAGGGGGAATTCCTGCCTGTTTCACGCTGTTTAAGGCGGAAGATATAGATCCCCGGGGGAAACACGCGCCCGGTTCCATCTATCGCGTTCCATTCGTAGCTGTGAGGTCCCGGGACGCCAGCCAGAATCCCGGATGAATGTACCAGTCTGCCCCGGAGATCGAACACTTCCCACAGAATTTCGGCATTACGTGAAGGGTTAACAGCCAAGGAAACCAGGCCAGGGAAGGGATTGGGACGCAGCGAGGCAAGGACCGGGGCGAGAATATCTTCGCTGTTGGAGGATCCGGTGGCGGTTACTTCGACCTGGTTGGAGGGCAGCGATTCCTGGCCGGCGTAAACGCTGGTGACATAATACAGATAAGTCTGCCCCGGGGTCACGTTCGCGTCGGTGAAACTTATAGCAGAGCAAGGGGAAGAATTCAAACGGACGTGGTTCCGATAGACGAAGTAGGCGATTTCCGGGATCATACTGGAGGGAAGCCACTGCAATTCTATGCCGCCCGCTGTGGCCTCTCCGCTAAGGTCAAGAGGCGGCAGCAGTTCATCCGGCAGATTGAACACGGAATTTATCTTGTCCGCGAGGGGCGTACCGGCGATGATTCCGGAATTGGGCGCAGTTTCCAGATAGTCGCCGGTGATTTCCCAGATGATGACGCCTCCCGCGCCGTGTTCCTTGGCGTAGAGGGTTTTCCAGCCCACGGAGGTCGTGTCGTCGTAGGAAACGAAAGTGTTGAACCCGTTGCCGAGGAGATAGGGGCATTTTACAGAATCGTCCCAATGGTAGGCGTAGTCGGGCAACGCGTTCAAGATCGAATAGTAATGCGGCTGTCCTTCATCCAGAGGAAAGGCTGCCAGGTCATAACCGCTGTGGGTTCCGTAGAGTTGGCTGCAATTGGCCAGCGCTTTGCCGTAGAAGGGGATGCCGAGGTTGATCCGGCCTGGAGGAACGTTGAATTCCTGGGTGAGAATTTCGAACGAGCCGGAGCAACACCATTCGGGATCGCCAACCGCAGGCGGATAAAGCGGGGAGTTGAAGTTGCTGAGGGCGTCCCAGGAACCGTGGTAATCGTAGGACATCAGGTTCACCATGTCTACAAGCGGCAGGACCGCGGGCCAGTCGATGTCCTCCATGCGTATTCTGGAACCGTTGAAGCAGGAAGTGAGGAGGTAATCCGCGCCTGTTTGCGCTTCCAGGGCGTCCAATGCCGCGCGCAAATCCTGCAGCAGCAGGGGAAAGTTGAAAAAGTCGGCGGGCGAGCCATTGTGTTCTGGAAAACCGGGATATTCCCAGTCCAGATCGATGCCGTCGAATCCGTAGGTCTGGATGAGGCTGACGCAGCTTTGAGCGAAGGTTTGCCGTTTGACCGGATCAGCAGCGATCGCAGGGAAATTGTTGGACAAGGTCCAACCTCCGATCGAAGGGAGTATCTTCACTCCCGCTTGATGCGCCAAATACGGCAGGCAGCGCGTGGAGTCGTGCATTTCCACTGGCCACCAGATCATCGGTCCAAGCAGCAGGTTTTCATCGGCCCAACTATCAGCGGTTTGGACGCTGCCACTGGCTGTGGGATTGAAAAAGGCGTAATTGATCACAGTGTAGTTACTATAGTCGATGGATTCCGGGTCCACCAACTGGTTGCGGCGGTACCATTGCCAATTGGGATAGTAACCCACGACCTGCCTGTCGTGGGCAAAGCAGTGCTCCAACAAGGCAGCGAGCAGGAGGATCAGGAGCAGGCCGCGGTATTTCATATCTACCTCTATTTATTGGGCGTTACAGTGCTCGAGAAGTTCCCGGGGCGAGGTTGTGGCCAGGCAGACGCAGGTATCGGCCGCGCCATAATACACCAGGATTGGCGTTTCCGGCAGCGCAAAGCCATCCGGGTCGGTATGCAGAGGGATCGCCGCGGTGGGAAAAACCACATTGGGCACCTGGCCGGTTAACTCGTAAAGTTCGCGCGGCTCCAGGATATTGTATTTGCCACGGGCCAGGGTCAGCCAGGGTCGCATCGGATCCTGAAGCGAAACTCCCATTTGATAGATGTTTACGCCGGCGAAATGGGTGGCCACGCCGTGGTAGAGGTGCAGCCAGCCCTGCCTGGTCTTGATCGGGGGCGGTCCGGAGCCGATAAGTTCGTCCCAATAGTGGGGCCTGCCGCTGAAGACCTCCGCGACGGTTTCCCAGTTACGGAGGTCGGACGATCTGCCGCAAACAATAGTGCAGCCTGATTTTACGCCTCCGTTCAGGGCCACCAGGTTGGGGCGCTCGAAACGCAGGTAATAGCCATCGAACTTTTTGGGGAAGAGGACTCCGTTGCGCACATCCGGACCGGAAACGATTCCTTGGAATTCCAGCGCTGAGAAATCCGGCGTGGTAAACCAGCCGAGGAAGCAGCCCTGATCGGTGTCCAGGGCGCAGAGCACATGGTAAGTTCCATCCAGAAGAGTGATCCTGGGGTCGTAAATGTGGTAAAGGCGGTGGGGGCAGCGCTCCAATCCGATGAAGGGCAAGGGCTTGGCGTCCACGATGAAGTGGATGCCATCTTGGGACAGAGCTTTGAGCAGGAAAGTTTCCCGGGCGCGGTTTTGCACGCGCAGCAGCAGCAGGATCCGGCCGTCAAAGAGGGTTCCGCCGGGGTTAAAAACGGAGGAAACATCTTGCAGCGCGGGATGCGGGGACACGATGTCCTTTCGGGTGAGGATGGGATTAGCGGGATGGCGGATCAAAAAATCTCCCTCATTGCCCAGATGCGCTCCCAGAACTCGCTGTAATCCTTGGTTTGGGGATCGGACCAGAAGAGTTCAGACAGGGCGTAGATGCGCCAGCCAAGCAGATCTTTGGCTGTCCGGGAGTCGGGAACGTGTTCCGTCCACAGGTTGGCCTGGCCGCCCAGAAAGAGTTTCTTATTCTGGAACCGGTATTGGGCCAGGTCCAGGTGGTAAACATCTTGCAGGGTGGTGACACCGTGGGCACCCGGCAAATTTTTGTCAGCCAAGTATTTCCAGTCGAAATAGAGTTTACTGTTGGGGCAGATGATGTAGCGATTTCCATTGTCATGGGCTTTGCGGGCGGCTGCGATGCCATCACCGCGCCAAGCCATGACCACGGGCTGGCTGTCGATGTTGCCGTCCAGGATCTCATCCCAGCCGATCACCGTCTTGCCCAAGCCCTGCAAGTGTTGGGCTAGGGTTTGCACCAGCCAGCTTTGCAGTTCCCCTGCGTTGGCCAGGTTCTGGCCGGCGATGCGCTGCTGGCAGTGCGGACACTCCTTCCACCTGGCTTTGGGGGCTTCGTCGCCGCCCAGATGGATATACTGGCCGGGGAAAAGTTCCGCCACCTCAGTGAACAGGTCTTTCAGAAAATCAATCACGGAATCCTTGCCGGCGCAAAGGATGTCCTCGGATATGCCCCAGACGCTGAGTGTCTGGAATTCTTGCGGAAAGCAGGCCAGATCTGGATAGGCGGCGAGGATGGCCATGGCATGGCCGGGCACGTCGATCTCGGGAATGACCTCGATGCCTCTTTCTTCCGCGTGCTTCAGCACCAGTTTGATCTGTCTCTGGGTGTAATATCCGCCGTAGCTGCTACCATCGGCTTCAGTGCGCCAGGCGCCCTGTTCGTGCAGCAGGGGAAAGCGTTTGCTCTCGATGCGCCAGCCCTGGTCATCGGAAAGATGCCAATGGAATTTATTCAGTTTGAACGCGGCCATCCAGTCCAGATAACGGCGGACGAACTTGTAGTCGAAGAAGTGGCGGCTGACGTCCAAATGCAGTCCGCGCCAGGGAAAAGAAGGCCAGTCCGCGATCTGCAGGCACTCAATGTCGGTTCCGGTCTCCGTGAAGTAGGCAGTGTTGTATAAATGCTGTTTGAGGGTCTGCCAAGCGTAGAGTAAGCCCTCATAAGTTTCCGAGGCAAGGGTTATATCGGAAGGTTTAATGATCAGAAAATAATGCCCGGGCGGAACCGGAATTCCAGCCGGAGCCAGGATCAGGTTGATATTCATTTCGTCACGGGGATCGACCGGGCAGCCCTCGAAGAGTTTTTCGCAATGTTTGGTAAACTCGCCGCCGATGAAATGCGCTTGCTCCGGGGTTATGCTTGGCGTGAGATTAACATGCACTTTGGTGCAAAAGGGGAAACTTTCTCCTGTTAATCTGATGATCTTTGGGCCGGGAATCATGGCAAATCCTCCAAACGAACGGTTTTTATCTCGAAGGGGCGGAATTCCAGGCAGAGGGGAAAGTATTCTTCGATGCTGATTGGGTTTGTATCCAGCGGTTCTTCCAGCATGTTGGTTTCCCTGCAGGAGGCATAGTTGCGGGCGCAATGCAAGCGCGCGGTGCCGCTCTGGCCCTTGTATTCGTGGAAGCGCAGGATAATCCCGCTTCCCGATTCGGCAGGTTTGACAGTATCCAGGTTGACGTGATCGCTGTCCAGGCGGAAGAGGGGTTCGGACAGTTCCCTGGGCAGAATGTTGACCGGCACGATGACGAGATCGTGAGCCAAGCGTTCCGCGGCATCGAATACGTCGCTGTGTTCATAGTCGCTGGGATGGGGATAGAAGGCGTAACTGTAGGCGTGGGCGTGGATGTCGGCGCTGGGATCGACGTCGGCAGGACTGCGCAGCAAGTTCAATTCCATCTGGGAGTCCACCACGCGGTAGCCGAATTTGACGTCGCAGATCAGCGCGCAGCCGTAATCGGGTTGGGAAAGGTCGGCGAAGCGTTGGGCGGGGACCTCGAATTGGGCGGCCTCGAACGCGTTTTTGGGCTTGCTGCTGCGCTTGATCACGCCGCCCTGGATGCCATAAGTGGACACGCCGCCATGCACAGCGGTGAACCAGTGGGTGCGCAGCATCCGGTGACGTTCCAACCAGTCGATCTCGTGCGAGACGCGCAGCAGACGCTCGTCGCAGCGCAGTTCGATGGTCTGGCGCAAGGTTGAAGATCCGATGCGGATGTCGTGCACCACGCGGCTGAATCCGCCTTCCAACGTGAAGCTGAGGTCTTGGTTGAGAGTCGCGCTGCTGGCTCTTTGGGGCTCCGTTTCACGATAGAAATGGTTGATGTCCCAAGCGCCCCAGTTGTTGGGCTCATCCTCCCACAAAAGGAGCAGATTGGATTCCGATGCCAGCACTTCACGCTGCAGTTCCTTATCCCAAATCGAACGGATGCCTCCGGCTGGGGTAATTTCCACCTTCAGATAGAGGTTTTCCAAGATCAGGGAAGCAGGCAAGAGATGGGAGGGAGGCAGGCCGCCGTCTTTCGTGAACCGCACCAGAAGGTTTCCCCAAGCTGGCACGGCTAGCTTGGCCAGCAGGGCGTTATCCGTCTCCAGGAAGGCCAGTTCGGCGGCGTGTCCGTTCAGCGGGACCAGACCACGCAGCTCTTGGGGAAAGGCGTGCCAGGTCGTGAGTTCCTGGTTGGAAGGGTTGAGCACCAGGTAGGCGGGCTCTTTGCAAGGACGCCCGGATTCAATCAGTGCTGTTGCGGTTGCGGCAATGTAATCCCGGAGCAGGGTATGGTTTGCGGCGCTGATGGCCTGGGCGTCTGCATACACCGCGGTGATGGAGGAACCGGGAATGATGTCGTGGAATTGCAGCAGCAGCGTGTCTTGCCAAATCCGGCGCAAAGCTTCTGGATAAGCCTGTCCGGCCAGCGCTGCCAGGTATTCCGCGGTGCCCAGCAGTTTTTCGCTGCAGCGGTTATCCTGTTTCATCAGGGCCTGGGTGGTATAGGTGCCCCGGTGGAATTCCAGATAAAGTTCGCCGTAAGCTGTGGGCAGCAAGTCTCTGTCCAGGCTGGCCACATGCTCGAAGAACTCCGCTCCAGTGGCGAACTTGAATTTGCTCACGCCTTCCAGGTCCCGCATACGCAGGCCATACTCGATGTGGTTGCGGGTGGGTCCGCCACCGCCGTCGCCGATTCCATAGAGGTTGAGGAAGGAGTCGCAGACCCCGCTTTGGGCGTAGCGCTGCTCCGTTTGCAGGAAGGCGGAGGGGTCGTTGGAAAAGTTGTAGTCGTTGGTGGGCAGTTGATGCGCCAGGACCCTGCTGCCGTCGATTCCCTCCCAGTTGAAGAGGTGGTGTGGGAAGACGTTGCTTTCGTTCCAGCTGAGTTTCTGGGTCATGAACCAGGGCACGCCGCATCCCTGCATCAATTGCGGCAGATTACCCGAAAAGCCGAAGCAGTCCGGCAACCAGAGGAGCAGCGGTTCAGCCCCGAATTCCTGCCGGAAAAAACGTTTGCCATACATGAACTGGCGGATGACGGACTCGGCGGAAATTAGGTTGGTGTCGAATTCCACCCAGGACGCTCCCTGAATCTCCCATCTGGCTTCGCGGACGCGCTCTTGTACCTGGGCGTAGAGGGCGGGATAATCCTCTTTGATCCATTGGTAAAGTTGGGCCTGGGAAGCGCCGAAAATGTAGTCCGGATATTGCTCCAAAAGCCTGAGAGCGTTGGCGAAGGTGCGTCCGCCTTTGCGCCGGGATTCGCGCAGGGGCCACAACCAGGCCAGGTCCAGATGCGCGTGTCCCACGCTGAAAGCCGTCAAGGCGCTGGAATGAGCGGGATGGGAAAGAAGTTCCGCCAGGATTTCCTTTACTTGCTCCGCGTCGCTTTGCCAGAGGCTGCAAACTCTGTTCAGACCATGCAGGATGCGCTGGCGGCGAACGCTTCCCGGAGGCAAAGCTTCGGCCAGATCGAGCAGCAGGCCGATATCCATCAACCGCTGGAACAACTCCTCGTCAAAACTCACCAGGGCGCATTCACGCAGGCGGAATTCCGCTTTACCGCCACCGAAGAGATCGTTGGCGGAGGCAGCGATGTCCAGTTGGAAAGCTGCGCCCGGCCTCACCTTCGCATCCAGCGGGACGTAGTGCTTGGCGGCCTTGTGATACCAGTCCACCTTGGGAGTCAGGCCTTGTATGGGAGTTCCATCTTCCATAACGCAGGCCTCGCCGTCGCAATCGAAGTACAGCCCATAGTCCTTTCCCGCCAGGGATTCCGGGACAGTGCCCGATACACGGAAATGCGCGGTTTGCCAGGGCTGGCCCCATACTTCGCCGATCCGTACCATACGGAAATCTTCCCCAGGCAGGGCATATTTGGCTTCCAACTGGCTTTTATCCTGGTAGAGCAGGGAGTTCTGGCGTTCCAGCAAGCGTTTGATCCGCGTGGTCAGTATCTTTTCGTCGTGCATGCGCACCTCGCTATTTTTCCATGGGAACCACGATCCCCTTGATGATAATATTCTGGAAGAAGATGAACACCGCCAGGGTCGGAATGGCGGCCACCACCAGCGCGGCGTAGCCCACGGAAAGGCTGGCGCGCTGCATCAGTTCGTAGATGTGCACCATGAGGGTCCACATGCTCTGGTCCTGGCAAACGATGAAGGCAAAGAGGAAGTTGCGGTAGGCTGCGTTGAAGGCTCCGAGGGCGATCACAGCCAATATGGGCTTGGAAAGGTCCAGGGTGAATTGCCAGAACATGCGGAACTCCCCGGCGCCGTCCAAACTCGCGCTTTCATACAGTTCGCGGGGCAGGCTGTCGAAAAAGCCCTTGAGGAGGAAGATGAAATAGCCATCGGCAGCAGCCGGCAAAACCAGCGCCCAAAAGGTGTTGAGCAGGTTGAGGCGCTTGAGCATCAGGAAGTTCGGGATGCCCATCACCATGGCCGGGAACGCCATCGTGAGCATGAAGAGCATGATCACCTGATAGGAAAAGCGCGGTTTGAAGCGGCTGAGGGCGTAGGCCGCCAGCGGATTCACGGTGATAGCCAGCAGGATGGAGAGCAGGGCGTAGATGGCGGTGTTGCGCAGGGAGCGCGCGTCGTTGAACATCTGGTCCAGCACCATGGCGTAGTTGCGGGTCAGGAACTCCCGCTTGATCTCGGAGCGGTGCTCTTTAAACTGGAAATAGTCGATCTGGTGGATGGGCAGGGGAATTCGCGCAAAACTAGCTGGAACAAGGCGCCAAGCCTGATTCAGGGCAACGGGGTCCCCGTATTTTCCGCGCAGGAAGTTGCGCCATTTGGCCTGAACCTCTGCATTGGCCTTGATGCGCAGATGCAGCAGACTGGCCTCCTTACTCACGAAATCCCGCCAGATCCTGGCCTGGGCAGGATGTTCCGGCAGGTTGGACGATGGGTAGATATCCTGCTCACTGGCATAATCCGAATCCAGAGCCGTGTTTAGAGCCTCAAGATCCAGATTTCCCGAGGGGTCTGGATACAACTTCTTCAGTGCCTCCAGATAGGTGGTTTGCGCGGCGGGCAACACTTCCACCCACTGCAGGCCCTTGGTCCGGGCAAAGAACGCCCAATCCGCAGCCTGGGCAAGGTTGGAGGCGGGATAGGCGGCGGATAAAGGCACCCTCTCCCAATCTGGATAACCCAATTGCATGGACCGGTTAAGTCTACCCACACTGCCATATTTGGCGCTCAGGAAGTCCCGGAACTCGTTGCCGATATTGCGCACCCTGATATCTTCCGGCGCGGCCAAATTCTCCACGAAGTAGCTCAGATCCTCCACCAGAGCGCCGGCATCAGGTATCTGGTCGGGGATCCGCACCTCGGAGATATCCCGGTAATCCGTATGCCAGGTGGCGTTGAGCATGCCGATCCCGGAGTATTTTGACCGCAGCAGCTGCTGGAATGCGGCGTCCGCGGTGTCCTCCAGGTTCAGGTGATGGATGTTCAGGGCTTTGCGCACATAACGCAGCCAGAAGGGGCGCAGGGGATCGGTTTCAGGCGGACAGGTCGCGCTCAGAGAGATCTCCTGCCAGGAGTTGAAATCCGTTCCCAAGGAGTCGTTGCAGGCCGCCAGGTTGCCGCCAAAAACCGGAGCCAACTCCATCTGGACAAAGGAGCCGTCGAGGTTGGCATAGATGCGGTGGCGCTCTTCAATGCCCTGTTTGAAGATCCGAAAGCGGCCCAGGTAGCCGTCCGGCGTGCTGATGTAGTTGCGGCCCAGGATCTCCTTTTCCTCCACCACGATCTGTTCCCAGTTTTGCGCGCCCGTGCTGTATTTGCGGTTAAAGGCGGCCAGATCGTTGCCGTTTTCCTGGCGCAGCAGTTTGCGGATGCGGCGTTGATTGAGGGGATAGACGCCGCGGCCGTAATGCTCCGCCACATAATAGTCATAAACCCCTTGGGGATGCAGCGCGATGAACTCCCGCCAATCCTTATCCAAAGCGGGATTGGGCAGCTCCGGCAATTCCGTTTCGGTAAAAGCCAGATAGCGTCCGGCGTAGTTATCGGCAAGGCGGCTGCTTTCCTCGTTGTAGCGGGACTCCAGGTACTTGCTGAAGAGCGCCGTGTCGTCGTGCAGAAAGCGGGGCAGCAGACTCAGGCGGTTGCTGTCCACATTGCTTTTCAGGGAGGAGGAAACCATCAGCAGGAAGGGATAGACCATGGTCACCGCGCCCAAAATCAGGATCGTGTGGATGGCGAGGTTGAGCAGCCTGACCCTGGCGGATTTGCGTCCCACCGCGGAGATGATGCTCATGCCGGCGCTTCCTTATCGTCGCGGGCTGTGCGGAATTCCATGCGCGAAAGGTATTTTATCTGCAGCACTGCGAAGCCCATGAGCAGCAGGCTGAGGATCCAGGCCATCGTGGTCGCCAGTCCGAAACGCAGATACAGGTAGGCTTTTTCGAAGATCAGAAGGTCGGCGACCCGCGTGGCTTCGTTGGGTCCGCCAAAGGTCATCACCAGGATGAAGTCGCTGCTTTGGGCAGCCACGATGAAAGCCGCGATGAACTGGATGATGATCAGCCCTTTCAAACTGGGCAGCACGATATGCCGCAGCTTGGCCAGAAACCCGGCGCCGTCGATATCCGCGGCCTCATATAGCTGGGGCGGGATATTCTTCAGCGCGGCCAGATAGATCAGCGAACCCGGACCCACGCCCGCCCAAATCGTCGGCAGCACCACGCAGAGCATCGCCAGCGACTCGTTTTTGATCCACATGCTTTTGGGCAGCCCCAGCGCCATCAGCAACTGGTTCAACACTCCGGCGTCGGAAGGCTCGTAGAGCAGCTTCCAGAGGTAGATCACGATCACGCCGCTGATCACAGCCGGCAGGTAAAACAGCACCCGGTAGAGCATCTTGGCGTGCGAAACTTCCTGCAGCAGGATGGCCAGCAGGATCGGCGGCACGAAGCCCAAACCCAGCAGCAGCGCCATGTAATAGAGCGTCTTGCCCACGGAAGCCCACCACGCCGGATCGAACAGCACTTCGGCGAAGTTGCCGAAACCGATCCAGGGGCTGGGCCCCACGATATGAAAGTCCTGGAAGGCCATCAGGGAACCGGTGACCATGGGCAGGTATTTCCAGACCAGGATCGTGAGCACAGCAGGAGCCAGGAGCAGCAACACCCAAGCCCGGTAATTGAAGCGTAGCCTGCCCTGCGCCTTGTTTTCCGGTGTCAGCAGCTGCCAGACCTTCCACAGGGTGAAGCCAAAAACCAGCAGGATCAAACCCGCGAAGAACAGAGCCAGACGTTCCCGGAAAGCCTTGGTGGCAGGCGGAATGCGGCCGATCATCTCCTGATTGGTGCGGTCTTCGCCGCGCTTAAGTACTGCGGCGATGAGCTGTCTGCGCGCCTGGGGATCCTGGCCCAGCTTGCCTTTCAGGTCCAGCGCCACCAGTTCTTCCAGGGGATGGGTCATGTATTCGTACACCTTCTGGCAATTGGCGCCATAGGGTTCCGGACGTCCTTCCCGCATCGCGATCTGAAAGGTCTCGAGCCAGCCAGCCGGAGCGTAGCGCAGATATTCTTCATAACCGTAACGCTGCAGGAAAAGGGGATTCTGCATCCGGCCATAGCCACTGTCCACCATGATCTTCATGCGGATCCGCCGCGCTTCCTCGGAATCGTAGAAGCGGATGTATTCCCAGGCCGCGGCCCGCACTGCGGCCGGATCGCGGTCGCCCACGCCGGAATTGTTGCTGATCCCGGCGCCGGAAAAGATGCCCATCATGCGGCAGTTGATCTCGCTGCCGCCGCGTCCTGAAGGCCCGGCGGGAGCGGGCGCGAAGGCAAAGAGGTTGGGATCGTAAGCGCCGCCCATGTTTTGCTGCGAGAGGTAATCCATGCGCATGCCGATCTTGCCTTCCTGCCACATGTAACCCCATTCGCCTTCGCGGATCGCGAAGCCGGTCTGAGCTCCGCCGCGGTTGTCCTTACATTTGGTGGCCACCATCTGCAGGTAAAACTCCAATGCCGCCACACCCTCCGGTGAGGCGAAAGATGCCCGCCAGGACTGGGTTTGGGGGTCATAGGTAACCGCGTCGCCCCCTGCTGCCCATAAAAATGGCAGCCAATCGTAGGCGGCTTGCGGACCGGCTGCCAGCACGGTGCCATAGGCTCCGGACGCTGGATCGGTGAGCAGGCGCGCCGTGGCGTAAAACTCTTCCCAATTGCGCGGAGGCCTTTCGGGATCGAGCCCCGCCTTGCGAAAAACGTCCTTGCGCAGCATCAGCACCCGCACCAAGGTCTCGTAGGGAAGCATCCAGGTCCGTGCTTCGGAATCGCCTTGGCGGATCCTGCGGATCACCGGCCAGACAGGCTTTTCCACCCTAAGTTCCAACGCTTCCGGAGTCTCCCGCGCCATAAATTCGTCCAGCGGATAGAGGAAGTTGTTCTGGATATAGGTGTCGCTTTGGCGGAAATTCACATAGAGGATGTCCGGCGCGACGCCGCCGGCAATGGCCATCAGAGGCCCGGCGTCCAGATCCATGTTTTCGATCTGGATACCGGAAAACGCCTGCAGTTCGATATGGGGGAATTTCTTGCGGAAGGCCTCCACCACCGCCAGATTCGCCCGCGAATAGGCGTCCGTCTTGCGCGGATCCGGCAGTTCGAACACCTTGAGCACCACCCGGGACGGAGATTTTGCCTGTGCCGGGACCGCGGCCCCCCAAAGAGCCAGCAAAAAGACCAGTACCAGCACTATCCTGCGCATAATCTCTCCCCGCAGCTGCTATCAGGGCTGGCCTTTCTGTCAAGCACAAAATAACGCCAGCTGAGGCAGGCAGCTTTGACCATCCGTAGGTCTTGCCATATCATGAATGCCTTGTCTGCCGCCTTCTCCGGGTTAAAATATGTGGACAGCATACATAAAGGAGATCACCCATGATTACCATTAACCCCTATCTGGACTTCAACGGCAATTGCGAGGAAGCGTTCGAATTCTACAGATCCGTGTTTGGCGGAGACTTCCCCTATATCAGCAGATATAAGGAAATGCCGCAGAATCCCGAGCATCCCCTGCCCGAAGAACTGAAAGAGAAGATCATGCACATCAGCCTGCCCATCAGCCAGGAAACGGTTCTCTTCGGTTCCGACGCGGTGGAGCAGTTCAGCGGCAAGGCCAACTTCGGCAACAACATTTCCCTGATGATCAACGCCCAAAACAAGGCGGAAGTGGACTCCCTCTGGGCAAAGCTCTCCGCCGGAGGGAAGGTTACCATGGAGCTGATGGACGCCTTTTGGGGCGATTACTTCGGCGCGCTGACCGATAGATTCGGTGTGAATTGGATGCTCATCTGCCCATCGGAGAAGAAGGACTAATACACTTTCTGTAACAACCTGGCAATGTAGAGCAGCATGCCAATGCTGCTGAACTTGATATCTCAGCAGCATTGGCATGCTCCTCTACGCGTGGAGTTGTATCAGAGCAGCCATTGCAGGTAATCATCCGGAGCGATGGACCTGACTTCTGCATCTGGATAAGCCTGGCCAAACTTGTCGGGTATCTTCGTTTTTTTTCCGGGATTCCATTTGATTTCAAAGCCGCTTATCCTGTTGTTTTCCGTTTCGATGAGGTCGATTTCCTGCTGAGCGGTGGTCCGCCAGAAGTAGTGCTCAAAGTTGGCCCGTTTGTTCAGCATCTGCTTCCGGCGTTCAGTGATCATAGGTAATTCTCCCAAAGCGCGCCGAGGTCGGGGCGTTTCTCCGGAACTTCGAAGTTGTTGATCAGGGCGTTGCGAATCCCGTTGTCCCAGAAATAGATCTTGACCGCGCGCTTGAGTTCGTTACGCAGATTTCTGCTGAATGAGCCCAGCCTGTAGATGATGAAACACTGTTCCAGAAGGCCTATATAGCGGTCCACGGTTTTGCGGTCCATGCCCACGGTATTGCCCAGTTCGGTGTACGATACCTCGCTTCCGGTCTGCAAAGCCAAGGCAATTAACAGTTTCTTGAGCAGATCAGGACGCTTGATATCCTGATAGATTAAAAGGTCCTTGAACAGGTATGATCCGGCGATCTCTCTGATTATCTCCTCCGGCATGGACTTCTCCAGGTATAACTCCGGATAATTCCCATAAACCAGCCTCCGGGCCAATGCTCCTTTGACGGCGTCAATCCCTTCATAATCAAAGATCTCCCGGGTGGACAGAGGCGTAACTAAAAACTCGAATTTCCTGCCAGTGAGAGGTTCGCTGGTATAATTGGAAAGATCAAGTGATGAGGATCCGGTGGCGATGATCTGCAGTTGGGGCAGCGAGTCGATCAGCGCCTTGAGCTTGATCCCGATATCCCCCACCCGTTGGGCTTCATCGATCAGGAGATACGCGTAACGCCCAAACTCCAGCCTGATATCGTCCTCGTTTCTGAAATTGAAGGCTTCCTGGCCGTCGATCAGGTCGCAGTTGATGTAACGCAGGTCGCTGAGGCTAGCTGCGAGAGCGTTCAGGATCGTGGTCTTACCAGTTCGTCTGGCGCCGTAGATGATGATGGCGCGTCCTTTGTGCATATACTGCGGAATCAACTCTTGAATGGTTCTTGCGATCATATACACCTCAGAGACAAAATACCAGCTGCCGGGGTTACAGTCAAGTCATATCTGAAAATCGGGGAATGCAATCCCCAAAAATCCGGATATTTCGGGATCGCATT
>DAHVPC010000035.1 GCA_027318475.1 Candidatus Cloacimonadota bacterium | reverse complement strand
GGAATACTGCGGCAGGAAATAGTTTTCAGCCAGAAAGCCGCTCGGAAAGCCGCTGGTATCGTAGAAACTCACTCCGTTGCCCCTGCCGATGCAGACGAAATCCTGGAAGGGAAAGCCGAAGATGTCGTTTGCCACTGTAAAAGTGGACACCTCGTTGTGGAACATGCAGGTGGGGCTGCCATTCCCGATATCGCGGATGTAGAGATAGTTTCCGCAGGGATAGACCCAGCCCGGGCCAGGAATGAAGCCGCTCAGCACGTTCGGAGGCTGCGGAGCGTTTTCCGGAAAGCCAGCAAAGGAATAGAGGTCGTACATGCCGGCAACGGAGGACAGGCTTGCCATGTAGAGGATGCCGTTGACGAACGACGGATTCTGCAGCGCCACCCCATAGGGATACGTGAAGAGCAGACTGGCTTGGCCCCCCGCGATGGCGTATTTGGCTATGCTGCGAGCGTTTCCGTCCCACAGGTAAAAGCAATCCGGCTCCCCGTCATTGAAAAACAGCCCGGTCTGGATGTTGAAGGGGATGGAGAATATCGGCTGCGGGTCCTGCAGATCGCTGATGTCGTAGATCGCCTCTGTATCCCACATATCGAAAACCCCCACTGGCGTCATCCTGGTCCAGAGATAGTTTCCGCGCACCCAGACATACACCGAGCGGTCGGGAAAGAGCGTGAACGCATATTCCGGATTCTGCGGATCGGAGACATCGAAACAGGTCACGCCCCGGTAGTAAAAAGGCTGCAGGATATAGTTCCCGGACTTTGTTCCGTGTCCATGCGGCTCAGGATACTCATAGCACTCGGAGGCGAGACTCAGAGCCCCGGCGTCAGCCATTTTCAAACACAGGCAGCCGTAGACATGGCAACAGTGGAACAGATAATCCCCGTAGGCCACCAATTTGTCCATGGCTGGCGGGTTTTCTAATCCCGGCGGATAGGGAATGTTGTTGAGCAAAATAGGTTGGGCGGGATTGCCGATTTCATACACATAGAACCTGGAGGTTTCATCTTCATAATTGCCGAAGACCAGATAGCCGTTACAGAGCACGCCGTTGGTGTCGAACTCGTGTTCGATGAAGGACAGCTGGTTCCAGTTCAGAATATCGCCAAGCTGCCACAGATACATGCCCGAGCCGCATTGTGAGCCCACGAGGTTGGGACCCAGGGTGGCAAAGCGGGGAAAAGTATTTACTTCGTAGTGGGGCAGGGTCACAGTGCCCAGCGGTGTCAGGCCGGAAGCGGGATCGACGCTGAACAGGCTAAAAGGGGAAGCGTTCATGGGCCGGGAGATCACCACGTCATCCGCGACGACCTCGAAGCGGTAATGCCCGGGATACTGGTGCGTGATTTCCAGGCTGGACGGATCGATACAGACCAGGCTTTGCATACCGGCGCTGGTCTCCTTGGCTGCCAACAGGACGCCATTGGCAACGCGCAGATTGTAGTAAAGGAGATAATCCGCGCCGCTGCCGATCATTCCTGCAGATTGGGGATGCCAGGGATCCGTCACATCCACCCGGAAGAGCGTTCCTGAGTCCGGCCCAAACAGTGTTTCGGTATTGTAACGCACTGCCAGGAAAAGGTAATCCTGCCAGAGCAGGAGTTCCGTCGTCCAACCCGGAACTCCGTAATTGGCGATCTCGGTGAAGCTGTCCGCCGTGCTGTCCCACACGCAAACCTGGAATCCGTAACTGTTTGGGATATATACATAGGGATACTGGATCGCCGGAGCCCGGGCGTAGCCCATATCGTGCGACGTGAAGGCGAAACGGGACACTTCCTGCGCCTGCAGACTGAGTCCCTGCGCATTAAGGATACAGATTCCGGCTAAAAGGGCCAGCAAGCAGGCGGAATTAAGAACACCGCTGCGCATATTCAAAACCTCTTTTTCCTGGAGTTCAGCGAGGAACGAGCTTGAACTTCAGGACTACATGGAACAAGCTTGCTGAAGTCGATGCTCCTGCGTCGCTCAACTCCAGCAAGCTTGTTTGTAAATGGGTTCACGCTTTGGACGGTTCCTGCAGTTTACCCAGAAAGAGCACGGTTCCGGAGGGACGGTGCACGATCAGATAGAGGAAAGGCCGGTCGGCGCGGAAAACCGGAATGGGCTTTACTGGAGCGGCTTTGGTGGCCATGATGACGCCCGTGGCGGCTGCCGCTTCGGTGCCTTCTTCATTGACTTCCACGAAAGCCTTGTGGACCACGTCCATGATGTAAAGGTCGGCGATGCCGGGTTCACGGATGCCTGTAAAATCGGCCAATCCTGCGTCGAAAGCGTCCTTGATGCCCAGGTCGCTGAGGGTTCCGGCCAGCCCTTCCAGCGTGTGTTCGACCTTGAACTTGGGGATGTAGGCCTTCACTTCCTGCACCTGCAAAGCATCGCGCCATTTGCTGTAAACAGACTGGGACAGCACTTTCTTCTGGTTGTCGATCTCGTCGGGCAGCACGAAGAGCATCGCCAGGTCCTTCTCCGCGTAAGGCATTTCCAGCAGCTGGTAACCCGGCACTTCGGCGTAGGCGAAATCCCCTTCCAGATACATCATATCCACCGGGCGGGCAAACTCCGCTTCGCGTTTCCGGGAAGAGGCGTAAAAGGTGTCGCGGAAGGTGGCCTTGGGATCGAACTGCTTGAGCCAGTTACCCTTGAAGTAGATGGCGTTCACCAATACAATGCCGTCGTTACTGTCCTGGATGGCGTCCGCGCTGATCAGGTTTTTGATGCGTTCCTTGGTCTTCTTTTCCACCCAGTCGTTGATGAATTTCGCCGTGCCCTTGGGATCGCCGAAGTTCAGGGAGTAGAGGTCGCTGGCATACATGTCACGCAGCAGGTCCAGATAGTCCTGCAGCAGGAGCTCTTTGTATTTGTCCGCGCCAAAGAGGGCATTGGCGACGTTGAGTTCCGCCTTGCCCCGATCGCCGATCTCGTTGAGTGCCAGCTGCAGCTTGCGGAACGCGGCGTGCTGTTCTTTGGGCGGCAGAGTGAAGCCCAGGGCCTGGGCCATCTGCTCGGCCGTGGCGCCTTTGGCACCGCCCCAAACCATCGCCAGCGCGGATGATATACTGTAGGGGGAGTAGAAAATGTTCTTGCCGGGTTTGTCCATTTGGTTGTAGATCTGGAAGGCGAAATCTCCGGGCTCGCTTGCCTGGATGCCTGCGTTGCCAGGTTCGGGGGCTGGTTCCTGATCCTTGCCCTTGTTGCAGGAACAGCCGCAACTGAGGCCCAGGACGAGGAGCAGTAAGAGCGCTATTCTGAGTGTTGTCATGGTGTCTCCCTTTGTCTCAAAGATGTATAAAAACTATACAAACCCGGCACGGACTTCCGTCAATCTTTTTTGTCCGCCCTGGGGGGTTAGCCTTAATCAAGCCTTCATCAAGCCTCAATCAAGCCTCAATAATTAACGCTTGATTAAGGCTTGATTAAGGAGTGATTGACGCCGTGAGGCGGGAAGAAAGGCTCAAACCTGGCTTTCTTTCATGTATGAGGGTCAATTGATAGGCGTCAGACCATAGCCCGGGGCGGAAGGGAAAGCATACACAAAAGAGCGCGGCGGGTTTATGGGATGGGAAGCGGATGGATTCCCAACTCACTGCGTGACCAAGCTATCTGCCACGGCTTCCAGCACTAAAACTCCATAGATTCAATGGGAAGCCAAGTTTCCTTTTGCCATTCTTCCCCTATCCCTTATGTTGTTATTAGATAGTAATGATTCTTATTTAGGATGTAAGATGACCAAGCGGGAAACCTTGAACGTAAGGCTGGAGAGATTCTATGCGGAAGCGAGAAAAGCGGGCTTAAGGATAACACCCCAGCGCCTGGCGATATTCAAGCTGGTCGCCGGCAGCGTTAGCCATCCCGGCGCCGAAGAAATACACCGCCAATTGCGCAGGTCCTTTCCCATGATCTCGCTGGACACGGTGTACCGCACACTCTGGAAACTGGCCGATCTGGGGCTGGTCAGCGCGCTTGGGCAGGAAAGAATCCAGCTGCGTTTCGATGCCAACCAAAACCGGCACCAACACTTTACCTGCAAGCGCTGCGGGCTCATCCGCGATTTTACGAACGCCAGGCTCAGCGCCCTGGGCATTCCCTCCGAAGCCGCACAATTCGGCCAGGCGGAAGATCTGCGCGTCGAAGTGCGGGGCGTCTGCTCGGCCTGTTTGCGCAAAAAAGCCCCCGGTGAGGGAAAAAACAATAATTCCAAACCGAAAACATCGAGCATAAGGAGACGAACATGAACGACAAGAAGAACAAGAAACTCACCACCGTTGCCGGCGCACCGGTGCCGAACAACGACGACATCCTCACGGCCGGAAAGCGCGGCCCGCTGTTGATGCAGGATATCTGGCTGGTGGAAAAACTCGCCCACTTCGACCGCGAGGTCATCCCCGAGCGCCGCATGCACGCCAAGGGCTCCGGGGCCTTCGGAACCTTCACCGTCACCCACGACATCAGCAAGTACACCAAAGCCAGGATCTTCTCCGAGATCGGCAAGCAGACCGAGGTTTTCGCGCGCTTTTCCACCGTGGCCGGAGAACGCGGCGCTGCCGACGCGGAACGCGACATCCGCGGTTTCGCCGTCAAATTCTACACCGAAGAGGGAAACTGGGACATCGTGGGAAACAACACCCCGGTCTTCTTTTTCCGCGATCCGCTGCGCTTCCCCGGGCTGAACCACGCCGTCAAACGCGATCCCAAGACCAACCTGCGCAGCGCGAAGAACAATTGGGATTTCTGGAGTTCGCTGCCGGAAGCCATCCACCAAATCACCATCACCATGAGCGACCGCGGCATACCCTTATCCTACAGGCATATGCACGGATTCGGCTGCCACACTTTCGCCCTGTATGACCAGGATAACCAGCGCGTGTGGGCCAAATTCCACTTCAAGACGCAGCAGGGCATCAAAAACCTCACCGACGCCGAGGCCGAAGAATTGATCGGCAAAGACCGCGAAAGCCACCAGCGCGACCTCTTCGAGAGCATCGCCAAAGGCGATTTCCCACGCTGGACGATGTACATCCAGGTGATGACCGAGGCCGAGGCGGAGAACTTGCCCTACAACCCCTTTGACGTCACCAAGGTCTGGTCCCAGAAGCAATGGCCGCTGATCGAGGTCGGCGTGCTGGAACTTAACCGCAACCCGGAGAACTACTTCCAGGATGTGGAACAGGCCGCCTTCACCCCCGCCAACATCATTCCCGGCATCGGCTTCTCGCCGGACCGCATGCTGCAGGCGCGCATCTTCTCCTACGGCGACGCGCAGCGCTACCGTCTGGGCGTGAACCACCACCAGATCCCGGTCAACAAACCCCGCAACGAGGCCCACAGTTTCCACCGCGACGGCGCCATGCGGCTGGACGGAAACTACGGCGGAACTTTGGGTTACGAGCCCAATTCCTTCGGCGAATGGGTGGACCAGCCCGACTTCAAGGAACCGCCATTTCCGCTGCAAGGTGACGCCAACCGCTACGATTTCCACGCGGACGACAACGATTACTACAGCCAGACCCGCGCCCTCTTCAACCTGATGAGCCCCGCGCAGAAACAGGTGCTCTACGACAACACGGCGCGCAACCTGGGCGACGCCCCCGAAGAGATCAAGATCCGTCACATCGTCAATTGCTACAAGGTCGATCCCGTCTATGGCGAAGGCGTGGCCAAAGCCGCAAACATTCCGATGAGCAAGGTCAAGATGAACTGAACTCCTTAACCTCCTAACAGATAGAGAAGCCGGAACCGGATTTGCTGCGGTTCCGGTTTTTTTTTGGGGGGGGCCGGCCAAGGGGTTGCGGCGCAGAGGAATACCAGTACATTAGGAACGATTTTTGCTTTCTTATACAGCGGAGCCGGGCTGTTTTCCCGACCCCAGGAGGAAGCGATGAAACACGCTCTCAGCTTACTCGTCCTGGCGCTGGCTCTGCCTTGCGCCGCCTTCGACTGCCAGCCCTTCGGACCCGCCGCACCCACTCTGAACTGCGCCAACTTCCTGATCGAACCCCTGGCCGTTGGAGCTTTGGATGCCAGCGGCTACAGCCAACTGTTTCTCTTCGATGCTCCCGGCTGGAGCCCTTACTACACGGGCCTCACCTGGCTGCCCATCACTAGTATCTGCTGCAAGGACGCCAACACCCTGATGCTCACCATAGGCGCGGGCTCCTACAGCGACGGCATCTACAACTTTGACCTCACCAGCCACACCTGGAGCGTGAACGAGTGGTTTTACCTGCCCGGATTCGTGCTCCGCGATCCGCTTTCCGGCACTTACTACACCGGCGACCAGACCGGATTGCACAGATCAACCGATGGCGCCAATTGGACCCAGATCTCGGAACTGGGCCAGCAACCCTGCACCAGCTTCGCCTGCCGGGATAACCACGCGGTGGCCAATTGCGGCAACGGCGTCTATTATTCCAACGATTCCGGTCAAACCTGGCAAGCGTCCACCATGATCCTGCTGGAAGGATTCCGCTTCGCTTCGGACGGCGCTTTGTACGGATTCATGGACGCCGGATCGGATTCCGACGGGCTCTGGCGTTCCGACGACTTTGGCGCAAACTGGGACCCTGTGATCTACAGCGAACATCTGAGCAGCATCGGCCCGGACTACTCCGGCCACCTGGTTCTGGGTTGGGACCAACCCAACGAATTGGGGGGATACCTGGCGCTGCTGACTCCGCAGCACACCCTGATGCCGCTCGCGCATCCCGATCTGAACAGCCCGGTTAAGCAACTGGACGTCTTTCCCCTGATCAACACGCCGTCCTTCTATGTGATCAATGGCCAGGGGCTTTATTATCTGACCAGCTTCCTCAACGTGAGCATCGAGGACGAACTGGCCCCGCCGCCGGAATCCTGGCTGAAACGGATCTGGCCCAATCCAGCGAAAAATTCTGTGAACCTGGAACTGGCTGAATCCGGCAGGGAAAGCCTCAGCCTCAGCCTCTACGATCTGCGCGGCCGCAAAGTGCTTTCCGAACAGGTTTCGGCGCCTCCCAACGGACTCCTGGACCTGAACCTGCCCAAGCTGGATAACGGTGTCTATCTGCTCAAAGTGGCACAAGGACGCAGAACCGCACTCACGCGGATCGTTATCCAAGAATAAATAAAATTTGTAAAGTTGCGCGATTGAGTTAGATTGGCTGTAGCGGGCGCAGTAACGCGCCCGAAAGGATGGTTGGAATGTTTAAGAACTTGACTTGGCTTGTTTTTTTGACGCTGCTGGCCGTCATTCTCTGGGCTGAGACCGAACCGGCAACCGGAGCTGCGGAAGCCGTGGCTGAAAGTGACGAGGAGTATGTTGAGCATTTGTATGAACCCGCCAATAAGGACAGCACCGCGCTGATGTTCAAAGCGGCGGACCAAGCCCTCTTCGTGATGCCCACGGCCTACACCATGCCGAAAGGACAGTGGGCCTTCACGGACTTCGAACTCCTCATCCTGCAACTCACTTACGCCCCCACTGACAGGCTGCATCTCAGCGCGGGCACAGTGTTCCCCATCGATCTGGAATTGCTGCGTTCGTTCACGGTGGGCGCCAAATTCAACTATCTGCGCCATGAGAGCGTGCAGTGCGCCTTTTACGGTTCTTTCACGCCAGACCCGGACGTGCGGATCGCCAACATCGGCCATGTGCTGAGTTTTGGCGATCCCCGGAGCAGCATCCACCTTGGTGTAAGCAAGCCGTTCGGCACTTTTGAGGACCTCATTGAAGGCGGTTTCGTGGCGAGTTTGGGCGGGATCGTGGACCTTTCCAAACGGGTTGCCGCTTTGGGGGAATTGTACCTGTACACCTCAGCCAGGGAACCAGCCCAGGTTTTCGCGCTGGGGCTGCGTTTCAAGGGCAAAGACATCAGCTGGGACCTGGGCGGGATCCGCCCCTTCGGGGTCATCTGGGACGGTTTTATCGCGATACCTTTCATCAAGGCTACCATCGTTTTCTGAGGCTTATCCGGTTGGGCGCAGCCAGCTCTGGAGTTTGCGGGCCGGACTCCGCAAACAGGCAGTGGCGCAATAAGAAATGCTTGACTGGAGAGGCCGGCCGGAGTTTTCTGGGCTGAGATATGAACTTCTTGAGTGAGCACAACTTACTGATCTTCCTGCTGCAGTTTGCCATCCTTTTAGGGGTGAGCAAGCTGGCGGGATTGCTCTTTGAGCGCTTCAAACAGTCGTCGATCACGGGCGAATTGCTGGTCGGTCTGATTCTGGGACCGGCGCTGTTTGGCAGATGGCTGCCGCAATACCAGTCGATCCTCTTTCCCAGCGATCCGCTGCAGATCTCCATGCTGGAAACCATCGCCTGGTTGGGCAACTTCTATCTGCTGATGGAAACGGGGCTGGACGTGAATTTCAGCCGCATCTGGAAGCAACGCGGCAAGGCGCTCACGATCTCCCTCACCGATCTGGTCGTGCCCATCCTGGTCTCCTTTGTGCCGATCTATTTCCTGGTGGGCGACGCCTGGCTGATCGACCCTTCCAGGCGCACGGTCTTCACACTGTTCATCTCCACCATCATGACCATCAGCGCCTTAACGGTTGCCATCCGAGTGATGTACGACCTCAATATCCTCAAATCCGACACCGGCTTCCTCATCGTTTCCGCCCTCACCATCAACGACCTGATCGGCTGGGTGGTGTTCACCATCATCCTGGGCGTGTTCAGCCAGTCGCAGGTCGAGCTGCCGGTGGTGCTGCGCCTGATCGTGCTGACCATCGGCTTTGCCGTACTGAGCCTGACCGTTTTGCGCAAGGGCGTGGACAGGGCGATGACCTACATCCACGAGAAATACGGCGCGGATACCGGCCTGAAGACCACCTTCGTCTTCCTCACCGGGATGCTGTTCGGGGCGGCGACGCTGAAGATCGGCATCCATTCGCTGTTCGGTTTCTTCATCGCCGGCATCGTGTTGGGCGAAGCGAAGCACTTTTCCCAGAACGACCGCCACGTGATGAACCGCTTGGTGCATTCCCTCTTTGTGCCGGTGTTCTTCGCCAATATTGGGCTGCGGCTGGATTTCGTGAAGAGTTTCAACTGGCAGTTGGTGTTGCTTTTCACCGTGCTGGGCATCGCGGCGCGCTTCATTGGGGCCTGGCTGGGAGCCAAACTCGCCAGACAGGACAAGAGCGACCTGGAAACGATCGCGATCTGCCACACAGCTGGCGGCGAAATGCACATCGTGGTGGCGATCCTGGCCCTTTCCGCCGGGCTGATCTCGCAGCACATCTTTGTGGCCATCATGGTGGCTTCGATAATCTCCACGATAGTCTTTGGACCCTGGCTGGCTGCGGCGCTCAAACGCAAGCGCCTGGTGCTGCTGGATGTGGTGCTGGGCAAGGACGCCGTGCTGCTGGATACGGAGTTCGCCAGCCGCGAAGAACTCTTTTCCGAACTCAGCACGCGGGTCGCTTCCCGGGTCAATTTGCCAGTGGATCAGGTTCTGGCCGAGATCCAGCTGCGCGAAGAGCAAATGGCGACTTCCGGAGGCAGGGAAATCGCCTTTCCGCATGCCCGTTTGACGGGAATCCGGCATCCGCTGATCTGGGTGGTGCGCAACAAATATGGCCTGGAATGGGACAGCCCGGACGCCAAACCGGTCCGCTGGATCTTTCTGATCATCACTCCAGCCAGCAATCCGGCATCCCAACTGCGCATCCTGCAGGCGCTGTCGCTCACGCTGCGCGATCCGGCCAAATTCCACGGCCTGGAGGAAGCGCAGGATGGCGCCGTAGTTTTGCGCACGATCCTCGCCGACCTGGAAAACTGCCAGGAGTGCGTGCTGCCGGCCTGATGGAACAGATCGTCAACGTCTGGGATTATGAGCCCGGGATCGAGTCCGCCGCCAGATTCATCCACGGAATCTGGGGCCGGCAGGAAAACTTCAATTTCTACCTGGACGCCATTTCGCATGCCACAAATTCCGCCACGCCAGCCCTTCCCCGCTTCTACCTGCTACTGCATGAAAACGCCATGATCGGCTGCAGCGCTCTGCTCACCAACGATCTGGTGAGCCGGCAGGACCTGATGCCCTGGCTGGCCTGCCTCTATGTAGCGCCGGAGTTTCGCGGACGGGCTCTGGGCGCCAGACTTCTGGTGCATGGAATAGAAGAAGCGCGGCTGCTGGGCTTCCGGGCCGTGTACCTGTTCACCGACCACGCCGGCTATTACGAAAAGTACGGCTGGCAGCGCAGGGACGACGGCTACAACCTGTTCGGAGAGCGCAGCAGGATCTATTGCCACCAGCTTTGACAGTAAGCCTGTTTATCGCCCATGCAATGTATTCTGTGGAGGGCCACTCCGGTGAAGGACCCTGGCAATCCAGGCATCGTGTAATCGACTGATATCTGCTCTCTTTCAAACCGAGTGAGTAAGCCACGGAGGGTGCCAGTCTGGGAAGACTGTTACCTCAAGATGATCTAGAGCCAAATGCCATGCCCTATCCACGTAGTTTGCAAGAGAGTTTGATATCATTGGTTTAACCTCGGTTTAACCTATCTTTGGCGAGGCGTTGTTCGCTGCACTCCCGCGGACTACAGTCAATCACTTGTCAATCACTAGTCAATCAAGTCTCAATTATTGACGCTTGATTGACTAGTGATTGACAACTGATTGACTGCCAGAGACGGGGGCCAGCCGGGAAACAAAAATCGAAAGCCCGCCAGAAAAGGTACGGAAACAGGAATCTCCCCTTGCCGATATCATATTAAATCAGTATACTATTAGCAAACGTCACAACCAGGAGATCAACATGAACAAGATATACATAGTGCTCACCGCCATCTTATTGGCTTCAGCCATGATTTCCGTTATTCACGCACAGACGCCCTGGCAGCAGACTTCTGCGGCGGATGTGCTGTTTGAGTACCGGGTTACCCAAGATGGACAGAATCTGGAAGGGAGACTGACGGGCGACACCACTGGCTGGGTAGCCGTCGGATTCAACCCCACCACCGTGATGCGCAACGCCAATATCATCATCGCCTATGTGAGCGGCGGCAATACAATGATCCGCGACGACTGGGGTACCTCCAACACTTCGCACGCTTCTGACCTTGCTTTGGGCGGAACCAGCGACGTGACCCTGGTCAACGGTGTGGAAACCGCCGGATAGACCATCGTCCAGTTCACCATCCCCCTGCAGACAACCGACCAATACGACCGTCCGCTGCAGATCGGCTCAACCTACACGGTGATCCTGGCCCGGGGCGCAAACGGCGCGGACAATTACTCGGGCCTGCACGCAGATGCAGGCTACGGCTCGATAACGATACTGCAGCCGGTTTCCAACGATGATAACGTGATCGGCACCGCGCAGACCCGGATCCTCTCCGTGTATCCCAATCCCTTCAACCCGCAGGCCACCATCAGCTACTATCTGGAAGGTAAAAGCCCGGCGGAACTGAAAATCTACAATGCCCGCGGACAATTGGTCCACAAAGGCGTTTTGCCTCAGCAATCGGGACAAAACTCATATCTCTGGCAGGCCCAGGATCTGCCCAGCGGAACCTACACGGTCCGTTTGCTGGCTGGAGGCCAAATTTCCAGCAGCAGGATCAACCTCCTGAAATAGCCTGCCTGCCGGGATCAGAGTTTGATCGTGGCCGAGGCGACGCTGCGGTGATAGGAGTCGAAGTCGTCCTTGGGGCCGGCTCCGAAGATCACTTTGTAACTCATGCCCGGCTCCAATTTGCGGTCAAATTGGTCACCGGAATCCAGAGGCAGGGAGAAGACCAGGCTGGTTTCAGTCCCGTTTTCGTCGAAAGCATGCAGTTCAACGTCTTCGTTGCCGCCTAATGACAGGTCGGAAGCGTGATCGGTGTGTTCCGTGCCGTAGTCGTCGCGGATGAAGCCTTGTCCGTCTTGCACGTAGCCGATGATGAAATTGGCGTCCCGCATCATGGAACTGGGGGCCAGGCCCAGCGCCAGCCAGCCTGTGGTGGCGCCGGACAGGATACAGAGCAACCTGTCTTCGGAGATTTTGTAGAGCAGGGTGTAGCCCTTGCTCCGCACGGTGTAGTAGCCTTCCGGGCTGGGGCCTGAATCTTCAGGAGCGGACTTGGTTTGGGTAACACTGCAGCCACAAAGGGCGATGACGGCCAAACACAGGATCACTGAGCGTAGCATCTATTCTCCTTAGAAACTTAGCCTGCGCTTGATGTTGAAGCCGAAATGCAGGTCGCTTTTGTTGTAAGATCCCAAAGCCAGGCGGCCGGGACTTAAGTTGTCGGCATTGCCCAGGCTGAAGATGAAGTTGTGGTTGTAGGTGTCGAGTTTGACTCCAAAGGAGAATGTGGGGTGGCTTCCAATCAGGGCTTGAGCTTCCTGCGAGCCCTGCGCGGTGTCCAGCAGCGGATAGTATTCACCTAACAAACTGACCTTCTCCAGCAGTTTCAGGTTTACCCCCAGGCCCAGGGCTATTCGCTCATACAGTGTGTTATAGCCGGCATTGACCGTAAACGCGAGGCGATTGAACAAGGGTTCGTTCTGGGCGGAAACGTACACGCCGATGTCGGTCGTGCGGTCGTTGGAACCGGGCCGGTCTAGCCAGGACAGGCTGGCGTCCGCCTGGGTTTGGATGGACAGTATCTGGAAGGGGAGCAACCAGGCGACGCCAAGCTCATACTGGTTGCCGCTGCTGGTGTAGCCAAGTTTGGCTTCGAGGTCCAGAGGCAAATGGTGCCGGTAGGAGACATTGGCGTTGGTGCCGCTGTTCATGCCGAAAAAGGTTTCGATCGGGTCTTCATTGACGGCGCCGTAAAAACGGTGTCCGATGTTGAATTCGCCCTGGCTTTCTTCCAGAGCGGAGGGAGTGTATAAACCGATTGCGTGGTTCTGATATGCGGCCAGGCCGCCAATCGCCAGGCAAAGCAAAGCCCATAAAGCGAATGTCTTCATCATGTTGCTCCTCTGTTTTCGTTTCGGGTGGCAAAGCACGGCAATCCTTTCCGGGCAACGTGCAGGGAAAAATCGAGCTTTGGCGGCGGCGGACCAGTGTCAAGCAAATTCGCCTGAACTTCAGCTGGGGATGTTCGGAATGCCCATCCGGATAGCCAAACCACCGTCTGGTCTGGGACAACTTTTACTCCGGGCTGCCAGAGCCGTTTCATCACCACCTGTTATCATTGGATGTTCAGGTCCCGGCAATGAGCGAGCGCAAATCAATAACCCGGCAGAAGTGACATCCTCCCCTTCTCCGTCATAAACTGCCTGGCCAGAAATAAGTTCACCTGCAGGTACTCAAGTTCCATGGCGCTGGTTAACTCGGCAATTTTCCCCTGTCGGATGTTTAATTTCATCAGCCAGAAATCCCCTAAGAACCATAATACCTCAACCAGCCTTTGGATCGTGCCAGGATCGTTGCGGAAATCCATGCTTCCCCGCTCCTCCAGGATTTGGAAATACGAGAACAGCTCGCTCTGCCGCTGTCTTGCAACCTTGTTGAATTCTTCCCTCAGGAGCGGATCGTTGTGCGCCAGCGCGCTCATGTGGTTCATCAGAAAACGATACTTAAAAAATATCCGGAGGTTGTTTACAATCCGTTCCGCGACATTGAACTCCGGTTTGCGCATCTCCTCAGAGTTCCAGTTGTCACGGTATTCCGACACGAAGCAGGCGTAGATCTCACGGATAATCATCCCTTTGTTTTGGTAATGGTAATACAGGTTCCCCGGGCTGATGCCCAGCTTCTTGGCGATCAGGACGGTCGAGACATTGTCCGGCCCCAACTCATTGAACAGCTCCAGGGAGCAGTTGATGATCCTCTTTTTGGTTTGTTCGCTCTTACTCATCTAGAGCCTTTTCCTGTTCCACGATTTTCTTGAGCGGGTTGGTCATTCCGGAGATCAATCTCTTCGTGTATATTTCTTCCCGCATATTGGGAATGCGGGTTAGCAGCATCATGATTCCGGACAGGAATATGTTCTTCCAATTCCTGTGGGGGAAATCGAAGCCCCCGCTTTTTTTGTAGTGCAGGTAATCCCTGACAAAAGGGAATCTCAGGCCGCCGAAAATGGCATCCCGGAACACCTTGTGCCCGGCAATGCCCAGGAAGGTTTGGGGCGCCCGGTAATTCTGTTCAGCCAGGCTCCTCATCCTGTCGGCAAGATTCCTCAAACCTGCCAATACCGGTTCAACTTCCGGGTAATCGTCTGACACCATGTCAACCAGGTTTGCCTTCTGAACTTCAAAGTAGTTCTGCAATAGCATCCTCAGGTTCCCCATCTGCCTAAAGGGTCCGGATATTACGATTCCGACCTGCTTTCCCTCCAGCATTGGGGTATGGTTATGGAAAAACGAGCGGTCGAAGAACTGCTTCCATTTCGCAGAAAAGAATCTGTCGTGGATGCTGCCGGCCAGGATTATCATATCGGCTGGGGAAATTCTGGCCTCAAAAACGCTTCTATATTCATCCTTTCCATCATACACGCAAGTGAAGTCATAACCGCAATGCAGGCAGCCCAGGCAGCCTCCATTGATTTTGATGCTGCGCAGGTTGACCACGTCGGCCTGGTCGCCAAAAGCAGATTTCAGATAAGCTGTCATCGCTCTCAGGTTGCGGTCTTCCTCACGCTCATCGGTTATGATGACTGCTTTTTTACCCGTGGGTCTGTTAGCAGCCGGTTTTGATGAGAGGTCCAGCTCGATGGGTCGATACACCAAGGGCAGGGTTTGAGGAGGAACGGCGCTGCCCTGCTTGACGAAATCCAGAAAATTCCTTGCGAATGCCTCAAGCCGGTCCCTTTCCTGAGCGTTATTGAGGTCATACATGCCGGCGGAATATGCATCGAAGAACTTCATGCCCAAATCCTCCGATACTTCCCTGATGTACTTCAAGGCATAATTGTCGCAGAAATGGATGGAGGTCGTAATCGCTGCCGCGGGTTTGGCATGGAATGCTGGTTCGGACTTGCGTTCCGCGACTAGCTCAATGAAGCGCTTCATCTGGGAGGAAACCAGCAGGTAATACAATGGGAATCCCCAGATTATGCCATCGGAATTCGAGATGGACGACATCACTTCCTGATACGCCCCGGGATCCTGTTCCAGCCGGTTGACCATGTTTGCCACGTTGAGAATATTAAAACTCGCTTCTGGCAGTTTTTTCTGAAGATACATGAGATAATGCATCGTAACGCTGTTCTCTTTGATCTTGGGGCTTCCATTCAAAACGCAGATTTTCATGCTCTGTCCTTTATCCGTTTTTAGAGCCAATATTCTAAAAGCGGATATCCTGTCAAGAGTTTTTAGAACATATATTCTAATACCCTTGCCCTGATGCTGTATCAAGTCCTGCCCAACATCAGGCTGCATGTTTCCATCGAGCCTGACTCGCCTGCAAACCGGGATGGTAAACGACAGAAGCGCAGCATTTTGCATAGGCCTGGTTTTAGGGGCTGGATTTGGGTTCGTTCTTGCAATATCCAGGATAGTTGCATGCTGTTTGAAGTACAAATCGTAGATTGGGCTTGCGTTAGGGGGTGAGTAAGGGAAGCGTTTTTAACTCCAAATTCTCTCCGTCACCACTACAGCATCACTGTGCTGTCATTGCGCTTCACATATAATGTCAGCGCAGTGACGGCGCAATGATAACGGAAGCCTCGGAGCCTGATTTTTATAAAGAGCCAGGAAAAAGCCCGGCTGTTACACCGGGCCCCTGTTCATCTGTTTATCTTTTAATCTGTTGTTCCTATTTCATCAACACGGCTTTGCGCTGAAAACTATCCATGCCGGCCAACATCCGGATGTAGTACACGCCATTGGACACAGTCTGGCCGTTCGCGTCGGTGCCATCCCATTCGGCGCGGTATTCGCCGGGAATTACTAAGCCCAGGTCGAAGTCGCGGATAAGTTGGCCGCGAAAGTTGTAGATCTGCAATCTGACTTCCGCAGTGGTGGCAACGCTGTAAGGAATGTAGGCGTGGGGATTGAAGGGATTGGGATAGATGGCCTTCAGTTCCGTGGTGAGAGGGATTCCGGGTGTGGGATTGTCACCAAGTCCGCTGTAATAGACCGAGATCGGGCCGTGAAAGGTTTCCTCGCCGTTCAAATCCGCTGCCTGCAGCCAGTAATAGTAGGTGCCCTCGGTATCGATGGCCGTGTCCGTGAAGGTGTAGATCTGCTGCTGCGCTGTATTCAGGGCAGCGATCATGGGGCTGACGGCCTGGGCTCCAGACAGCTGGTTGGTGGCCGCCCGGTAAACATAGTAGCCCAGCATGCCGGTTTCGGACTGGGTGACCCAGGTGAGCGTGACTCCGTTCTGGGCGGAACTAGTGCCGGTAAAGGAAGACAGGACCACCGGCAGGGGTTCGTCGTCGGCTCTGCCTATTCTCCAGTCGGAGCCATCGATGGAACTGGGTATGGTCACCGTGATCGAACGGGTCGTGGAACTGACGTCATAAGTGCCGGTGTATTTGGTCGTACCGTTGAAAACTGCGGGCTCGAGTCCTGTCCAGTCGTAATCGCCGTCATCCGCGCTGGTCCAATAGAAAGTGACTGTTTTGGAGCCTGTGTAATCGCCAGCCAGGGACCAGTATCTGTCCACATAACCGGGCATTAAAGCAGGAGTGGAAACGTTGGCGCTGAATCCGCCCATCAGCTGGCTGGTCTCGGCAATGTCCAGATACTGGCTGTCATAGCCGTCGGCCGCGATTGTGCCGGAAAGCGCACCAGCTATCTGATACAGGGTTCCATTCACGGTTACGGAGTTGGTGAGCGTGACTCCGGCGGCGTTGTCGATGGTCAGGTTGTTGGCTGTGGAGAGGCCGTTGCCTGTGGCTTGGGCAACCATGCCGCTGTAGATGTAGTTCGCGGCTGCGTTGTAAGTGCGGGTGCCTGAAACCTGGACTGCACCAGCGGTTCCGCTGGTGGTGATGCCGGCGGCGTCGCGGATGATGATTCCGGCACCGGAAGCTAAAGTGAAGTTCCCCAAGCCGGTAAAGGGTTGGTCGACCACGTCCACAGTGGTGCCGCTATCGATCGTGAAGGAGATGGTTTGGGAGATTGTGCCACCGCTTTTGTTGAAGAGCTGGGTGCCGGGTTCGGTGAAGATCCAGGAACAACCCGTGGCGCTTCCGTTTTCCGACAAAGTTCCGCCGGTCATTACGAAGTCGCCGGTTAAAGTAACCACGATATTGCCGCTGCCTTGGGTCATATACACCGTCCCACCGCTTTGTTCGTAGTCGTTGATGTTCTTGGTGTTGTTGTTCGTATCGGTCCAGGTCCAGGAGCCGGTGCCGGTGCTGACAACCGATAGTAAGCCGCGAAAGTCCTTGAAATCTCCGCCGGTGGAGTTTTCGTTTGCGGTTTGATTGGGGCAATTCCAGGTCAGATTATAGAAATTCTGGTTTCTGTTGCCGGGCTGTGTGGTGGTCACTCCGGTGATTTCGCAGGTCGAGCCATCATCCCAAGTAGCAACCGGAAGCACATCACCGTTACGGTTGTGGATGTACTTTCCGCCATTGGCGAAAACTATGGTTCCTGTTCCGCCCAGGTCGCTCACCTTTTCGAGAGTACCAGAGACAGTCATGTCTGTACCGGTGCCGTTGGCAATGGTGATAGTTCCTACAGAAGCGATGAGCTTCCCTCCCGCTTCGATGACCACTTGATCAATCGTAACCGCGGCTGTGGAGGTAACGGTATGTCCGTTCCTGACTGTAATCAAGTTGGCGGTACTACTGGTCGGAGTGGCCGTTGCCGCTATCCAATCCGCTCCATCGAATCTTTGCCAGGTAGATGTGGAATTCCAATTCCCACTGGCAATTGTGCGGTAATCATTGGTCGTTTGGGCGGCTGCCATCATAACAGCAGTAGCGAATACGATGACTAATATCGCTCCTTTCATTTTTTCACCTCTGTATTTTCGATTAAAATCACAACTATACGCATCCGATTTTAACTGTGGATGAAATCCGTCAAGCTTTTTCTCCATGCTGTGCATTCTCTCCGATAGTTTCTAAGAGAATTGACATTATCAGTTGGATGAATAGTAGAAAATCCCTTGACAGCATTTCGGCATTTGCCTAATTAGTCCCATGCTTAACAACTACAAGGGAGAAAACATGCCGAAGTCCTTTTACAAGGCGATCGCGGACGCAAACAGGCGCCGGATCCTGGACCTCTTGCGCAAGGATGGGACCCAGTCCGCCGGCGAAATCGCCAAGCATTTCACGATCAGTTTGCCAGCCTTGAGCGAGCATCTGAAGATCTTGCGCGAGGCCGGCCTGATCTCCGCGCGCAAGCACAAGCAATTTATCTATTACAGCCTCAACACCTCCGTGTTTGAGGACGTGGCCAGCTGGATAACCAAATTCATCTCCAAAAAAGAGGTTCAAAATGACGAGACTAAGTAAGTTCAAGTGGTCGATACTGATCCTGGCGCTGCAGTTGATAGCGGTGTTATACTTTGCCGGGATTCTGCCCGCCGACGCCAAAGTGCCCATCCATTGGAACATCCAAAACCAGATCGACGGCTGGGTGGGCCGCAACACCGGCCTGGCCTGGGGTATCGCCCTCAACTTGGCCATGTTCCTGCTGCTCTATCTGCTGCCCTTCTATTCGCCCTGGTACCGCAAATACGAGGAACGCAACGAAAAGGTCGTGCCATCCCTGACCGCCATCCTGCTCCTCTTCTTCACCGTGCTGAGCGTGTACTCGCTATATGTGGCGAAGTGGGGCGAAGTGCGGGGCGTGAACATGCTGTTGATCCTGATGGGCCTGATGTTCATCTTTCTGGGAAATCTGCTGCCCAAGGTGCCGAAGAACTTCTTCATCGGCATCAAGACCCCCTGGACGCTTTCCAACGAAGTGGTTTGGGACAAGACGCACCGTTTGGGGGGAATCCTCTTTGTGGCCGCGGGTCTGCTGATGATCCTCAAGGGCTTTGTACTGGTGGGTAACTCCGCGTTCCAGACCTGGTCGTCGGTGCTGGCTTTCGGCATGTTGCTGTATCCACTGCTGCATTCCTTTATCCTCTTCCGAAAACTGGGCAAGGGGTAGCAGGGCAAATACACATTAGCACGGCATATCTGTTTATCTTGATGAGAGGCAATTGGACAGGACTCGGTTTACCAGCCTTATCCAACAGCAGGTTCAGACGCAGGAGGTGTGTGGATTACTAACACCGGGTTCGTTGTGTCGCTCCCGGGATCATTGCGGGGTTATTGCGCGCTCATTACGGGCAAAGCGCGCAATGAGCGCGCAATAACCCCGTATTGATGCTGGGAGGGGCGCAGCGGCCCTGGCCTGTTTGCCCCGCTGCCTCTGTAACTCCGTGCTTCTGTGTTAAATAATCAGCCGTTGCCCCGCGGATGCCCCTTGCGATAGGCTTTCTTCACATCGTCGAGGGTCACGTGGGTGTAAACCTCGGTGGTGGAAAGGTTGGCGTGGCCGAGCATGGACTGCACGGCGCGCAGGTCGGCGCCCCGGGCCAGCATATGGGTGGCAAAGCTGTGGCGCAGGGTGTGGGGCGAAAAGCCTTTCTGCCGCGCGATCTGCAGGAAATAGCGGCTGAGGATGTTGGTCAGCTGGCGCTGGTCGAAATCCTTGCCACTCTTGGTTAGAAACAGCCGCTCCGAACTCTCGTCTGTGCGCAGTTTCGCCCTCACGGGAAGGTAACCTTGGATCGCCGCGAGGGCTTGCTTGCCCACCGGAACCAGGCGTTCCTTGCCGCCTTTGCCGATCACGCGCAGCATGCCCCGATGCAGGTCGATGTCGTTCAGTTGCAGGTCCGCCAGTTCCGAAATGCGCAATCCGGATGAGTAGAGCAGTTCGAGGATGGCGCGGTTACGCAGGCCGTAAAGGCTTTCCAGATCGGGCAGGCGAAGCAGTTCGAGCATCTCCTGTTCGGTGAAATGGCGGGGCAGTTTCTTTTCGAATTTGGGACGTTTGACGCGGTCCAAAGGGTTTTTCCCGATGCGTCCGGTGAGTTTGAGGTAGCGGAAGAAGCTGTTCAGCGCGGCGATCTTGCGTGCCAGACTGCGGTTTCCCACCTGGGCTTCATGCAAATGGCGCAGGAAATCGCGGACCATCTGCGCATTGATTTCGGCGCTGCGTACCTGCCCGCCCTCAAAAAAGCGTTCCAGATACTGCCCAAACTGGCGTAGATCCCGGGTGTAGGCAATAATCGTGCAGGGAGATTTGGCCTCCGCGCGTATATATTGCAAGTAGTCTTCAAGGTCTTTCCGCATAACTTATCCCTGTGGGCGTATTTTTTGCTTGCCGGATAAGTTGTCGAGAAAAAAATTGCGCCGAGTGAGTGGAGGTTTGATGAACCAATATATATCCAGCAGCGCCGAGCTCGGCGCCAACGTGCAGATAGGCGTCAACGCCGTGATCCTGGACCGCGTCCGGATCGGCGCCAAAAGCCTGATCGGCAACAACGTCGTGATCCATCCGGGCAGCGTCATCGGGGAATCCGTGCGCATCGACGACAACACGGTGATCGGCAAATTGCCGCTTTCCTCGCCGCGCAGCATCTTCAAAGTGCCCACCGGCTTGAAACCGGCAAGCATCGGCGCGTTTTGCCAGATCGGCGCCAATGTGGTCATCTACGCCCAGTGCGAGATCGGGCAGCGCAACCTGATCGCCGATTTGGCGACCATCCGCGAAAACGTGAGCATCGGCGACCTGAACATCATCGGCCGCAACGTCGCCATCGAAAACTACGTCAGCATCGGCTCGCGCAACAAGTTTGAGACCAACTGCTACATCACCGCCTATTCCACGATCGAGGACTACTGCTTCGTGGCGCCTTGCGTGGCCACCAGCAACGACAACTATATGGCGCGGGATCCGGAACGCTTCAAGCACTTCAAGGGCGTAACGCTCAAACGCGGTGCCCGCATCGGAGTCAACGCCACAATCCTTCCCGGCAAGGTGTTGGAGCAAGATGCCTGCGTTGCAGGCGGCGCGGTGGTTTCGCGCGACGTTCCCGCATCCAAGATCGTGTTGGGAAGCCCCGCCAGGGAACTTCGCGACGTCCCCGAAGCCCAACTTTTGAGGAACAACCTGGACAGGCCATGAAAGCCCTGCTGATCATCCCCACTTACAACGAGATCGAAAACATCCGGCGCGTCATTCCAGCAGCGCTGGCCCAAGACCCGGAATTGGAGATCCTGGTGATGGACGACAATTCGCCAGATGGCACCGGCCAGGCCGTTAAAGAGATGATGGAGGGCAATCCGCGCCTGCATTTGATCGAACGGCCGGGGAAACTGGGCCTGGGCTCCGCCTATGTGGCGGGCTTTAAATACGCGCTGGAACGGGATTACGAACTGGTGCTGGAAATGGACGCGGACTTTTCCCACAATCCGGAGGACCTGCCCCGGCTCCTGAAAGCCTCGGAAAAGAAGGACCTCGTGATCGGATCGCGCTATTGCCAAGGCGTGAATATCGTGAACTGGCCCTTCAAGCGTCTGCTGATCAGTTATTTTGCCTCCAAGTACGTCCGCGTGATCACCGGGCTGCCGGTCAAAGACCCCACCGGAGGTTTCAAATGCTTTCACAGAAGGGTGCTGGAAGCTATCAACCTGGACCGCATCCTCTCCGACGGGTACGCCTTCCAGATCGAGATGAACTTCCGCGCTTGGGTCAAGGGCTTCCGCATCCAGGAAATCCCCATCGTCTTTACCGAACGCCTCAACGGCGTCTCCAAAATGAGCCGCCACATCGTGTGGGAAGCCGCCTGGATGGTCTGGCGCCTGCAAATCATGAAGAAACTAGGTATGTTGAAATAAAGGAGAACCCCCATGAAGAAACTCTGGCTGATTCTGCCCCTGTTGCTTGTTGCCGCGCTGCTTGGCGCTGGATTGAACAGCACCCCCCGGGTCTATATCCAGAAACTGGTCCTGGAAAACGGAGAGAACCCCGCGATCACCATCAGCAAAGATAAATCCGCCGCGGAATACAAGTTTTCCGCCTGGATACTGGAACGCCCCAAGGAAGTAATTAACACCGACAAATTCAGCGTCCACAACCTGGCGATCACTCA
>DAHVPC010000034.1 GCA_027318475.1 Candidatus Cloacimonadota bacterium | reverse complement strand
GTTCCAGATGAGGGTATGTTCGCCTGCGGATTGCTCTTCCTGCAGCAGGCTTCTGACCAACTGTCCCCGGCTATTGTAGATTTCCAAAGATACCAATCCTGCTGTGGGCAAAGTATAGGTAATAGTGGTTACCGGGTTGAAGGGATTGGGATAGTTGCTCAGCTGAAATGCCGAAAGGGGAATCTGGACCTGGTCATCCACATCAACGAGGGTCAGATCGTGGATATTCAGGCCATACGCGCCATTGGCGGTATAGAGCAGGTTCCCGTCCGCCCACATATCGCTGGTGCTCAGGTTCCAGGCATATCTGTCGATCAGAACCGGGGTTTGCGGTGTACTGATATCGTAGCTGCTGATCTCGTTCCAGTTATTGTCGGAAATAAAGAGCCGGTTGTCGCGGATCAGGCAACGGTCGATATAACTCGTGGCATGATGCGGCGGAATGGAACTGACCAAAACCGGTGTGGCGGGATCGGAGACATCGATTATCCGCACGCCGGAATTTCCGACTGCCACAAAGGCCAAGTCTCCGAATGGGGACACATAATTCGCAGGGAACGCATAACTACCAAGCAGGGACGGAGTCTGTGAAGTGGAGATGTCCAGTATCTGCAAGCCAGCGGTTGTTGATACATAGGCAATGTTGTCTGCGACGGCGATGGATCTGATTTCTCCAGATGCTGTCCATTCGCTGATGTAGGTGGGATTCTGCGGAACGGAGACATCGACGGTCTGCAAATAGGAACCATAGGCTACAAAAGCGAGGCCATCAAGCACTGCCACACCACCAACAGTGTAGCTGGTATTACTAAGCGCGAGGGAACCTGTTAACATCGGACTCTGCGGATCGGAGATATCTATGATATCCAGCTCCGGATGGCCGGTCCAGGAGTGAGGATTAAAAAATGCACCGGCCACATAGGCCATGGTATCCTCCATAGCAATTTTTTCAGCGTCCATAAATTGTGGCATGGAACAAAAGCCCAACAACACGGGATTCTGGGCAGCTGAGACATCGATGACCTGCAGTCCGGATCCACATGCTACATAAGCCAGATCATGTGAGAAAACGAAAGACTGGGGGTTCAGCGCATTCAAAGAAGCGACCAGAGCGGTATTTTGCGGATAGGATATATCTAAACATTGCAATCCCGCTGAACCTGCCAGATAGGCTATATTACCATTGACCTGCACATCCATGGTATTGCCAGGTGCGGCATAAACGCCGATCTGGGCTGGGTTCTGGGGGTCGGAAAATTCGAAAGCGCTCATACCCAAGCCGCCGCCAGCCAGGTACGCAACGCCATCGGAGACGGTCACCGAATACGCGCCGCCAGGGACAGACCCGAGAAGAATGGGGAACTCCGGATAAAAGGTATCGATGAAATACAGCCAACCCGCGACTACTATGACCAGGGTTCCCGAAATCGCAATGGAGCTTGGGTAGGGGCCGTCGAGGGATCCCAGCAGGACCGGATTCTGCGGATCGGAGATATCGATCAACTGCAATCCACCTATATTTTGGGGAGGAAGTCCCTGTAAGTTTAAATTCCCAACATAAGCGATATTGCCCGCCACAGTCACGCATTCACAGTTTCCCGGAGTGTCCAGGGAACCCAGCAAAACAATATCAAGCGGATCGGATATGTCATAGATCCTGAGTCCATAAGCATCCGCAGCCACATAAGCGAGGCTGTCCACCACGCAGACGTCCATGGAGTTAGCCCAAATGTTTGATATGTAAGTCGGGTTCAGCGGATCGGAAACATCCACGATCTTCAGGGAAAATGGGGTGTCGTTTAGAGCAACAAAGGCAATACCGTTTTCCACTCCCAGATCGATTCCAGAATAAGAAGCATATTCACCTAGGGGTATGTTCAAGCTACCGAGCGGGAATGGATTGGGTGGATCGGAAACATCCAGCGTCTGCAAAATCGAGTAGTTTAACTGATTCGTTATGCCCTCCGCCAGATACGCGACACCGTTTTGAACCACCACCGCTTGCACATCGAGGGGCGTAGCGTATTCTCCGATCTTGTGATATACGGCTCCAAGCGGCAGCAGAACTAAAACCCCGGCAAGTATTATCAGCAGCATCTTCATTTTTGCCTCCTCATGAAGATATAATAACCCTTACAATGTCAGAAATGAATATTCACGCATCGTTGTCAAGTTTTTTCTTCTGTGCAAGAATCATTTGTGGAAAACACCCGTCAGGCGTGGCTTGGGGACTGTGAGGTCCACGAATTGCACTGATTCACACGAATCAAGTAGGGTAGGATTCCGATCCTACCACAGAACTCCCCACATGGCACCGGTATGTTACACTACCTGGCATCGGCATGCAACACTACACTGCGCCTATGTGGCAAACCGGACTCTTTGCCTTTCTTTGGACTGGGCAGGTTTTCCACTCCTTCCTGCTAAGGTCTGATCTCCAGTGTTTTTTTTGCTTGACAGGCAAACGCAATTCGCGGAAAATGCTTTTAAGATTACATTATTCGGCTTCCGTTTTCCTGAGTTGGGAGTTTTGAAGCCGGGGAGCTTGCCATGCTAAAGACCGTGCTGTTTGTGTTATTGTTTTTGGGGGCGGTTGGCTTCCTCTGCGCCCAGACCGACCCCGATTGGATCTGGGCGAAAAGGGCGGGCGGAACCGCCAATTACGGCGATAACGGGCAGGAGATCTGCACCGACCAGTCTGGAAACATCTATGTGACGGGTTATTACAACGGCACCGCCACCTTTGGCCCATCCACCCTGGGCAGTTTGGGAAGCCAGGACATCTTCGTCGCCAAGCTGGATCCCAGCGGTAACTGGCTTTGGGCGAGGAATGCCGGTGGTTCCGGCTACGACTCAGGCCGGGGCATTTGCGTCGATCCCGCCGGAAATTGCTACATCACGGGATATTACAGTTCCACTGCCGCTTTTGGCTCATTCTATCTTTCGGGCAGCAGTTCCACCTACAGCGCTTATGTGGCCAAGCTGGACCCCGCGGGTAATTTCCTCTGGGCGGCCAGGGCTTCCTCCACCAATACCGTCACCGGCGAAGACATCTGTGCGGATGCCGACGGAAATACCTTCATCGCCGGCTATCTGGAAGGCACGGCAACCTTTGGCACCCTGCCCTCATTGGTTGGCGCGGGCAGATCAGACTTTTTGGTCGCCAAGCTCAATTCAGCCGGGAACTGGCTCTGGGCGGTCAAAGGCGGCGGCTCCAGCTACGACCGCGCCTATGGCGTGGATCTGGACAGCAGCGGGAACATTTATGCCGCCGGATATTTCCAGAACACCGCAACTTTTGGCGCGTTCAGTGTGACCAGCGGCGGCCAATGGGACGACGACGCCCTGGTGGCCAAGCTGGACGCCTCCGGAAACTGGCTTTGGCTGGCTCAGGGTTTCGGGTCGAACCGGGCGCTGGTCAACGCCCTGGACACTGATCCCGCCGGCAACAGCTATGTGACTGGATTCATCATGGGCACCGCCGTTTTTGGAACTACGTCGCTTACCAGCAGCGGTTCCGACGACGCCTTTGTGGCTAAAGTGGATTCAGCCGGCAACTGGCTTTGGGCCAACAAAGGCGGGGGCACCAGCTCGGATTGCGGTAACGACATCTGCCTGGACAACGCAGGATATTGCTGGATCACGGGCTATTACACCCGGGCCGCGTCGTTTGGGACCTGGGATCTGACGGCATATGTCAACTACGATTACGATATCTTCGTGGCCAAGCTGGACAGCTCCGGCAACTGGCAAACTGCTTTCAGCGGAGGCGGCGGTGAAACGGATTACAGCATGGGCATCTGCCCGGTCAACGGTACTGATTGCCTGATCACAGGATTCTTTGAAGGCACCGCCTATCTGGGCGCCCTGACTCTGTCCAGTGTTGGCGGAGCGGATGTGTTCGTGGCCCTGGTTTCGGAAACCCTTTCCCCGGGAGTGCCCTTGCCACCGGAAAACCTTAGCATCACACCCACCGGGAACGACCTGATCCTGGCCTGGGATCCCGTCAATCTGGATACCGACGGCCAGGCCGTCACCCCTTCCCATTACAAGATCTATTTCAATCCCTTTGAGCCCTATGAGGAATATGGCGAATACACTCCATTTCCCGACGAGGTGATTGGAACCCAATGGACGCACACCGGCGCCGCGCTCCAACCTTATGGATTCTATTACATCAAGGCGGTGCGGACCACTCCCTAACAGAACGCTTTTTTACTTGACAGGCAAACGCAATTCAGCAAAATCGACGCTATAATTACGTTATTTGGCTTCCGTGTTCCAGCTTTCTGGAGCAGAGGCCGGGGAGGTAGAGATGAATAGAGCCGCGTTTTGTCTTTTATTTGTTTTGGCAGCGGCGGGGGCTTTCGCGCAGAATCCGGGCTGGCTGTGGGCTGTAAGCGGCGGCGGAGGCGGTGATGACCAGGTTTCCGACCTTGCCACGCAAAGCGCTTTTCCCGGCGGAAGCAACAAGTACATCATCGGCAGTTTCACCGGCACCGCCTATTTTGGCGCCAGCACCCTGACCAGCGCAGGCGGCACGGACATCTACGTGGCCAAGCTGGACCAGTATGGAAACTGCCTCTGGGCGGTAAGAGCTGGAGGACCCAATAACGACCACGGAGTCAACATCTCCAACGACGGCCTCGGCTACATGTGCATCACCGGCGATTTCACCGGCACAGCCAGCTTTGGCACCACCAGCCTGACCAGCGCCAACAGCAGCTATCCCGATATCTTCGTGGCCAAACTGGACTCCGACGGAGCCTGGCAATGGGCGGTTAAAGCCGGAGCCGCTTATGAGGACTATGGGATGGGCATTTCCAACGACAACGCCGGCAACAGCTACGTAACTGGCTCTTACTACGCCAGCACAGGCAGCGCCACCTTCGGCAGCATAACCCTGCCCCACAGCGACCTTTCCGACGACATCTTCGTGGCCAAACTCAGCCCCGGCGGAACCTGGCTCTGGGCAGTGAAAGCCGGCGCCAACTGGGATACCTGGAACAGCGACCGCGCCTACTCCATCCACACCGACTACAGCACCGGGACCAGCTTTGTGACCGGCAGTTTCGAAGGCACCATCCATTTCGGGGGATACAGCTTTTCCAGCGCTGGCGGCGCCGACCTTTTCGTGGCCATTCTAGACTCCTCGGGTAATTACATCGGAGCCCAGCGCGCCGGTGGCACTGGCTTTGACCGGGGTTATGCGATCACCGCCGACCTCAGCGGAGTCTCCTACGTGGCCGGAAGTTTTGCCGGGACCGCCACTTTTGCGTATAACCAACAGCTGGTTAGCAGCGGCAGCAACGACATCTGCGTGGCCAAGCTCAGTTCCGACGGCTCCAGCTGGCAGTGGGCGGTCCGGGCCGGAGGCAGCGGACAGGATTGGGGCTATGGCGTCGCGCTGGGCGATAAGGTTTACCTCACCGGATCTTTCCGCACCACAGCCGGTTTCGGCTCCACATCGCTTACCAGCGGAGGCTTGGACGATATCTTCGCAGCCGCGCTCGACACTTCCGGAAACTGGCAATGGGCGGTCAGAGCGGGCAGTGCCGGAGCGGATTTTGGCCGGGGCATCACCGCGGCATTTTCTTCCTTTGGCGGATGGAGGGTGACCGTGGCTGGCGATTATGAAAACACGGTCCGCTTCAGCGGCGCCTTGCTTTCCAGCGCGGGCCAATCCGACGCCTTCATCACGCAGCCCGTTGCCAACTATGGCGCGATCGTTCCCCCAGCTCCGCAAAACCTGGCCATTTCCGTTCCCGGGCCCAACCAGATCAACCTGCAATGGGAGCCCGTGACCCACGACACCAACGGCAATCCCCTCACGATAAACCATTACGCCGTTTATTATTCCCTGGATCAGATCAATCCGCCCGCGTTCATTTTCCTGCGCAACGAATACACGAACTCCTGCTTCCTGACTCCCGAAGTGATGCCGCCGCGCGTGTTTTTCCTGGTTAAGGCGGTGGTCCTGGATTAGGTGTAACCCCTATCAGGCCGATTTGAGGGATCCTGGGATCCTGCTGCAGCCGCTGCCCGTTCCTTGCTCAACCCCGGCATGTCCCCGCGGGTTAGCGTCAATCACTTGTCAATCACTAGTCAATCACTTCTCAATTATTGACGCTTGATTTACGCTTGATTGAGAAGTGATTGACTGCCAGCCCCGGGAGCTAGGGTAGTGTACATTCCGATGTCACATACGGAAACCGGTGTTCCGGGCGGGTGCCAAGCTTCAGGATTCCGCGCAGGAATATGGACCTGGCGCGGTAGTTTTATCAGTAAAGCGGACCTTAGAAGGAGTTCCCATGCCACGTCTGATAATGTTGACCCTCATGCTTTTAGCGGTGCTTTCCGCCCTCTTTGCCCAAAGCGGCTCCCACGGTTCTTATCTTGAGGACGACTACGCGCCGGGCTTTCCGGACAATGGTTCCTCCCAGCCAGGAATCTGGCAGCTGCTCCAGGTGTGGGAAGACAGGTTTGTGCCGCAACTGCCTGAAGATGAGCAAGATGCCGCGCTGGACCTGCTTTCCGGGCTGCGCTCCGAGATCTGGCAACTGAGCCAGCCCTCCCAGCCTGCGCATGGCCACGGCGCTTTTCCGCGTCCCATGCATCCCCGCGATTTCGAGCAATTCGAGGAGGAGGTCAAAGACGCCTTCTTCGGCGATGACGCGCTGCATCTGATAGAACTGGTGGCGGAGGATAACTACTTCAGCGCCAGCCAGATCGCCTCAGTACTGGATCAACTGACCTGGTCGGACGACAAGCTGGACGCCCTGCGCGTTATGTTTCCCCGCTGCGTGGACAAGCGCAACAAATACAAGATCCTGGCGTGCTTTACCTACAGTTCGGACAAGAACGAGGCGGAAGAGATCATCAGGGCAAGGCCTTGAAGCTGCGGCCGGAGCGAAAAACATTGACAATATCCCAGCCGCGGATATTCCTGCAGACGTGAAATATTGCCCCAACCTGACAGGAGTGAGACGATGCGCAAAACCCTCTACCTGATCGACGGCACCGCGTTGCTTTACCGCTCGCACTACGCTTTTATCAAAAACCCCCTGGTCAACTCCCGGGGCGAAAACACCAGCGCCATCTTCGGCGTGATCAACTCCTTCCTCCACATCCTGGACCTGAAACAGGCAGAGTACGTGTTGATCAGTTTCGACCGCAAGGCGCCCACCTTCCGGCACGAATTGAGCGAAGCCTACAAGGCCAACCGTCCTCCCATGCCCGACGACCTGATCGCGCAGATCGAGCCCGTGCACCGGTTCTTCCACCTGATCGGCCTGCCGGAGATCTCTTTGGACGGCTATGAGGCGGACGACGTCCTGGCCACGCTCGGCGAGCATTTCAAGGCCGAGTTCGACATCGTTTACGTGACCGCGGACAAGGATTATTCGCAACTGGTGGAGGAACGCGCGGTGGTCTTCGATCCGGGCAAGGACGCCACTTTGGACCGCGACGCGGTGTTCGCCAAATACGGCGTCTATCCCGAGCAGTTCGTGGATTATCTGGCCATCGTGGGCGACAGCAGCGACAACATTCCCGGCGTGAAAGGGATCGGGCCGAAAGGCGCGGAGACGCTGTTCAAGCAGTTTCGCAGCCTGGACGAGATCTATGCCCATTTGGACGAAGCGCCGGAAAAACTGCGGGGCAAACTGGCGCAGGAACGGGAAAACGCTTTTCTTTCGCGGCAATTGGCGCAGATCGTGCGCGACGTCCCCATTTCCATTCCCGCTGCTGAACAACTGAGTTTTAAGCCCAAGGACCTTTCCGGCGCCCTGGAATTCCTGAACCGCTACGAGTTGCGGACCCTCAAGCGCCACATCGAAAACCGTTATCCGCAGGCCGCGGAATCCGCGCCGCCTGTTTCCGAGGCTCCCGAACTGGTTCAAGCGGATATCTTTGAAGCGCCGGCAGTTCAAGCCAGCGCCCAGCCATTCGCCGCCCGGCTGGTTGACGCGCAGAAGCTGCCGGAATTGCTGCGCACTCTGGCCGTTGCGGAGAAAGTCAGCCTGGATACGGAGACTGATTCCCTGGACCCCATGCAGGCTTCTCTGGTGGGCATTTCCCTGTGTATCAACAGCCGGGAGGCCTGGTATCTGCCCTTGGGGCATAAAATGCACGACAACCTGCCGCTGGACAAGACCCTGGCCGCGCTCCAAGATGCTTTGAAAGGCAAACCAATCCTGGGCCACAACCTCAAGTATGACCTCATCGTGCTGCACCGCCACGGCTGGGCTCTGGAAAACCCGATCTGGGACACCATGCTCGCCGCCTATATCCTCGATCCGGGCACCAACCAATATTCCCTCGATACTTGCGCCGCCACCGAACTCATGCACGAGATGATCCCCATATCCGCTTTGCTGGATAAAAAGAACAACACATCTTTCGGCCTCGTGGACGTGAACGCCGCCTGCGAGTATTCCGCGGAGGACGCCTGGGCGGTGTTTCGCCTCCATCCGATCTACCTGCGCAGGCTGTCCGCCACCGGTTTGCTGGATCTGTATGAGCAAGTTGAGATTCCCCTCATCCCCGTCCTGCAAAGGATGGAGGAACACGGCGTGCGCATCGATACGGCGCAACTATTGGAAATCTCGCGCAACATCAATCTGGAACTGAAAACCCTCACCGATGAAATCTACGCCGAAGCCGGCTATCAGTTCAACCTCAATTCCACGCAGCAACTGGCCAAACTGCTCTTCGAAGAAAAGAAACTTCCCTCCGGTAAAAAGACCAAAAGCGGGTATTCCACGGATAACAGCGTGCTGGAAGAACTGGCCGGGGATTACGCCATCGCGGACAAATTGATCCAATACCGCATGCTCACCAAACTGGAATCGACCTACGTGAGCGCGCTGCCGAAACTGATCAATCCAGCAACCGGGCGCATCCATTCCTCATTCAACCAGACCGTGACCTCGACGGGCCGCCTGTCCTCGTCCAATCCCAACCTGCAGAACATTCCCATCCGCACCGAGCTGGGCCGCTCCATCCGCAAAGCCTTTGTGGCTGGGGATCCGGAGTGGTCGATCATGTCGGCGGATTATTCCCAGATCGAACTGCGCTTGCTGGCGTTGATGTCCCGCGACGCCGTGTTGATCGAGGCTTTCCGGCAAGGCCATGATATCCATCGGCAGACCGCGGCCCTCATCACCGGCAAGGCTTTGGACGATGTGAGCAGCGAGGAACGGCGCCGTGCCAAGGTCATAAACTTCGGCCTGCTCTATGGGATGGGACAGAAGAAACTCTCGCGGGAACTGGGCATCCCGCTGGCCGACGCCAAAGAGATGATCCGGCACTACTTTGAGCGCTTTCCCTCCATCAGCGCTTACATCAACGACAGCAAATCCGAAGCGCATCGCGAACGCTTTTGCCAGACCATTTTTGGCCGCAAACTGTATTTGAAGAACATCAACAGTTCCAATCAGGGCCTGCGCGCGGAGGCCGAACGGGTAGCGGTGAACATGCCTATCCAAGGCAGCGCCGCCGATCTGATCAAGATCGCCATGATCGACATTCACCGGCAAATCCAGTCTGACGCACGCATCCGCATGATCCTGCAGGTTCACGACGAACTGGTCTTTGAGGTGCGGAACGATTTCCTATCGGAAGCAGAGCAATTGGTTAGAACCGCCATGGAACACGCCCTGCCGGAACAATACCGATCAATCGTAAGCCTGAAGACCGATATAGCCCACGGCGCCAGCTGGTTCGAGGCGCATTGAGGTAGAAAAACCACCGGATAAAGTTTCCGTTGGGGAATATAAAGTGCTTCCATATATGGCAGGGAGGATAGGAACATGAAGAACCTTGTTTTTGCTTTGATCCTGATTCTGGCCTGCGGCGTCCTGGCCGCGCAAGCGCCAGAGCCCGATTCGCAATTTCCCGCGGCCAGAAGAGATTGGCTGCTGTCCCAAAGCACCCGCTACCACTACAACAACGGCTGGCAGCCCTACACCCTGGAAAATTACGGTTACAACACGCAAGGCCAGCTAGACCTGCTTTCCCGGCATCTTTTTAGTGTAGAAGCCACCTGGGATCTGTCCTCGGCCCGGGATTACGTCTATAATACCGCGGGACAGATATACGAGACTGTCTATTACTTTATCAACGACGGCGTTTGGAGTGCCTGGCACCGGGAAAGCAATACCTACGACACCGCCGGCAACCTGGACCAGGTGTTCTATTACCAAGGTTATGAAGGCGAATGGGCTCTCCTTTTGCAACAGGTGAACAGCTACGAGCAAGGCCTGTTGGCCAATGAGCATATTTACAGCTACGATTCTCTGGAGGGGGCTTTCTCAGACTACGAGGATAAGACCTACATTTACAATGCGGAGTGCCAGCTGCTGGAAAAACTCGTCCTCACCGTCGTCGAACAACAAGGTCTGACGCAGAGCATGAGATGTCTCTACAGTTACAACCCCGATGGCAGCCTGGCCCAAACCCTTTACCAGTTTTGGAGCTGGATCGGAGACCACTATGCCTGGCGGGACTCCCGGCGCGACATCAATACTTTCGACACCCACGGCTTTTTGACCGAAGTCCTGGAGCAAAATTACAGCGACACCATCGGCTGGAACGATACCACGCGCTACACCTACACCAACGACTGGTTTGGCAACGCTGTCCAGGTCGATAAACAACTCAATTCCATGGACGGCTGGCAGGATTGGGACCATTGGATCAACGTCTACGCCAGCACCTCAGTTGAAGACGACCAAATCCCGGCTCCTAATACTCAGATCAGCTGTCGGCCCAATCCCTTCAGCGCTTCCACGGAGATATCTTTCCAGTTGAAAGAGGCCGCGCTTGCCGAACTGGCAGTTTACAACCTTAAGGGCCAGAAAGTCATGACCCTGGCTGGCGGAACCCTTTCCGCCGGCGCGCAAACCTATATCTGGAATGGCAAAGATGCTGCGGACCGGGATTTACCTGCGGGGATCTACCTGCTGAGATTGAGCATTCCCGGCCAGAATCCTGTAGTAAAGAGAATCACCCGGTATTGAAGTCCTGCACCCATTGAAATGGGTTTGCCGAAAATTCTGGGTTGATCAACGAACACGGGCGATAAATCGCTCACCTACCGTCCTGCACCCATTGAAATGGGTTTGTCAACAGCCTCAGCCCCGGAGGGTGCGACAGATCATAGCGGTGGGTGCGAGCGACGTAGGAGCGAAGCCCCCCGGAATGTAATACCCACAACACATTTGAGCCCCGGAGGATGCGACAGACATTCGGCTAACCCTTTCAGGCAGAAAAAGACAGTGTGTCGCACCCTCCGGGGCTTCATTGATATTCATGTCATCGGATCGGGGGGCTTCGCTTACCACCCCCCAAACTCGCTGCGCTCCTTTGCGGGGACCCCGGTTCTCTCGCACCCACCGCTATGATCTGTCGCACCCTCCGGGGCTTACCCACTCGGTTTGAAATAGAGCCTCTTTTTCATGCTCCTTTTTCCGGTGGCTCTCCCGAGGCCATTGCGCCGTCAATGCGCGCTCATTACGGGCAAAGCGCGCAGTGAGCTCGCAGTAACCCCGCAGTGATAACGGGTTCCGAAGAAGACGGATGCGGCAGAAAGACTGGATCCCGGGTCAAACCCGGGATGACACACACTTACCCGGGACTTGCCAACATTTTTACTCATGGATGCCTACTCTCAGCTCTCTTCTATTAGCTCTGAAAAAAAGCCCTTCCACGCAGGAAGGGCTTTGTATTTGTTTGGGTTATCGGAGTTCTTCAGTACATTCCGCCCATGCCGGGATTGGGCATCGGGGCAGGCGGTTCGGGCTCTTTGATGTCGGTGATGATGCACTCGGTGGTGAGCAGCAGGGCGGCGATGGACGCGGCGTTTTGCACGGCTGAGCGCACGACCTTGGAGGGATCGATGATCCCGGCTTTGAGCAGGTCTTCGAATTTGCCATTGGCGGCGTTGAAGCCCATGTTGATGTCTTTGTAGCCCTTGAGTTTCTCCACGATTACGGCGCCTTCTTCGCCAGCGTTGGCGGCGATCTGGTAGGCGGGTTTTTCCAGGGCTTTCATCATGATCTCCACGGCCATTTTCTCTTCGTGGGAGAGGTCTTTCATTTCCTTGAGGGCTTTGGCAGCCTGGATCAGGGTTACACCGCCGCCAGGAACGATTCCTTCTTCGACAGCTGCGCGGGTGGCATGCAGGGCATCGTCCACGCGGGCTTTCTTTTCCTTCATCTCGGTCTCGGTGGCTGCTCCGATGCGGATCACGGCTACGCCGCTGGAAAGTTTCGCCAGGCGTTCCTGGAGTTTTTCCTTGTCGTAATCGGAGGTCGTTTCCTCGACTTGGGCCTTGATCTGTTTGATGCGGCCGTTAATGGCGTCCTGGGAACCGGCGCCTTCGCGGATCGTGGTATTCTCTTTTTCCACCAGGATCTTCTTGGCGCGGCCCAGATCCGTCATGGTGGCGCTATCCAGGCGGCGTCCCATCTCTTCGCTGATGAGGGTGGCGCCGGTAAGGATGGCGATGTCTTCCAGCATGGCCTTGCGGCGGTCGCCAAAACCGGGGGCTTTGACGGCGACGATGTTCAGCACGCCGCGCAGTTTGTTCACCACGAGGGTGGCCAGGGCTTCGCCTTCGATGTCTTCGGCGATGATGAGCATCGGCTTGCCCTGTTGCGAAACTTCCTGCAGGATGGGCAGCAGGTCTTTGAGGACGCTGATCTTCTTGTCGTGGATGAGGATGAAGGGGTCTTCGAGTTCGGCGATCATCTTGTCGGCGTTGGTTACGAAATAGGGGGAAAGGTAACCACGGTCAAACTGCATTCCCTCAACCTTTTCCAGGCCGGTATCGATGGATTTGGCTTCCTCGATGTTGATGATCCCTTCTTTGCCCACGGAATCCATGGCTTCGGCGATGAGTTGGCCGATCTCCGCGTCGTTATTGGCGGAAATAGAGGCGATCTGGGCGATCTCTTCGCTGCTTTTGATCTCTTTGGAATATTCGTGGATCTTGTCGACCACGACCTTGGTCGCTTTTTCCAGGCCGCGTTTCAGATACATGGGATTCACGCCGGCGGTGACGTGCTTCAAGCCCTCTTCGATGATCGACTGGGCCAGCAAAGTGGCGGTCGTGGTGCCGTCTCCGGCAACGTCATGGGTCTTTTCGGCAACTTCTTTGCAGAGTTGGGCGCCCATGTTTTCAAATTCGCCTTCCAGTTCAATTTCCTTGGCTATGGTCACACCATCGTTGGTGATCGTGGGGGAACCGAATTTCTTGTCCAACACCACGTTTCTGCCGCGGGGTCCAAGGGTCACCTTCACGGCATCGGCAAGCTGGTCCACACCTTTCTTCAAGGCGGTGCGGGCATCGTGTGCGTACAGCATTTGTTTTGCCATCTTTGTCTTACCTCCATATGAGTAATTATAATCGTTAATTTAGCAGTCAAGACGACTGAGTGCTAAAATTAAGATAACCCGATTTCTGTCAAGCACAAATAAATTTTTGGGCGCTGGCGCCGGAACTATTCCGTCCTTGCCTCCGGATGAAATCCAGAGCGCTGGACGGGCAATTCCGCGGTGGATTCTATTTAGGGATTGACAAATACGGCGGAGTTGGCAGGCTGCCCTTTCAGATCTAATAAAAGGCAAAGCATGGACAAACACATAGAGGAATTCCTGTCGAACTTGTTGCCGGAATTGGCGCGCCGGGGGATCAAGGTCCGCAGCCAGCGTGAAATCGCCTGGGGCCTGCAACTGCGCCTGGAAAAAGCCGGGCAGTTCGCCACCCTGAATATCTATTATTCGGAGCGCAAGGGCCTGAGCAAGGTGTTCAACGTCGCGGCTGACAACCCCCTCAAACCGGACCTCGAGGAACTCTGCGGAGAGCAGGAAAAGCGGGTGGGCGACCTGCATACCTGGGAGCGTTGGATCGGTTCCGATGAATGCGGCAAGGGCGACTATTTCGGTTCGTTGGTGGTGGCCGCATTCCTGATGGACAGCGGCATGGAGGACGAGATCAGGGAATTGGGCGTGGCGGATAGCAAACGGCTGCGGGACAGCCAGATCGTGGGAATCTCGCACCAGCTGTATGAGCGCCACGCGCACCGGATCGCCTGCATCGTGATCAAACCTTTAAAATACAATGAGATCATTGCCGACATGCAGACCCGGAAACAGAACCTCAACGACCTCCTGGCCTGGCAACACGGCAACGCCATCCTGGAACTGGTAAACAGGCATCCCCGCATCGATGGGATCCTGGTGGACCAGTTCAGCCCGCACAAGAAGGTCCACCGGTATTTACAGGGCAAGGAGCTGAAGATCCCCGTGGAGGAACGCACCCACGCTGAATCCGATCCTGCGGTGGCTGCGGCTTCGGTGATCGCCAGATACCAGTTTTTACAAAGCCGCCAGGCGATGGACCGGCATTACCAGATGAAGTTTCCTCTGGGCAGCGGTAAAGACGTGCTCAAGCCAGCCCAGGCCTTTGCCGAAAAATACGGCTGGAACAGGCTGGCGGAAGTGGCGAAGCTGCATTTCGTGACCAGCCGGACAGTCAACCAGCAGGATATTTTCCCTGCCTGACCTTCACGTATTTTCGGAACGTTTTCTATCCGGTCACGCGGCAGCCTTTTCGCGGGCGAACAGCTTATCCAGATGGATGACCTGGTGCAATACCACGGCGATGATGGTGGCTGTGGGCAGGGGATCGGTGAAAAAGAACTGGATAAAATGCGGCGCGCGGGCATACAGGCCGGGCAGGAACGCGGTGCTGAGCCCAAAGAAGAGGGAGATCCCGATCACGAAAGTGCGCCGGATATCCCAGCTTTCGCTGAACATTTCCTGCAATCCGGCCACGATCATGAAGCAGCCGCAGTAGATGATCGCGGCGCCCAGAACGGGATCGGGGATCAGGGACAGCAGCAGGGCGAAGCGCGGAAGGAAAGCCAGCAGGATGAAGAAGATTCCCGCCACCACGGAAAGCCAGCGGCTGAGCACCTTGGTGGAGCCGGCCAGGCCGATGTTGCTGGAGGAAGTGTCCACAGCCATTCCGCCTAAAAGTCCAGAAACCACTGTGGAGATACCGTCCGCCAGCATGCCTTCGCGCAGAGGTTTGAAGTCCGGTTTTTCCAGTCCGGGCACGGAAATGCGCTGAGCCGCCAGCAGGTTTCCGAAGGTCTTCAGCGAGCCGCTGATGCCGATCACCACGAAGGGAATGATCATCGCGGCCTTGAATTTGATTTCCCAAAATCCGGATAGCAGGGTGGGAAATGCGAAGAGTGGCTTGCTCTGCAGCAAACCGGGGTCGATCCGGTATTCCGGGAGCAGGATGGCGGTGATCACCCAGCCCAGCGCCATGCCGATCAGCAGGCAATACATGCGCAGGAAGCCCTTGCCCCACACGTTGCAGCCCACCATCAGCAGCAAGGTGAACAGCCCCAGCAGGATATCCGCGCTGTTGATCACATCGCCGCGGAAAGACTGGCCAAAGATGGCCGCCACCGAAGCCTGGATCACGCTCACGCCAAACATCGCCACCACCAGGCCCACCACATAGGTGGGGAAGATGTGCTTCAGTTTCTGGATCACCGGAGCCAGCGCCATTTCCACAACGCCCGCCAGGATGATCATGCCCCGCATCAACGGTATTCCGCCAATCCAGGTCGCCGATAGGGTAAGGCTGAAATAGGAAGGCCCGCATAGATTGGGGCAGAGGTATTTGGAGCCGATGTAGGGAATGCCGGCGGATTGCAGGATGGAGCCGATGCCGCTGGCCAGCATGGAAAGGGTGATCAGGGCGGTGCTGAATTCCGGGGAGGCGTTCAGCTGGCTGGCCAGCAGGATGGGAAAGCCGATCGAGATGAACATCAGCATCACGTGCTGGAAAGACAACACTAAAAGATGCGGCAGGGGCGGCACTTCGTTGACGGAATACTCGTATTTGCGCGCCATGGCTCCTCCTCAGGGTGTTTGGGGCAGGTCCGTAACCGCGCCCACGTATATAGTGTCAGCGCCCAACCGGGTTCTTCTCAGATACAGGGTCTTCTTCACCAGGTTGCGCTCATAGCGGTTCTTGGCCAGAAAGATCTGCCACGCCCTGTCCTGGTCCCGCATCTGATCCAGGGCGCGCTCGAAGGGCTTGTGTCCAGTTTCGTCGGCGCAATCCAGCAATCTGGCCTGATAGAGGCTGTCGCTCAACACCGGCGAGATCAGGATGGTGCCGTCGGCCTTGAAGGCGAACACTTTCACTTCGCGGAAGTTGTAGGAGGATTCGTCGTCGGCGATCAGAGCCAGGGCGGAATCGCCTTTCGCCTGGATCAGGTTCACGGCGCTGTCCACTGCGATCCTGGCAAATTCGCGCTCTTCCAAAGGATAGTTGATGCCGCCGCCGATGATCGCGTCACGGCCGTCAGGCAAACGCACCTGGAAATGGCAGGAAGACTTGGGAACGGGATAGAATTTGCCGGGCTCCCACCAGGTGTAGTGCACCCAGCCGTGGGGATTTTCCGGATTGGCTACCGCCTCGAACACGAGGTCCAGCAGGCGTTTGCCGTCCTTGTCCCGGATCTCGCGCAGATCGCGGTTTTCCAGTTCCGGCATTCCGGCATGGAAGATGTTCACCCCCTCAAGGTCGTAAACATAGAGGTAGTAGTCATTTTCCGAGCTGTCTTCGCGCCGGTATTCCGCCAGCCCTTCCAGGCCCCGCTGCTGCAGTTTTTGCGCCGCAGTGCGGACAAAGCGCACCAGATTGCGTGTGTCGTTGTACTTATAGGCGGAAAGGTCGAGCCCGTCCTTCCCGCTGCTGCAGGCCGCAAGCAAAGCCAACAACAGAATCATGCAAGGGACTATATGCCTCATATATCCTCCTGATTTCTCAGGTGTGAAGTTCAGCATCCCCAGGCAGTGTTTCGCCGGGTCCGGATATTTTGCAGCCTTTTTGTTCATAAATCAGGCGTCAAGGAATTTTTTTCCGGGTCTATTTTCCCCCCAGAGAGCAGTTGCCGCGGGCTCGGTTCAGAGGGCTGGCTGGGCTGCCTCCTGATCGCCTCCTTATGACCTCCCGCATAAACCGCGGGAGGCGCGCGGGAGCTTCGCCTGTGGTCCGGGAGCCAGCCCCCAGGACCGCGTTGCGGCGTGAAATATCCGCCCCGGGCAATAAATCTCTTGACAGAAAGGGGCGGGATTCGAGACTGGCGGCAGACGAACCAATAGCAAGCGACTCAAGCAAAATCCTGCCATCCCAATGGAACCGAGGCATTTTGTAACAAACCGGAGAAAACTTCAAATGACACTTGCATCTCAATACGTATATCGGAGCATGCCAATATGATCAAAGAAATGGGACGCCTCAAGCTGGACGAATTCAAGCTGATGGACGCTCATGTGGACAAGATATTCAAGAATCTGGACAAGGGTAAGAGCGACCTGGCCACCAAGCAGATCTTCGAACTTGGCAATACCGCCAATTACTTTGTGCGCGAGGAACTGGGCAAGCGCCTGGCACTTTACGAGGGCAGCGGCAACCTGGACGAAATCTGCTCCGAACTACTGGAACACCGGCTCTATGGGCTGCGGGCCACAGCGCTGTTCTACTTCTACTTCAAACACGCCCACAATCCCGAAGTTATGGTGAAAACACTCGAAAAGACCTTCGCTTCCGTGCCGTGGGAAAGCGAGACGATCTGCTTCGAAATGTGGAAGACGGCGCCCGAGGTGATGAAGGACTACATGCCGCTGTGGGCGGGTTCGGACAATGAGAAGAAGCGCGCCATGTCGCTCCACGGCATGGAAAGCATCGCCGCCAAGAACCCCCAGTATATCCTGGCCTTCATCAGTAAACTGCTGGATGACGAAAGCGAGGAAGTGCAGAAAAAGATCAGCCACATCCTGACCCAGGTGGGACGCCAACGCCCGCTGCAAACCTATGCCAGCATCAAGCGCTGGCTGCTTGAAGGCGACGAAAACCGCGCGCGCACCATCTGGCAGACCCTGCGCAAGCTCACCAGCCTGTTCACCCAGCGCAATATGAAGGACAAGGCCCCGGAATTCATCACGGTCTCCAAGCGCGTCGTCCAGGAATGGAAGGCGGATTCGAATCCGAGCGTGGTGCAGATGGGCAACCGCCTGAACCAGCTTTTGAAAAACACATGATCCACGTGATCCTGGTCGAGCCGATCTATGAGGGCAACGTCGGCGCTGTGGCCCGGATCATGCACAACTTCAGTTTCACCAGCCTGCGCATCGTGGGCAGCATCCCCCACAAGAACGATTTCTACCTCGCCATGCATTCCGAACACCTGCTGGAAGAAGCCAGCCTGTATCCCACTTTGGCGGAAGCGGTTGCGGATCTGGACCGGGTGGTCGCCTTTTCGCGCCGCGTGGGCAAACTCAAGCCGGTAGATCTGGATCCTCCACGCCTGGCGCACTACTGTTCGCGCATACCCGATCTGCAGATCGGCCTGGTGTTCGGACGCGAAACCTATGGCCTCACCGACGAAGAAGCCGCCCTCTGCCCCTTGCGTTGCCACATTACCGCCAACCCGGAATTCCCCTCGCTGAACCTGGCCCAGGCCGTCACCATCGCGCTCTGGGAACTGCAGCGCCTGAAGCTGCTGGGCGAAGCCGGACCCAAGCTGGAATCGGTCAGCGGATTTGAACTTGACAAAATCAAAGCCTACATGCTGGATGTCATGCGCGCCACGGGATTCTTCCGCAGCCACGAAACCACGAACTGGGACCAGTGGCTGGGCAAGCTGCTCACGCAACTGAATCCCACTCCGTCCATGCTGTGGCGCCTGAGGCAAATGTTCAACCGCTGGCAGGTATTGGTGACCGGCAAAGGCAGCGGTTACGGCCCCGCCGATGTTTCCGGCCCGGAAGACGAAGCCCGGGCTGGCGCCGACGAATGATGCATAGATCAACACATATACCCGCGGGGAACAAAGCCCGGTCCGGAAACCCGCGAAAACAAAGGTTTGAACCATGACCATACTCTCCGCAGTCACAGAACTGGATCCCCGCCAGGCTGAAATCTTCAGCTATTGCGAGAAGTATCTCTTCGACAATGAAAACCCCACTCTGGTGGCCAAGAACGCCCACTACTTCACGGAAGGCTACGACGCTTTCGGCCTCGACGAGATCCAGCTCAAGGAACTCCGCGACCTCGTGTTCCAGCAGTTCGAGCCCTCGGTGCAGGAATTGACCGCGCTGGCCTATCATTTCTTCGCCACCGGCAAATACGAATTCGGCTCGCTGGCGCTGATGTTCCTGAAGAAGCACCGGCCCCGCTTCACCCGCTTCACCTACGACGAGGTCAAGCGTTGCCTGGACAATGTGGTGCAGAATTGGGCGCATTGCGACCTGCTGGCCACCAAGATCACGCCGGTCTTTCTGGAGCTGGAGATCGCCACGATGGAGGATTTCGCACAATGGCGCGGATCTGCCAGCAAATGGACGCGCCGGGTTGCCGCCGTCACCATGCTCTATCAGCGCGGCAAACTGCCCGCGCAGGAACTTCTGGACTTCATCCAACCCCTGATGCAGGATCCGGAGCGCGCAGTGCAGCAGGGTGTGGGCTGGTTTCTGCGCGAATTGTGGAAACTTTCACCGCGCGAAGTGGAGGATTTCCTCTTCCTGAACAAGGAAACCGCTCCGCCCCTGATTATCCAATACGCTACGGAAAAGATGAACAAGGACAAGAAGAAGCGTTTCCGCCGCGCGATCACGCACGCCCCCAAACCCCGCAAACCGCATTTCCAGAAGAAAAAACCACCCCGGGAGGATTCCGGTGAATAAATCTCTGTTTCTCTGCCTGCTGCTGGCCCTGCCAATGCTGCTTGCAGCGGGAAACCTGAACCTGAAAGTGGACCTTTCGGAACTCGCCTCTTCCAGTCCCGACCTTCCTTCCGGATGGGGTTCATTGACCGCTCCGGGCACGCTTCAGATCCCCGTTAAGAGCGTCAACGTCGTCCTGCCTGCCACGGCCCAAAACCTACAGTTCACATACCGGTTCAGCGGTCTGCAGTCCTTTTCCGCGCCGGCACCGTCTGTGAATCCCGCTTTCTCCGATGGGGAGCGCGTTCTGAACGCCCCCAGCGGCAGCCAGCCCAGCCAGCAAGTCGTGCTGCAGGGCAAAGGCCTTTGGGGCGACGTGGCCTACGCAAGCTTCCGGATAATCCCGGCCCAATGGATGGGAGCCGCCTGGCAAAGCTACGGCAGAGTGGAACTCAACCTCAGTTGGGATGATGCCGCGGAGGCTGTTCCCAACCGGATTCCGCCTGTCTTGAACGCTCTAAACAAGTCCACGCCTGGCTTCAGTTTCTTTGCCAATCCGCAGGACCTGGATAAATACTACGTGAAGTCCGGCGCCAAAAACTACGACTACCTGATCGTTTCGACGCCCGAACTCTATGCCGCCGTTTCGCCCCTGGAAGCCTTTCACCAAAGCCAGGGCATGATCACCGCCTTTGCGGACATCGCCACGATCCTGGCTTCCAGTCCCGGAGCTTCTGAAGGCGAAAAACTGCGCAACTACCTGGCCGCGCAATACAGCTCCCATCCATTTACCTACCTGCTTTTGGTTGGCGACTACGACACCGTTCCCGTGATGCACTTGATCCCGGAACCTGATGGCGGCGAGGAAATACCCTCGGACTTCTTCTACGGCGACCTGAGCAGCATCGTGGATACGGACAGCGACGGACGTTTGGGCGAATACTCGCCGGGAGTCGGTTTGCAGGACTACCTGTGCGACTACACTCCGGAGGTTTTCGTGGGCCGGATCTCCACCAACAGCGCCACTCTGGCCTCGCAAATCGCCACGCGCACGGTCGCTTATGAGCAGTCCACGGCGCCTTGGAAACAGCACGCCTTGCTGCCCGCCGCCTATCTGAATTATGGCGGTGAACCCGAAACGATCTATCTGCAGACCGATGGCGCCACCTTCATGGAATACGCCCGGGACACCGTCCTTAGCGACTGGCAGACCACCACGATGTACGAACAGACGGGCTACATTCCCTCGTATCCATCCGATCTCGCGCTGGACTACGACCTCTTGAAAACCACGCTCAGTTCCACCAGTTATGGCATCCTGAACTGGAGCGCCCACGGCTCCTCGACCTCCTCCTCACGCAAGGTCTGGCTGAACGACTCCAACCAGAACTTCCTGCCCGACAACTGGGAAATGGATTGGCTGAACATGGTCAACCGCCAGACTTTCGACAACCTGGTTAATCAGGACGGCCTGATGCTCTTCGCTGCCTCCTGCTACAACGGCATGATCGACGCCGACCAGCAATGCCTGGCGGAATACGCCCTGCAGAAGAAGGCGGTGAACGCGGTGGGAGCGACGCGCACCGGCTGGTACAAGATCGGCTGGGCGACTCCAGGTTGGGGCGGCTGCACTTCCTACAACTTCCACTGGCTGGAAAACCTCGCCCGCAACGACCTTTCCGCTGGAGCAGCCAACGCTTTCGCCGGACTCACGCACACGCAGTATTACCTCTTTGGCGACCCGGTTGATGCCGGCGGGATCATCTGGCCGGAACTGCAAAACGTCTATACCTACCTGAATTATGGCGATCCGGCGGTTCGGCACACTCCCCAGCAGGCTGCTCCGCAAGGAGAGATATTGGTCTATGAACCCTGGCACCATAATGGATTGGAGGTCGTCAACGCCCTCAATGCCGCCGGCAACTACAACGTGGTCTACACGGAACGGATGATCCCGGACTACGATTACATGCACCAGTTCGAAGCGGTCTTTTGCCTTTTTGGCTGGGGCGACACGGCCTACATCCTGTCCCCGGATTCCCTGGATTACAACCTGCTCAACGCTTATCTGGCGGGAGGCGGCAGGATGTATCTGGAAGGCGACGTTGGCTGGGACCCCTTGGAGCCGTTTTGGGGCAAGTTTGGAACTCACTCGCCCCTGGATACTTTCGCCTACATCGAAAACATCACGCAAGAGGACTACGTCTGGCAATACGATGACCAGGCCGATCCCTACACCTATATTCCCATACCCTACGCTGCCACCGCGCAATCCATGTTCAGCACCTACAATCTGGAGCATCCCAACCATCCCCTGGCGGTTTACAACTACGCGGACGGACATGCCACACTTGCCTCCGCTTTTGCCCTGAATGCCATAGTGGACGACCAATACACCCTTGCCGACATGCTGCGCGTGATCCTGGACGTACTGCTCAATCCCATTGTGGCCACCGACGATCCCCATGCTCCGCCGGTCTCGAACGTCGTCTCCAACTTCCCCAATCCTTTCACCGCCAGCACGTCGCTGCGCGTTGAACTTACCCGCCAAATCGAGCCCAAGTTGGAAATATTCAATCTGCGAGGCCAGAAGGTGCGTGCCCTGCAGCCAGGAAGCCTGGCCAGGGGCGAACACCAATTGTTGTGGGACGGGTTGGACGACTCCGGCCGGAAACTGCCCGCCGGGCTCTATTTCTGGCGCTTG
>DAHVPC010000033.1 GCA_027318475.1 Candidatus Cloacimonadota bacterium | reverse complement strand
CGTTCCAGGGGAGTTTGCACAAGCCCTGCAGGCCGAACCAGGTGCGGAACATCGGGAAATAGTGCAGCGCTTCGGCTTTGTCCTCGAAGGTGGGGATGCGGTTGTTCACCATATCCATGAAGATCAGCCAGGCTTCATCGTGTTGCGGGCCTTTGAGGGCCAGCGTGTAACCGCCTTGCTGGGCCAGGGATTCCTTGGACATGTACTGCGAGTATTCCAAGCCCTTGGCTTCCATTCCGATGTCCTGCAGCAATTGGGGATCCGCGCCATATTCGCGGGCGAAGATCTCTTTCATCTGGCGCACGCCCTGGCCGACGATCACGCCGAAACCCTCGCCCCGCGCCATTTGGTGGATCAGTTCGAAAACGCCGTCGGCGTTGCCCCAGCTGAGGTCGATGCCGCCGGTCCGCTCCTGGTTCAGGATTCCGTATTCGTAGCATTCCATGGCGAAGGCGCAGCTGGTGCCAAAGGAGATGGTGTCGATGCCATAGATGTCGCAATAGAAGTTCAGTTCCACCACGTCCTTGGGATCCCAGATACAGAGGTTGGAGCCGCAGCCCGCGGCTGTCTCGTATTCCGGTCCGTCTACTGTGACTGGCTGCCCTTTGTAGGGTCCGCTGCGCGGAATGAAGCCGTCCACAGCCTTGCAGCAGGAAAGCGAGCAGCCATACCAGCAGCCGTCCGGCATTCCCTGGGTGAAGAGTTTCTTGAACTCCCAGGAGGCCAGGCCGATCGCCTCGGGCATCTGCCCGTATTTGAAATTGCGGATGGGCAGGAGGTCGTAATCGTTCATGATCTCCATCAGATGGGCGGTGCCGATCTCCCGCATGTGGCATTGGGTGGAGTCGCCGGCTTCGATCTCGCGATGCAGTTTGAGCCCGGTTTTCTGGAGGGTCTCAAGGTCCACGGGATTGTTGGTATCGCCCTTCAATCCGGAGAATTTGACCACCATGGCCTTGACCTTTTTATCGCGGAAAACCATGCCTGTGCCGCCGCGTCCGGCCTGCTTGAGGCGGGCGACCTGGCGCCGTTTGTCCCAGAAAGAGAAATTCAGGCAGGAAATGGGAACGTGTTCGGCGCCCTTCCCTGAGGAAACAACAGAGACGAACTGATGTTTATCCGGGCTGTCGGCGAATTCCTTGATCAGGTTTTCCGCCAGGATGTGGCTGTTTATCTCGGCGTCCGGCGCGCTGAGGATCTGCACCACTCCTTTGTCGCCGTCAATATAGATGATCACTTCCTCAGCGGCCTTGCCCTGCAGTTCGATGGCGTCCCAGCCAGAGAATTTGGCATAGGGGCCGAAATGCCCGCCCACATTGCAATCCACGGGAATGCCCGTGAGGGGCGAGATGGTGGTGACGATGGATTTTCCACTGCCGGGATAACTGGTGTTGCCGCAGAGCGGGCCGAAGGAGATGCAGATCTCGTTCTCCGGATCGTTCCATTTGGTATCGTCTTTCACGCCGTGCCACATCAGATAGAGGTCAAAGCCCTTGCCGCCGACGAATTTGTCGATCATCAGATCGGTCACCGGTCTGGATTTGATCTGTTTGCTGGAAAGGTCGATGTAGAGCGTCCTGCGGTTGTAGCCTTTATCCACGGGGGCCAGGGGATAACTGAATTCTGCGAGCAGTTTGCGGTCGCTCATGGGGTTTCCTCCTTGGTTTCTTCTATGCGGATAGCGTCCGCCGGGCAGACCTTGGTGCAAGTTCCGCAAGAGATGCATTTAAAAGGCGTCAGGCCATCCTGCTGGCGGAACATCGAACCTGTGGGGCAAACGGCGATGCACATGTAGCAATTGATGCACAAGGCTTTGTTCACCATCACCACGCCCTGGCTGTTGACGCTGAGGGCCAGCGTGGGACAGGTGCGAACGCAGACCCCGCATTGGTTGCAGACGTTCATGTGGGGCTGCGTTTCCGTCTCCGTGATGCGGATGCGCGAGAGTTCCGGGGCATCGGACTTGAAATAGAGCTGGGAGCATGAGTTTTCGCAGGCGTGGCAAGCGATGCACTGCTCCTTGAAAGTCATCAGTACTTTGGTCATAAACCTCTCCTCGGCATGTTATTATCGTTTAAAAGCATGATCGGGGCGGGCAGGCTGGCAGTCAATGATTATTTTTCCAGCTCGGATTTGACCCGGCTGACGATCGAGCTGGCATCCAGCCCAGCCTTTTTGTAGAGGGCGTCCGAAGAGCCGGAACCCGCGTAACTGGCAACGCCCAGTTTTACCAGCCGGCAAGCCAATCCCTCTTCCACCATACGGTCGGCGATGATGGAGCCCAGGCCGCTGTGGATATTGTGGTCTTCGATGCTGAAGATGATGCCGGTATTGGCGGCAGTTTCCAAAATCCCGGCGCTGATGCTGAGCGGACTCGACACATACACGAGCTGCAGGAAGACGCCTTCCTCGCGCAGGGAATCGACCGCCGCCAGGGCGTCTCCAGCCGGCGTTCCGGTCACGAAGATGCTGCCGTGGGTGCCCACGCGCAGGATATCCGCTTTCCCGTACTCGAATCCGTAGTCCATCTTGTAATAGGGCAGCCCGTCTTCATCGCGGAGGATGGGCAGTTTGGAGCGTCCCATGGCTACCACGTAATTGCCCGGTTTGTTGATCAGCCAGCGGATGACGCGGTCGGTCTGGTTGGGATCGGCGGGACACAACAGGCGGAAGCCGAAGAGGTTGCGCAACAGCCCGATATAGTCGACGCACTGATGCGTCTTGCCGTCTTCGCCCACGTCCAAGCCCACATGGGTGAGCACCACTTTCAGGTTGGTGTGGTTGATGTCGTTCAGGCGCTGCATGTTGTAAACCTCATCGAGGCCGAACATGCCAAAATCCGCCCAGAAAGTCTGGATCCCGCATACGGAGAGCGCTCCGCTCATTACCGCCGCGTGCTGTTCCATGATTCCGCACTGGATGAAGCGATCTGGCGTGGCTTGGGCGAAAGCGGCTGTCTTGACGCTGGTCTGCAGGTCGCAATCCACCACCGCGATAGGCGTGCACTGTCCGGCATTGGTTTCCGCGAGGTCGGCGATCGCCGCGCCCCAGGCGCCGCGGTTGTCCGTGGATTTTTCATAAAGAACCGGGCGTCCGGGCTGCAATTCGCATTTCCAACCGTTGAATGCGGGTTTAACGCCATTAGCCGGGGGCTTGAATTTCTCCCGCAGTTTCTTGTATTCGGATAATCTATTAGGTTGCTGCAGAATCTTGAGCGCTTCGTCCAATTGCTCTTCCGAGAGCGCCGAGCCGTGGTATTTGGCTTGGTTTTCCATGAAGGGAACGCCTTTGCCCATTACGGTGCGCATCAGGATCAAGACGGGGCGGTCGGCCTTGCGTGCCGATCCCAGGGCTGAAAAGATCTGCGCGAAGTCGTGTCCGTCGATCTCCAGCACCTGCCAGCCGTCTGATTCCCAGTTCTGGCGGATGTTTTGCGGCATCACTTCCTTGATGTTTCCGCTGATTTGCAGGCCGTTGTAATCGATGATGGCGGTGAGCTTGTTCAGTCCATATTTGACGGCGAAGCGGCGCGCTTCGGAAATCTGGCCTTTTTGCTGTTCGCCGTCGCCCATCAGCACGAATACGTGGTAATCCAGAGCGTTGATCCGGGCCGCCAAAGCCATTCCACAGCCTGCGGAAAGACCCTGTCCGAGGTTGCCAGTGGACCACTCCACACCGGGGACCTCACGTTCGATATGCCCCTCAAACACGCTGCCCGCCAACCTGAACTGCGATATAGCGGAGTCGAGCTCGAAGTAACCGCTCAAAGCCAGCGCAGAATAGACGCCGGGCGAGATGTGGCCGTTGCTGACTACCAGGCGGTCCCGTTCCGGCTGGAAAGGTTGCTGGGGATTGTAGCGGAGCACGTGATAGAGCGCCAGCAGGAAGTCGATGGACGACATCGAACCGCCGGGATGTCCCGATTGGGCGAGCGTGGTCATGCTCAGGATGGCGGCCCTAGCCAACCCGGCTTTATTTTGCAAATCAGAAAAGGAACCAGTGGATCCGTTGGCCATTGTATACCTCGTTTTGGCGGTTAAAAAGAAACAGCGGCTTGTCCCATCCTGGTCTGGCGACACGGTGAACAAACCGCTAAATCTGTGGTGGAGCATAGGAGGATCGAACTCCTGACCTCATGACTGCCAGTCATGCGCTCTCCCAGCTGAGCTAATGCCCCACAGCAGGAAAACTATAATGGACACATTTTAAAAGGCCGCTCTTCTGTCAAGACAAAAACCTTGCCCGGCCGCAAAAACTAACTGGGCAGAAGTTTAGCGGCGTTTACTGCAGCACGGAGTCCAGGGCGGCTTTCAGCTCCGGATACTTGTCGGCGGCCTTGGCCTTCATGGTCGCTCCCGTGACCACTTTCAGGCCCTCCCTCTTCCACTTCCACTTGGGATCTCCGGAGCTCACAAAATAGACCGTTTTGCTTTGATCAGGCAGCTGGGCGAACTGCTTCAAACCCCGGTTGAACATCAGCCAGGCCTTGAGCGTTTCCATCACGACCAAAGCCGCGTATTCCTGCCCCTCCAGGTCTTTCGGTTTGCCCACTTCCAGCACCCGCACATTGTATCTGGCGCTGTAATCAGCCCGGATCGAAGCGATCAGATCCTGCTTGTAGGCAGTTTGGGATTTTTTGAGCATGGCAATCAGGATGGTGGGTTTGCCGGGATCCTTAGAGTCTGGCGGATTCAGGTCCCTGGGCTGGGAACAAGCAGCCACAATGAACAACAGCAGTAGAAAAGCAACACTGCGCACAGCATCACCTCCCGGAAGAATTTGGGGGCTACGATTATCCCGGCGCGCCTACCGTCAAGTGGAAAATCGGGCCGGCCGGGACTGGCAGATTCACCTTGACAATAAAGGGTCCTTTTTTTCTGGTGGCTCAACTGCGGGGTGTAGCGCAGCCCGGTTAGCGCACTGGTTTTGGGAACCAGGAGTCGGAGGTTCAAATCCTCTCACCCCGACCAACTTGAAAGATCACGTGGGCGCTTAGCTCAGCTGGAAGAGCGCATGCTTTACACGCATGATGTCGGGGGTTCGAGTCCCTTAGCGCCCACCATGTTTCACCAAAGCAGGGAAGGATGATGAGAATTGCCGTTACGGGAGCCAATGGATTTGTGGGAAGCAACCTTGCCAACTACTTCCACGCTCTCGGTTGGGAAACGGCGGCAATTGTCAGGTCTGGAGCGGACACCGGCCAGATCGATCCTGGCGTTCAAGTCGTCCCCGTCGATTACTTCTCCCCTACCGAACTTGCTTCCGCCTTGGCCAGCTCGGAGATAGTTATCCACAATGCCGGCAAAACCCGCACCCGCTCATACGCTGAGATGCTGGCTGCCAACGTTGTCGTCACGCGTAAGGTGTTGGCAGCGTTCAACCACAATCCTGGCTGCCGGCGCTTCATCTATGTCAGCAGCCAGGCCGCCTCACGCCCCACACAAGAACTCCGGGCCGTAACGGAAGAGGAGACTTCAGCGCCGGTGGATTGGTACGGACGCAGCAAAGCCCTTAGCGAACGGATCATCCGTGCGGAATGCGCCAAGGAATGGACCATCGTGCGCCCCGCTTCGGTTTACGGGCCTGGCGAGCGGGATTTTCTGCAGCTCTTCAAAAGCATCAAATCCGGAGTTAACTTCAGTTTGGGCAGCCAGGACCAGCATCTGAGCCTGATCCACATCTCCGAACTGTGCGAGTTTCTGGGTCTGTGCTGCACCAGAGAAAACGCCCGCAACCAGCTCTTTTTCGCCTCGGATGGAGTGGCTTATTCCCAGTCGCGCTTCACTGCCCTCGTGGAAGAACTGCTGGGCAAGAAAGCGCTGACGCTGAAGATCCCCAAACCCCTGGCCAAACTTGCTGGCTACGCCGGAGACCTGGCGGAAACGATTACAGGCAGGACCGGCTTGGTCAACTCTCAAAAGATAAAAGAATTGCTGGGTCCCAATTGGGTTTGCAGCAGCGAGAAAGCGCGCGATTTCCTGGGCTGGGAACCCGTGCCCAGCCTGGAAGGCAAGCTGAGACAGACTTTGGACTGGTATATCCAGCAAGGATGGCTGTGAACCGCCTGGCCAGAATCCTGAGCTGCCTGCTCCTTTGCGGAGGGTTCTGCACAAGTGTTTTCGCGGCGGGCGAGCCTGTGCGTTTGGGCGGCAAGCTTCTGGATTTGCCAGACAACTGGACGCGGACTTACCAGCCCCCCGAAGTGCTTTTACAGGTGCTGGTTCTGCCCGACAGCACATTGAGCCTGGTGGATATCCTGGACGGGAAAAATGAACTCGCGCCTCTGTTGGCAGAGCATTTCGCCAGTTACAAATACCTGTTGCAGGCCGATTCGCTGGCCGTCAACCGGCAATTGGAAGTGATCCTGGGCATCAACCAGCCCGCGCCCACGGATTCCACGCTCTCCCAGCGGGAACAAGAGGAATTGCTGCAAGAAATCGAGGCTTGGATCAAGCTCGAACGGGAATCCCGCAACCAGCACGCGCCGGTTCTCCAACCCGTTACCGCGAAGATCACCCACTCTCCGGAACCCTACCGCGCGGGATTCTTTTTCCACCAGCGGTTTGACGAGTCCGGGCCCCTGATCGTGAACGGTTTCCAGCCCCACAATGCGATCTTCTCCCGGGCTGTTTATTATAACTATCTGCAAGGCCTGATGTCCAGGCAGGACGGCGCTTGGAGCGACGCCTGGACGGAACAGCTCTATCCTTACGGCGTCCTGCTCAGCGATATCGAAGCCGGATTAGGCGACTACGAACACCGTTTTGCCCGCGGCGCGCTGAAAAAGAACACGCTCTTCGGAGTGCCCGGCTGCTATCTGGGCTTTGATTTCCTGGTCCAGGGCGGATCCTGGCTGGAAGAGCGTTCCAGCCTCAGCATCCTGAAATTCTTCCTGCGCGTCCCCTGGGGCAGAACCACGCTGGACCTCGGTTTCGCAGATAACTCCACCAAAATGTCCGTGCTCACGCTCAAGCCGGAATACTGGCAGGATGGCGATTTCCCGGTGGAACGCAACTACCGGACGCTATACGCGGCCTGGAAAACGCCCTGGCTGAACCTGGCCCTGTTCAACGAAAACGACACCGCCCGCTCTGAAGAATTCCTGAAGACCCTGCACAACGACGCCCTGCACCTGCAAGCCTGGAAAGAACTCGCTTGCGGCGGTTTGCAAGCCAGGGCAGCTTACGAGCATATGTTCACCGAGCGGAATTTCCTGCTCGTTCCGGACGATTATGCCGATCTGGCCAGCCTTTCCCTGAACTACACAACCCGGGATCTGGCGAGTGACCTGTTGGCGCAGCTTAAAGATTTCGAGCATTACGAAGTCGCGGGGGATATCCATTATCGTGGAGCAATACTACAACCCGGCGCCTATTTCCGCTTCCGCGCTGATGGTGCTGAAAACAACACTGTCACCGGCGACATCTACACCGGCGCCAATACCCTACCCAGGGTGGATATGCAGGAACCACGGAACCTGGGGCTTTATCTGAGCTACCAGATGGCAGGGGCTGTGAACTGGAAAGTGGCGCTGGGACAGCGCAACGCGGCGCACAAGACTTCGTCCGCCACTGCTGAAAACTTCCAAAACGTGGAATACGCGAGCCTGAGCGCCACCGTTGGTCAAACCTGGAGCAAGTGGAAAATCGACTGGGCGCCAGCAGTCAATTGGCAGGCCGCTTCAACGCTCTATGAAAATCCGGAACTCGCCTGGCAAAGCCATCTGACCCTGGCGCGCCTGCTGCCATTCAACAACGCCCTGTTCGCCGGTTTCTCCCTGCTTGGCCACAGCCCTTACGACACCGCCACCGATCCCCTTTTCACAGTCGAAACCTCACTGATCGCGGATGCCTGGGCCGGGGTGCGCGTCTCCGACCGCTTCGAGTTTTTGGTTTCCTACAAGAACATCACCGACTCCACCATCTATGGAGTTTATCCCTTGCCAGCTTCGCTGCATGCCTCGCTGCGCTGGTTTTACCTGAATTAAGGGTTCTGTTATGAAGTTCAGGGCGGTCATTTTCGATCTCGATGGCACGTTGATCGATTCCATGGGCTTGTGGCGCCAGGTGGACCAGGATTTCCTCTCCAAACGGGAAATCCCTGTGCCCCGTGACCTCTTTGACCACTTACCGCAGGGCAACAGCTTCATCAAGACCGCCCAGTATTTCAAAGACCGTTTTGGCCTGCCCGACAGCGCCGAAAGCATCATGCGCGAATGGACGGAAATGGTGGGCTGGCACTATGAACACGACGTGAAACTCAAGCCCGGAGCCCAACAACTGGTGCTGACGCTGCATGACGCGCGGATCCCTTTGGGACTGGGAACCAGCAATTCTTATGAACTGGCCCGGAAAGCGCTAACCCAGAACGGGATCTGGAACTTCTTCAGTTCCGTGGTCACCGGCGATGCCCACATGCTGGGCAAACCCTTTCCGGACATCTATCTGCAAAACGCCCGGGAACTGCAGATCCCGCCTGAGCATTGCGTGGTGGTGGAAGACACCCTCACTGGCATCCAGGCCGCCAAAGCCGCGGGCATGACCGCTTTCGCCGTTTACGACGCCGATAGCGAGGAATGGCTGCAGCAGATCAAGGACCTGGCGGATTCTTTCGCGCAGGACTACAACCAATTGCGCGCACTGTTGGAAATATGAAAAACAAGCTCTATATCGTCATCGGCGCTTATGGCAGCGGGAAAAGCGAATTCAGCATCCACCTCGCCCAAAGCCTCAACCACTCAGGCAATCAGGTCGTTCTGGCCGATCTTGATGTTGTGAACCCCTATTTCCGGTCCCGCGACGTCCGCGACGACTTCGCCCTACTGGGTATCGAAGTGATCGCGCCCGAAGGCCAATTCAGGCACGCGGACCTGCCCATGATCTCGCCGCGGATCAAGGGCGCCATCGAAAACCCCGCCAAAACCGTGATCCTGGATGTGGGCGGCGATCCCGCCGGATGCCGTGCGTTGGGACGTTTTATCGATCCGATCGACACGAGGGGCTACGAAATGCTCTTTGTGGTGAACACCTTCCGGCCTTTCACCACCAGCGTCGAGGAAATCCTGCAGATGCAAGCCAATCTGGAATTCGCCTCCAAACTGAAAATCACCGAGTATGTGTGCAACAACAACCTGATGGAATACACCACCCTGGAAGTGATGCAAACCGGGATCAAGATGCTGGAAGAATGCGGCAGAAGGACGGGCCTGCCCTTGCATAAGTATCTCGTGCTGGAAGAATATGCCCCTTTGGTGCCGGATGGTTTGCAGGGCAAACAGCGGATCCTGATGGCCCACACGCTCAAAAAACCCTGGGAGATCTTGCACCACACTGGGATTTGAGGGAGGGGTTAGCCATAATCCCAGCGAAACAGGCCATTCAAGGTGATTGTAAGGTTTGTAAAAATCCCCTCGGGACGACATTTTAGATGGCACTGTATGTTCAAAACATCTCTCCAGAATCCCTGAGTGTGACACATATCATGGCCCGGGGCTTACCCGCCCGGTTAACAGGAGAGCCATCCATGTAATCCTCATCTCAACCCCCATATATCATCATGAGCCTCATACATTGTATCCGAAATCGCGTAACAGAATACTAAACAAGGATATATGATGTATTGTTGCCATTATTGCCGTCATTCCGGCCAGATTCAGTTCCCAAGGGTTGCAGTCAATCACTAGTCAATCAAGCCTTAATCAAGCGTCAATAATTGAGAAGTGATTGACTAGTGATAGACAAGTGATTAAGGCTTGTCCCCCGGGGCGAAGCGATTTTGGCGGAGGTCCGCAAGCGCAACCTGGCGCGCCCTGCGTTGCCCCAAAGCCAGGCGCGCAGTCACTTGCAGCCGCTCTGGGACAGCGATCAGGCCACACCGCAAACCCATGCGGCAGCAGCAGAGGCGGTTTATCCGGATACCGAAACGAATGCTTGACAAATATCGGGAGTTGAAATATAAAGCGATACTTCTGGAAATGGAGCAGAATATGCATGCTTGGGAGATTATCGCCAGTGGCCGGGTTCAAAACGTCGGATTCAGACGCTATGCCTATGATTGCGCGCATGAGTGCAGAATCACGGGTTATGTCCGGAACCTGCGCGACGGCACTGTCCAGATAATCGCCTCAGGCGATCCGGAACGTTTCTTGCAATTCTGCGCTATGTTACGTTCCGCCAACCGGTACATCCTGGTCCAGTCTCTGGATATTTGCGAACTGAACTCGACGGTTATATATAATGATTTTGAAATACGATAGATTGGCAGCCCAGACTCCGCGGCCTGGCGTGAATTCCGCGCCGGGGCTGCCGCGCATCCTGTTGCTGGCGCTGCTCTTGATCCTGCCTGTGTTACTGGCAGCCGAATTCCAGACCCATACCGTGAAAAAGGGTGACACCTTGTATGCCCTCAGCAAACGTTATGGAGTCAGCGTGGACCAGATCAAGACCCTCAACAACCTGGCAGGGAACAACCTCGCGGTAAACCAGGTCCTGAAGATCAAGGAGCTGCCGCCTCCACCCAAACCAACCCCTCCGCCTGTAGCGGAAACCGTGCCCGCAACTACGCCTGCAAGTTCCTCTGGACCCAGGCTGGACCTGCCGGAAGAGTATTACTACACCGTACAGCAGAAGGACAACCTGTATCGCATTTCTGTTAATAACAAACTGTCTTTGAACGACTTGCTGAAGTGGAACAACTTCGAGAGCGAGACCCATGTGATCCATCCCGGCGACAAACTGATAGTGCGCGATCCGGGAGCCGTTCCGGCGGGCGAAACCGTGCGGGCTCCGGAAGCTCCCACTACCGCCGAAGCCGCGCCGGCAGTTCCCGACAGCGTTAAATCCGTGGTGGTCCAAAAGGTGTATGTCGTGCAGAAAAAGGACACGCTGTTCCGCATCGCCAAAAACAACGGCATGACCGTGGACGAACTGAAAAGGCTGAACAACCTGACTTCCAATCAAATCTCCGTGGGACAGAAACTCTATCTGGTCGGCTCTCCTGACGAACCCGGCAGTACCGTCAGCGCCCTGCAATTGACTGAGGCGGAGCTGCAGAAAAGCGACATCATCCGCACCGATCTGATCAAACCCACCACTGGCATCGTCACTTCCGAGTTCGGCTTGCGGGGCGGGCGTCCCCACAAGGGCATCGATATCGCCTCCAAGACCGGCACTCCGATCTACGCGGTTTTGGACGGCGTGGTGGCCTTTTCCGGAGTTCAGGGCGGCTATGGCAACGTGGTGGTCATCGAGCATCCGGACTTCGTAATGACGGTCTATGCCCACAACGAGCGGAACTTGGTGAAGGCGAACGAACAGGTCCAGAAGGGCCAGATGATAGCGTATATGGGCTCCACGGGTCAATCCACCGGTTCCCACTGCCACTTTGAATACCGCATCAAAGGCAAGGCCATCAATCCGCGCAAGGTCCTGCCCCCTCTGAATTAGGCATTCCGCTGATGAATAAGGAAAGCGTATTCGCGGATCAAGCCCTGCAGAGCTATCTGAAGGAGATCTCCAAGTTCAAGGCCCTGAGCCGCGAAGAGGAACACGAACTGGGCATCCGGGCCAGGAACGGCGATGTAGACGCGGTCAATAAACTGGTGCAGGCCAATCTGAAATTCGTGGTCAAGATTGCCTCCCGTTATCAAAACAGGGGCCTGTCGCTATCCGAACTGATCAGCGAAGGAAACATCGGCCTGATCAAAGCCATCGAGAAATTCGATCCGGACAAGGATATCAAACTGATCTCCTATGCCATCTGGTGGATCAGGCAGCGGATCATGCTGGCCGTATCCGAAAAAAGCTCGCTGATCCGCGTTCCTCTGGGCAAATCCAGTTCCGCGCACCGCGTCAAGGCCACCCAGGAACGCATCTATTCCGAAACCGGAGAGTCGGCTTCCTCAGAGGAATTGGGCGAGGTGATGCATCTGACCGGGAAATCGGTGGAGCAATTGCAGGGCACTTTGGTGGAGACCACTTCTTACGACGACATCATCCAGGGCAGCGACTATCAGAACTTCGACACCCGAGACCTGCTCCGGGACGAGGAATTGGCTGATCCGCAAAAGATGTATCACCGCGACCGGATGAGCGAGCGCCTGAACAAGGCCATCGACAAACTGGACAAGCGGGAAGCGGATATCATCCGCACCTATTATGGCCTCAATGAAGACCAGGAAAGCCAGAATTTCGCCCAGATCGCCGAAACCATGGGACTTTCGCGGGAAAGGGTGCGCCAGATCCAAAAGGAAGCCCTGAAAAAGATCCTGGCGGAACTGCAGCCCGAAGAGGACAGCCTGGTGGACGAATTCATAGAGAATTATAGCACTTAGGAAGCACTGAGGAGTAAGGATGTACAAAGACTTCAACGAAATGGTGGCCAGCGTCAAGCAAGGACGCCGGGGCACCGTGATCATCGCGGCAGCGCAAACGGAATCGGTGCTGGACGCCGCCATCCTGGCGCATCAGGAAAACCTGGCCAATTGCCTGCTGGTGGGCGATAAAGCGCAAATCCAAGCCCTGCTGCAGAAACTGGCTCCCGGCCAGACCTTTGATTTTGAGATCGTGGATACCGGCAGCGACCTGGTCCAGGCTACCAAACTGAGCGTCCAACTGGCCCGGGAAGGCAAAGGCGACATCATCCTCAAGGGCAAGGCGGATTCCGGGCAGGTGCTGCGAGCCGCTCTGGACAAGGAACAAGGGCTCCGCGTGAGCGAAGTGATCTCCGACGTCCTGGCCTACGAGCATCCCGAGGGATTGAAACTGCTTTCCGACGGAGGAGTAAACCTGGCTCCGGACCTGAACGAAAAGGTCGCCATCGTAAAAAACGCCGTCCAGGTGGCACACAGCCTGGGCAGCCCGGTTCCCAAAGTCGCGCTGCTCACCGCTGTGGAGACCGTCAACCCCAAGATGCCGGCCACCCTCGACGCGGCCATCATCTCGCGCATGAATGCCCGCAACCAGATTCCGGGCTGCATTGTGGAAGGCCCCCTGGCGTTCGACAACGCCGTGGATAGCGAAGCCGCGCGCATCAAAGGGGTCGAATCCCCTGTGGCTGGAAACGCCGAAGTGTTCATCGTTCCCAACATCGAAGCCGGCAACATCTTCGGCAAGATGCTCACCTACTATTGCAATTACCGGGTGGCGCATGTGGTCGTGGGGACCAGCGCTCCGATCCTCATTCCCTCCAGGGCAGACCGCGGCGAATTGAAGATGCTGTGCATGGCCATGGCCCTGGCTTGCATGCCCCGGTGAAACTGAGGATAATCCAGGTCGGGAGGACCAAAGAAGACTGGCTGAAACAGGGCATCGAGGAGTATCGGAAGCGGCTGCGGGCTTTTGTGAAGCTGGATGTGACGGAGGTCCCCGATACGAGTCTGCGCGTGGCAGGCGACATCGCCACCGTGAAATCCCGGGAAGCCGCGCTGTGCCTGAAACAAATCGGCCCCGACGATTACCTGGTGCTGCTGGACGAAACGGGAGAGATGAAAACTTCGCTTGAGTTTTCCGCCTTTCTGGCTACACTATCTGCAGAGAAGACGGTTGTTTTCCTGAGCGGCGGCGTGTATGGCGCCGATCCACAACTGAAAGCCCGGGCCAATCTGTGCCTCAGCCTTTCGGCAATGACTTTCACCCATCAAATGGTGCGATTGATCCTGATCGAACAGATCTACCGGGCCCTGATGATCCACCACAACCGCGCTTATCATTATTGATCGCTTAACGAGGTTTCAAATGACTCAGATAATATTGGCTTCCACAGCCCAAAATTTCTCCGCGGCCATGCTGATCCTGGTGCAGGGCATGGCTGGTATCTTCGTGTTCATGGGCTTGTTCTACGCCCTGATCGCTGGCCTGGAAAAGCTGTTCAAGGACAAAGGCCCGCAGTGAACAAACTACTCACAACCGCGCTACTGGCCCTTTCCCTGACGTTTCTGACCGCGTCGGTGACCGTGGTGGAGAGGTCCGACCGCCATCTCCTTTTGGATTTCCGGCTGGATGGCTACATGCTTACACGACAGGATGGATACATCCGGATCGACGCTCCTGGAATGCAGTACAACGCTCAGCCAGGCGCTCCCTTGCTCCCCTATTACGAAACCAAAATCGCCATTCCTCCGGATGGAAGCATCAGCGCATCCCTGCTCAGTTCTTCAGTCCGCCGGGAAACTATCGAACTGGGACTGCTTCCGGTTCCGCAGGTGATCGCGGGTCCCGAAATGTCCCAATATCTGTACGTTCCCGATCCCGAACTCTACAGAAACGCGGCGGGGGAAACGGTCCAAACCCTGGACACGGCGTATTTCCGGGGCGCTGGTTTCATGCCCTTGGTCGTCAATCCTTTTGGTTACGACGGGGATAGAACCCTCACCGTAACCGACCAGGCTCTGATCCGCGTCGATATCCTGGGAAGCACCAGCTACCGCGGTTCTGAATCCGGCGACGAACTCACGGATCTTCTGCTCGACCAGGTTTTGAATCCAGACCAGGCGCGTTTGTGGCGCCAGGTTCAGCGTTACCAGGTCAACCACGCCGAATTTTACCGCGCGGATTATTGGCTGCGCCTGGAAACCGACCGTGACGGCATATACAAACTTACACCTTCCCAGCTGAGCGGCTTTCCCATCGCGGACATCGATCCCCGCAGCTTCCGGCTGTTCAGCAATGGCGGCGTGCTGCTCCCCTTTGCCATCAATAACGCGGGCAACCCCTTCGTGGAAATCCCGATCCGGGTTGTGGGAGAAGCGGACGGCAGTTTCGACCCCGGCGACTACATCGTGTTCTTGGGGACAAACCGGGATGGGGTGGCGAAAAACCAGAGCTTGCAGACCAACCCCACCTACTTTAATCCCTATTCGGGCAACACCGTGTATTGGCTCACATTCGGCGGCGAGTTCGACGGCAGCCCCCTGCGCATGGAAACCCTGCCCGCCCTCACCGATTGGATCGCCGAGACCTCTACATACACGCATCAGGCGCGTTTGGAAACCGACAGCCAACGCAGGGAAATCACCGGCTTCGACTGGTATATGACCCGCCTCTTTGGCAACTCCACCGCGGAGTATCAGTTCGAACTGGAATTGGAAAATGTAGAGCCCTCCGCCTCCCAATTCCTGAGTTTTCAGATACGCCAGGAGGAAGGCGGCAACGATATCTGGCACAATTTCGAGGTCTACATCAACAACGTCCCCGTGGCTGCCGATACCACCGGATCGCTGCTCTTCAAGTGGTTCGGCAATGGCAGGTACACTTTCTACCGCGAGGTTTCCGGCTTCACCAGCGGGACAAACGTAATCCGCCTCAAAGTATACCGGGGCGAAACGGACAACCTCTTCCTCAACTGGTTCACGCTGGATCATGGCAGACGCATCAATAAAGCCGACGGCCAGCTCAGCGTCAGCCAACTGGCGCTGAATTACGGCGTGCCGGTGCGTTACAACCTGTCCAGCTCGTCCTCCTCCTACGTGTATCAAGCCGGCGAGTTCAACCAGGCCGCGATCGTCCCCCTGCAAACAAACTCTGGCAACTCCTACTTCGTGGCTTCGGGCAGCTCCCTTACCCGCTACTTCCTGGGCACGGATTCCGAACTCTGGACCCCGCTGAACATCAGTTTCCTGGAACCCCGGGACCTGACGGTCAATCCCCCGCAGACCGACAACGTGATCATCACTGCCGACGAGTTCGCCACGCAGGCGCAAAGCCTGGCCGACATGTATTGGCAGGACCTGGGCAAACACAGCCTGGTGGTAAAACAGAGCGAGATCTTCAACCAATTCAACGGCGGGCATCCGGATCCCGCGGCCTTGCGCCAATTCCTGCGTTACGCCTTCCAGGAGTATCCAGAGCCCCGGCTCACTTCCCTAACCTTGCTGGGCCTGGGTTCGATCGACTGGCGCAATTTCTCCGGGCAAGCCGCCGGCAAAAACAAGGTTGTTGTGTATCAGCGGGGCGACACCACCGCTGAAGACTACTTCGCCATGCTCACGCAGTCCGCGTTTCCGGAACTGGCGGTGGGACGCTACCCGGTGAGCAGCGTAAACGAACTGAACAACATGCTGGGCAATTTCCAAAGCTACCACCGGAACCCCCAAAGCGGCTGGTGGCGCAATTCCATGGTCCTGCTGGGCGACGACCTTTTCAACGGCAGCCAGGATTACTATGAGAACCTCCATACCCGCCAGACCCAGGAAGCCGCCGACGGCATCCATCCCAGCATCCTGGTGGACAAGATCTTTGCCTGGGAATACCCCTACGATGAATATCAAAACAAACCCGCGGCCAGGGACGCCATGCTTTCCGCGATCAATGAAGGGCGCCTGGTGTGGTTCTACATCGGGCACGGCGCCTACGACAACCTGGGCGCGGAAGACTACTTCAACGGCGCTTCGGACATGGGCCGTTTCCGGAATCCGGACAAACTCCCCCTGTTTCTGGCAGCTTCCTGCAGCGTGTCCCATTTCGACTACTGGGGCTTTGAGAGCTTGGGCCAGAAAACCGTGCTGTTAAACAATCTGGGCGCCATTGCCTCTTACTCCGCAACCCGGATCAGCAATCCCTACCTCAACGCGCCCATGATGCAAACCCTGATGGAATACCTTGCCAATAAGCGCAATCCCCTGGGTTATTCGATATTGGGAGCCAAACTCCAATCTTCCAGCAATGAAAACGATGCCGTCTACGTGCTGTTGGGCGACCCTCTGCTGAAAGCGATACCTCCGGCCAGGGATAGCCTGATGGCGGTGCAGGGCAGCGTGAATCCGGATCCGGAAGGAGTTCTGCACGCCAGGGACACGGCTCAGATATCCGGCTCTTTCGCACCCAGCGCGTATAGCGGGACCAGCGAGATCAGGGTCTTCAACACGGAGCCGGAATACAACCTGGATTGGCAAACGCACGTCAGCCACCGCGGTTCCACGCTCTTCAAAGGCAGCGCCAGCGTCAGCGGAGGACAATACGACACTGAGTTCATCGTCCCGGATGACGTTACCACGGGAGAAACCGGACTTATCGTGTCCTACCTCTGGGATCCCGTTCTGAAGCAGGATTACGTCAACTACCACCATCCTCTCCAGCTCAGCGACCAGGCCGTAATGGCGGAAAATCCTGACGCCCCGGAAATCAAAATCTATCTGGGCAGCATGGATTTCCGCCCGGGAGACAGCGTGGGGGTCAATCCCACCCTCTATGCCAGGATCTCCGACAGCAATGGGATCAACGTCACTGGCAGCTCCGGACACAGCATCCTGCTGATCCTGGACAATTCGCTGCAGCCCATCCCTGCCTCCAACTATTTCACCTACGACCTGGATTCCCACACCCAGGGCCTGCTCACCTATTCCTTCAGCGACCTTGCCGAGGGGCCGCACACCCTGCAAGTGATCGCGTTCGACAACTTCAACCAGCCCTCGGTGGCCACCACCAATTTCCTGGTGAAGAAAAGCGGCGACCTGGCCATCGACCGCTTCCTGATCTATCCCAATCCGATGCAAAAGAGCGCCAGCTTCACATTCATGCTTTCGCAGGATGCTGATGTGACCCTGGACATCTTCACCGTGGCAGGCAAAAAGATCCACACTATCAAAGCGAGCGGCCGGCAAGGTTTCAACGCTGTGGCTTGGGATGGCAGGGACGCGAAAGGCGACCGCCTGGCCAATAACACCTATTTCGTCAAGATCCGCGCCGCGCAACCCGGCAAGAAAGCCGAACAGACCGAGCGCCTGGTAATTTACAACTAAGGAAACCCTCCATGCAGATCTATAACCAGATCACCCGAACCAAAGAGGAGTTTGTCCCCCTCACACCTGGCAAAGTGAAAATCTACGCCTGCGGACCCACCGTTTACAACTACTTCCATATCGGCAACGCCCGCGCTTTCCTCTTCTTCGACGTCCTGCGCCGTTATTTCGAGTGGCGGGGCTATGATGTGGAATATGTGCAGAACATCACCGATATCGACGACCGCATCATCGGCCAGTCCATCGATGAGGGCATCCCCTTCAGTGAAGTCGCCGCCAAATACAGCTGCGCCTTTCTGGAAGACAGCGCTGCCTTGGGCATCAAAGCGCCCACGCATCAACCCAAGGCAACCGAAGTGATGGACGAGATCATCGCCTTGATCGACGCATTGGTGCAGAAAGGATACGCCTACGAGGTGGAAGGCGACGTCTGTTTCGACACTGCCGCGTTGCCCGAATACGGCAGCCTGTCTGGCAAGAAAACCGAGGACCAGCTGGCTGGGGCCCGTGTGGACGAGAATTTCCAGAAACGCCATCCAGCCGATTTCACGCTCTGGAAACACAGCAAACCGGGCGAACCCGTGTGGCCCAGCCCCTGGGGCGAAGGGCGTCCCGGCTGGCACACGGAATGCGTGGTGATGAGCCGCAAATATCTGGGCGACACTTTCGACATCCACGGCGGAGGCATCGACCTGATCTTTCCCCACCACGAAAACGAACTTGCCCAAGCCCGCGCCCTCACTGGCAAACCGCTCGCCAACTACTGGATCCACAACGGTTTTTTGAACATCGACGGCGAGAAGATGAGCAAGAGCCTGAAGAACTTCTTCACGGCGCGCGACATCCTGCGCGAACACAGCGCCGAGGCGGTCCGTTTCTTCTTCCTTTCCAAGCACTACCGCTCCCCGATCGACTTCAACCGCGAGATCATCGAGGAATCCGAGCGGGCGGTGAACAACTTTTACTCCGCCCTGAAGAGCATCGGCTTCCAGAACGTCAGCGCCATCCCGGACGACACCTATTTTCCGCAGAAAGAGGCCTTCATCCAGGCCATGGACGACGATCTCAATTCCGCCAAGGCGATAGCCGTGCTCTTCGACCTTGCCCGCAACGTCAAGAACGAGCAGTTGCCCAGGCCGCAGCGCGAACAGGCGGCCTTGCTGCTGGTGCAATTGGGCGGGGTTCTGGGGTTTTTCCAAAACCTGGCTTGCCTGGAAGAAGCCACGCTCCCGGATCTCTCGCGCCAACTGATCGAACTGCTGGTCCGCTACAGGCAGGAAGCCCGTAACAACAAGAATTGGGCGCTCTCGGACGCGATCCGGGACGACCTTGCCGCCTTGGGCATCGAACTTAACGACACGCCTGGCGGCTGCAATTGGAAACACAAGGAATAGGAGCAAGCATGTCCCGAATCAAATCCCGGAGCGTCCTCATCCTCTGCCTCATCGCGCTGTTGCTGGGCGCGGCATACGTGGCCCTCAGGCTGCTGGCGCAACCGAGGCTGAACAACCCCGAAAGCATCGTTTACGATGAATCCGGCAAGCGGTTCCTGATCTCCAATACCGGCAATGGAAAGATCCTCAGCCTGGATAACGCCGGTAAATACGGCGTGTTCCTCAAGCAAGGCCTGGATAAGCCGCGGGGTTTGGCCCTGCTTCCTTCCCGGCTTTATGTGGCGGACAACGACAAAGTCAGGGCGATCGACCTGAAAACAGCCCAAATCACCGCCACGATACCCATTCCCGGGGCAAAACTGCTGAACGACATCGCAGCCGATCACACCGGCTTGCTCTATATCACCGATACAGCCGCGAACAAACTCTTCATCCTCGATCCCGCCACCAAAAAGGTAAGCAGCGCCGCCTCCCCGCTTCTGCAGGCGCCCAACGGCATCGTCTACGACTATCCCCGCCGCCAAATGTTCATCGTGTGTTTCCAGCCTGGTTCGCCTGTCCTGGCCTACAACCTGGACCAGCAGAATTTCAGCGTCTTCCGCACTACGCTGTACGACAACCTGGATGGGATCACAATCGACGACCTGGGCAGGATCTATTTCAGTTCCTGGGGTGAGGCATCCATCATCGAGATCCCGCAGGAACAAAACCGCACCCTGATCTGGCAAAGCGGGATTCCCAGCCCGGCGGACATCTATTACAACCGCCTGACCAACGAGATCCTCGTCCCCCTCTTCGAGAAAAACGAGATCCGGCGTTTCCCCGTCGATTGAGCCTGGTTGCATGCCCAAGGCTTCCCACCGGGTCGAACTGCTGGAAGGCAGCGTAGTCAAGCACTTCGCCGATCCGGAAGCTTACTTTCGGGAACTGGGGGTCTATGAACTGGGCCTGGAGATGACGCCCCGTTTGATGGATTTTCGGGAACCGGAGTGGATCAGGCTGGAACGTGTCTACGGCCTCCCCTATCTGGATTGCCCCCTGGATACCTGCACGGTTGGCCTGCTCGCGCGGACCATCGCCAGCTTCCACCTCAGCACCCGGAACGGCCAAGACTGCCTCTGCCACTGGGACAACCAACCCCGCAACATCTTGTTTGGGAACGGGAGATTCCATTTTGTGGATTTCTCGGATTCCCGGCTGGCCAAGCCTGAAGACGACCTCACCCATCTTCTGCTTTTCTGGGCTGGCGAATTCTCCGCGGACCGGATGGAAACGCTGGCGGAGGTGTTTGTCGCAGCCTACCAGGATATCCAGCCCCTGCACGAATACCAATGGCAAAACTCCCTTGCCGACAGCATCCTCCGCTTCGACCAACGCCGTGCGCTGCACCAGCGCGCCGCTCAACACGTAGCGGGCGAACTCAGGGACACAAATCGCGGGCTGATTGCTGGCTTGCTGGCTGGCTAAGGCTTCCAGATCTGCCAGGGGGAGTCAAATTGTCCTTGACCAAAATCCAGTCCGGGAAATCATCTCGCCAACTCGGAAAAGGATGTAGTTGAACTTATGACCTTATTGGATGTCCTGAACCTTCTGGGCGGCCTGGCGCTGTTCATCTTTGGCATGACCAAGATGAGCGACAACCTGCAGGCCGTGGCAGGCACAGAACTCCGGCGGATCCTTAAAAAGATCACCAGCACCCCGTTCAAGGGAGTGTTGGTCGGTATCGGGATCACCGGCGTCATTCAAAGCAGTTCCGCGGTCACCGTGATGCTGGTGGGACTGGTCAATTCCGGGATCATGACCTTGCAGCAAGCCGTGGGCGTGGTTATGGGCGCCAATATCGGAACCACGGTCACCGCGCAACTGATCGCCTTCAACATCGGCGATATTGCCTACGCGTTCGTGGCTTTGGGCGTGCTGGGCATTTTCCTCAAGCGCAGCCGCAAAATGGAGCATTGGAGCCAGATCCTGCTGGGTTTCGGCCTGCTCTTTGTGGGCCTGAATGTGATGGGGGGCGCGGTCTCGGTGTTAAAATCCTCGCAGTTCGCCCGGGATATTCTGGCTCGCTCCGCCGATTATCCTTTGCTGGCGATCCTGGCGGGAACCCTTTTTACCATGATCATCCAAAGTTCCTCCGCCTCCGTGGGTATCGTCATTGTGCTGGCCAACACAGGCCTGATTCCCTTTGAAGGCGCCATCTACCTGGTTTTCGGCGACAACATCGGAACCACGATCACAGCCTGGCTGGCAGCGCTCGGAGCCAATAGTTCCGCCAAGCGGGTCGCCATGGTGCACACGATGTTCAATGTTTTCGGGACCATCATTTTCACTATCCTCACCTACCTGGGCCTGTACAAGGCTTTGATTAACTCCATCACTCCCGGCAACGTTTACGCTGGCGAAAACATGGCCCGCCACGTTGCCAACGCCCACACTTTTTTCAATCTGCTGAATACGGTCGTGATGCTGCCTTTGGCCGGCTTCCTGGCCAGGATAGCGATCCGGGCCATTCCCAAAGACTCCGTTGACCCGATCTCCTTGGGCGAACCGAAGCATTTGAACTACCGGCTGATCGGCGATTCCTATCTGGCTATCGACCAGTCCCTCAAGGAGATGCGCGAAATGCTCCGCCTCGTGCGCATGAGCCTCATGGTTTCTTTTGAAGCGTTCCGCGACCACAACTACCGCAAACAGGACCGCGTCAACAAGATCGAGGCCGCCATCGACCATTTGCAGAGGGAAATCACGCGCTATCTGGTGGCGGTGAACGAACGTACCAACGCCGAAACCATCATCCTCAAGATCCCCGCGCTGCTGCACACCGTGAACGACATCGAGAAAATGGGTGATTTCTCCGAGGAAATCAACCGCATCCTCAATACCCAGGTTCCCACGCAGAAAAATCCGCTCCAGCCGGAATTTGTAGCCATGATCCAGGATCTGCACACCAAGGTGCTGGATATGCTCGACCTCTCCATCGATTACCTCGAGGAACTCAAACCCCTCTACGTGTATAAGATCATCGAACTGGAAGGCCGCATCAACGAACAGCACCACAACCTCCGCGAAAAGATCCTGCTCCAGATCCAGCAGGCTGAATGCGATCCCGTGGGAGGCCTCAACACAATCGACTACCTCGACGCCATGGAACTGATCGCCGATAAAATGAAGAACCTGGTCAAAGCCGGAACCCACGATTTCACCTATACCTACGACTCTCTGCAAGAGGACAAGGCAGCCCCGGACGAACCGGACGACAACTGATCAGCGGCCCGGACGCCGGGGACCCACGGAGTGGGATGGCGAGCCGGGATCCAGTCTTTTCCCTCGGTGTCATCCCGGACGCCGGGGACCCACGGAGTGGGAGGCGAGCCGGGATCCAGTTTTTTCTCTGCATTTTCCATGTAATCTGTGCTTGGGGCTGGGGTCTGATCTGACATCTCAAAGACTGGGTCCCGGGTAACACTCCGTGTTCCCGGGATGACAGCAGTGGGGCTGGCGGATAACGATGTGTCATCCCGGACGCCGGGGACCCACGGAGTGGGATGGCGAGCCGGGATCCAGTCTTTTCCCTCGGTGTCATCCCAGACGCCGGGGACCCACGGAGTGGGATGGCGAGCCGGGATCCAGTCTTTTCTCTGCATTTTCCATGTAATCTGTGCTTGGGGCTGGGGTCTGATCTGACATCTCAAAGACTGGGTCCCGGGTA